>JBFHGR010000075.1:0-17411 GCA_041583015.1 Parvicella sp. | reverse complement strand
GTTTTTCTGCCATTTCCCTTATTTCATCACCTATTGCTAAGGAAGCGGTTGCCGCTGGTGAAGGTGCATTTAAAACATGTATACTATTCTGCGAGTATTCAATTCTAAAATCATCTCTTGTATCACCATCTTCACCTAATAAGAGTGCTCTTACTCCTGCTCTACCAGGCTTAATGTCTTCCATAGTCAAGGATGGAATTAACTCTTGTAACGTATTTAAAAACAATTTTTTAGAAAAAGCTCTCCGGTATTCATTAATTCCAAAACTCATGTTTTTGAAAAACAACTTCCAAGTCCCACCATAAGACAGTGCACTTGCAGTATCACGGATGTTAAAATCAGTCTTACCGTATCCTTCTCTTTTGAATGTAAAGACTGCATTTGGTCCACATTCTATTTCTCCATTGGTCATTCGCGTAAAGTGAACACCTAAGAATGGGAACTCTGGATTAGGCACTGGGTAAATTAAGTTTTTTACTTTATGTTTAGCTTCATCTGTTAATTCATAATAATCACCTCTAAACCCTACTACCTTCTCTTTTATCTTTACGCCATCTTTCTTAGCTAATCTATCTGCTTGAAGACCGCCACAGAAAATTGTTTTCTTTGCTTTAAAATTTCCTTTGGTTGTTTCTATAGTATTGTATGCCTCTGAATGCTCAAAACCAATTGCCTGTGTACCCAGCAATGCTTTACTTTCCGAACCAATACTAACTGCTACTTCAATCATTTTTTCAGTAGCACCTCTATAATCAATAATACCTGTACATGGCACCCATATACCACCTATTCCTTCTACATGAGGTTCAAAATCCTTAATTTGATCTCCTGAGATTTTCTCAATTCCTTCCGTATTATTTGCAATACCGTTATTGAAAATCTTCTCCATAAAAGGTAATTCACTTTCTTTAGTGGCAACAACAACCTTCCCACAAACATCATGTGCCACATTATGCTCTTTTGCAAATGCTACAATCTCATGCCTGCCTTGAACACAATTTTTTGCTTTTAAAGAACCTGGTGTATAATATAAACCAGAGTGAATTACGCCTGAGTTATTACCTGTTTGGTGATTAGCAAAACTTTGCTCTTTTTCAATTAGTAAAATTTTTAGCGAAGGATAAGCTTTTTGAATTTTATACATTGTAGCCGCTCCAACAATCCCACCTCCTACAATTGCGATATCATATATTTGTTCAGACATTCTCTATAATTTTGAGCAAAATTAATCATTAATATCTAAAATCTCATCATGGTCTAACTTATCCTGCGGAACTCTAAACAACAACAGTAAACCTATCACAAAAAATACCACAAGCGCAACAATAGAATTACGCATACTTCCAGTAAGTTGTTCTATAAATCCATATGAGAACATTCCAATTACAATTCCTAGTTTCTCCGATATATCATAGAAAGAAAAGAAACTTGCAGTATCTTTTGTCCCTTCAGGAATTAATTTAGAAAAAGTACTTCTTGACAAAGACTGTATTCCTCCCATAACCAAACCTACACAACCTGCTATGATGTAGAAATGAATTGGTTCTGTAACTATCAGCGCACTCAGACATATTATTATCCAAAGTACTAATACAACTCCCAACGCTTTTATATTACCAATAATACCAGACAACCTGGATAACCCAATAGCTCCTGGTATTGCGATTAACTGAATTAATAATACACTTATTATCAAACCTGTAGTAGCAGATTCTTCATCTGGCCAGTTCACTTCTTTGGCTCCAAAATAGGTTGCTACCAACATGATGGTTTGTACAGCCATACTGTATACAAAAAATGAAGCCAAGTACTTTTTTAAAGCTGGTATTCTTCGTACTTGTTGGAATACTTTTTTTATTTCTAGAAATCCATTCTTAAAAACACTTGCATTAAACTGCAGGTCAGATTTTCGATGTGGTAGTCTGGCAAATGTAACATGACTAAAACCAAACCACCATACTCCAGTTAGTACAAAACTCATCCTCGACATAAAGCCCTTTTGTTCATCTGGAGCAGACATTACAAGGATTAAACAAATAATTAAAAGTAAAGCACTACCTAAATAACCTAGAGAAAAGCCTTTAGCCGACAGTTTATCGTGGTCTTTTTCCTCTGCAATATCTGGTAAATATGAATTATAAAACACCAAACTACTCCAAAATCCAATTCCTGCAAAAATATAAGAGAGTACACTTAATTCTAAATAGTCTTTATCAAAAAATGCTAATGTCATACAACTGAATGAACCTAGGTATGCAAAAAAGCGCATAAATGCTTTTTTGTTTCCAGAAGCATCAGCAATCCCCGTGAGTATTGGCATAAAAACCACTATAAATAGGAAATATACAGCACTAATAATTGTAATCAACGCTGTATTAATCATTTCAAACCCGAAAAAAATCACCTTATCAGACTCAACTCCTCCAATGGTTGTAGTCGTTAACCCTTCGTAAAACAATGGAAAAATAGCTGTTGTTATCACGAGTGGATAAACCGAATTTGCCCAATCATAAAACGCCCAAGCGTTCATCACTTTTTTATTACCTTTTACTCCCTCTAAATTTTCCAATGTGTAATTTTTAGTTATTATTGACTACAAACATTTCAATATTCCTATCTCTAGGAACACCATCTTTTTGACTTAAACTTTCTTTTACAGCGTGAATATAGGAAAAACTATTACTCAACCCTTTATCTTTTAAATATCGATAAATAGTTAAAGCAGACTCTTTAGCTATTTCTTTTCCATTTTCATTTCGATCATAGGTGTAAATAATAAATCTTAATTCAGCCTCAGGTTGTTCCTCTAAAACAAATAATAATCTATTCAATTCAGAATTTGAAGTAGCAATCATTTCGCCATTTTGATAATCAAAAATAACTTTATTTAAATCTACACGCAATCCTTTTCTCAAATGAAAATCTGATAATGCCTCCAATGTTGAAACATCTTTATCTACTTTACCATTTAAAATTTGACAATTCCAACATGTACAATTGCTAGGAACATGGATTTCAGTCACATCATCCAAATACTCAAAACTACTAATAGAATTGGGCATGATGCTACTATTGGAACTAGCATAGTAATCTGATGGGAATAGATCTACATTATCCACAAAATAGTAACAATAATTATAATTCCCTGATGAAGACATTCTTAAAACTTCTTCATGATTAAATTTACCAATGGTTAAATACTTCTCTTGTCCAGATGCCTTAAATTCAAATTCCACGGTACGCCATTCACCTTTCTGAAGCGAATCAAAATCAAATTTTGTTTTGATAGCATGAGCAGCATCAATAAACTTTTCCTTTTTAGAATAAATCTTTGACGCTGATAGAAGTACTTCTATACTCACTGGTCTCCCGTCAGATTTTTTAGGCCAATAAAGATCCATCTTTACACGATAATATCTTCCTGATTCTAAATTTAAATTTAATTCAGTCTGAATGTATTCCGAATAGTTCTTTGATTGTTGCTGTATAATTAATCCTACATAATTTTCACTACTAAATGGCACACTTTCATCCATCCAGTTTTTTATGTGATTACAATTTTCACTACACTTTGCAAAAACATCAGGCGTTGCTTTGGACGGTGAATACCAATTATCTAAGTTAAAATCAGAACTTTTCTGAGACCAAAATTTCGGACATTCACCAATTATCTCAAAATCTCCATTGGAAATATATGATTGCGAAAAAGCCTTCTCGTTAGAAAAGGCTTTCGTAGTAAATAATAAAATTAACAGAAGTCTATTTAACCAAAGTAAACTCAACCCTTCTATTTTTAGCGTGGTCTAGTGTTGTAGATCCGATTCCAACCTGCTCTTTATCTTTATAAGCTTTTACAGAAATCCTAGAAGCATCAACACCTTTCTCAATTAAATAATCTCTCACAGTGTTTGCTCTTTTAAGGTCCAAATCTAAAACAGCTGCATTTTCTGGATCCTTTCTCAAGGCGCTACCTTCTTCAGCATCTAAATGTCCGTGAAGGACAATATTATACTCAGGATTAGCTTTAAGTGACCCAGCTAAAACATCCATGTCTTTTTGCATGTTTGGCTCCAATTTAGATTTCTGAATATCAAAATATACCGTTGCCAATTTTACTTGTTCTTCAATTGTAAATCCATCTTCACTTGCTGTCTCCTTGTTGTAAACAACAGACTCCACGGGAGTATTTTGAGCATTATTACATGCACACTCTGCAGGGTCTTCCATAATAAATACCTCTATTTGATCAATATAGTAATATGCTGTAGGAATTTGAGTAGCTCTCATACTCGCTAATTTCTTCAACTTCTCGTATTTCGTCTCTTTATTGTTGTAGAAATTTCCAATTGTTATAAATTGTTCTTTACCAGAAGCTTTATATGTAGCACAAATAGGTTCCCAATTATACCTTGCATTATACACCTTATTGTCACTATTTAAAGCAATAAACTCTTTATCTTTTTCTTTATCAAAAATAATATCAGCCTTACCCTCTACTTCTAATCCATCTTTTGAAAAGAACATTCCAAAATTATTAACTGCATATTTCGACAAATCTGCTAAACTTACATAAAACTTTATACAATATTCTACATCCTTTCTAAGAGGTGCTATAAGTTTTGATTGTAAATATGTTCTTGGTGCTTTATTATTGTAACTATACATCACAATTCCTGCATATCTAGACCCATCATATGGAGATTCTTTTCCATAGATATTCTCTGGTGCAGAACAAGGTTGATCCTTATCTGTAGAAAACAAATCAGCTCGCAAACCTGTTGGGCTACTCCACTCTACAGCTACATTAATTTGATTTAACTTTTTTAATTTTCCTTTCTCTGCCTCAAAACTTGGGTTTTGAACTAGGTTTTTATCATCTTGTCCGTAAGACATTAAACTTGTAAGTACAGTGACCCCTAAAATTGCTATGTTTTTTATCATCATAATATATGTCATTTTAATTCTTGAATGACCACAACAAAGTTATAATTTTTTTTTGAAATGTCATTCATTGTTAATCTTCTCTATTTACTATACGAATATCATTCCAAAAAAAAAGAGCCACTTTAAAAGTGACTCTTTTGAAAGACTATAAATACAATTTATCTTACGATGGTTACATTACCAATATTTTCATATTCTGTACCAGTATATTGATCTGTTGTATATATTTTCCAAACATATACTCCTTCTGGCGCATACATTCCTCCTTTAGTTCCATCCCATTGTTTAGAAGTATCGGTTGTTTGAAAAACAATATTACCCCATCTATCAAAAATTAACATCTCGTAATCTAACACATCAACACCTTCTCCTTGTGGATAGAAGTAATCATTTACACCATCACCATTAGGAGAAAATCCAGTTGGTACATAGAAGTTATAAACGCCATTCACAACGACAACATTTACCGTTGTGTCTGTACATCCATTCTGATTAGTCACTATTAATTCAACATCATAATTTGCTGGCTCCAAATCAGGGAAGGTAAATTCTGGATTTTGGATATTAGAATTTCCTAATATTCCATTCTCTCCAAAATTCCATTCAAAAGAAGTTACATCTGATGAAGAAGAATCATACATCGTAGTAGTCGGTGCTAGTACATTAATAGGATTAGGGAAAATTCCAAAATCTGCATCCGGATAGTCATAAGACTCTATATAAGCTATATAAGTAGTATCAACTTCACATCCTTCTGCACTCGTTACTGACAAAGTCACATCATAAGTTCCTACTCCGTCATAAATAACATTTTGAATTCCACACACATTTGACGTCTCACCGTTACCAAAGTTCCAAAAACATTGATCTACCATATTAGGGTCAGTTGTATTTGTAAAATTAACCTCAACAGGATAACAGCCATTTAAAACATCTGCTGTAAACGAAGGTTGTGGCTCATCATACCAATAAACATTCAAACTATCTATTGTTGCTGGAGTTTCACAAGCGTCCGTCACAATAACATAATAAGTAGAAGGAGAAGCCAATGGTGTAACAGAAGCTGTATTTTGATTTCCAACAATGTTACCTGCAGCGTCAGACCAAGTATAGCTATATACACCACCATATCCTCCATTTGCTTGCACACTAACTACTCCGGAAAAACCAGGACAAACTGTATCAGCCAGCCCAATTGTTGTAAGAATAGGCGGATATAAATTTACATCAATTGTTAAAGTATCGGAAGAACAGCCCAAAGGATCTAAAGCATATACATCGTATGAACTTACAACCGTTGGCGAAACATTTTGAGTACTAGTAGTACCTGCTAAGCCTGACCAATTATAAGTATAAGTATTGTTATTTCCACCTACTGCATTAGCGCTCAATACAGCAGTACCTCCAATACAAATTATTGTATCTGGCGTTGTCGTCAGCATCATCATTGGAGGCTCATTTATTGCCACTAAAGTATCTGCCCAACATCCAGTAGTATCATATGATCTAACAATGTAATTACCCGCAGTCAATCCTGAGAATGTAGTATTTGTAACAACTGCAGCATCTTGTTGTAGCACAGCAAGTGAAACTGGATCAAGTAATCTAACATCAAATGGAGGGCCATCAATACCATAAGGTGTTGCTACAATTGAGCCATCGTTTCCACCAAAACAAGTTACATCAGTAAGAGCAGGAATAGGAGCTTGACAAGTATCACATAAAACATCAATATGAGTTATCACTGTATCAGTACATCCTCCATTTAAATCGGTAACAACCAATTGGAAATCTGTAGTAACTTGTGGTAATGCATAAGGGTTTTGAGCAGTCATACTACTCAATCCTGCTCCTGTTGGCGTCCAATCAAACGAATAATTCGCTGGATCTGGAATTGTAGGACAAGTTTTAAATCTTAGACTTGGACGATTAGTACTTACAGAATAATTAAATGAAGTTCCGCTTAATGAGCACCCACTTGCACCATCCGTATATTCATACAAAGTCAAGTTACCTGCTGTAGTTGATTGAGCAACTTGATCTGTTGAAGACCAATCTGGATTATCATAACACATTTCCACAACTAAATTTGAAATACCATCCCATTCATAAGCGGTATTTAGTACAAATGTGTTCCAACCAGCAACCGTATAATAAGAACCTACGGAATGAACTGTGGTTAAACCTGCTATAAAACCATTGGCTGTAGACATTGAGGTAGCTGATGTGCATCCCATTTTTATATTAAATGATTCATAAGGGTCTGAAGTGTTCTGAGAAGTTACATTAATAGATAGTTCAGTTATTTTTCCTCCCACAAATCCAGCTGCATTTAATTCTGATGCTAAAAATATCATTTGCACCCTACTATCTTCATAGAAACCATAAAATGGAGAAGGAGCATTGCTAATATTAGTTGTACCTGAACCTAAAGTTTGAATTGAACTAGCAGAAGTACAAACATTATTAGCACTTGGACCACAAGTTACCGGTACTCCGCCACCTAATTCAGTATCAAAAAATATGGTATCTCCACACATTATATTGGTAAGGTTGGTTGTTACAGTTACATCAGGACTATATGCTGCCGCCACATTTAAGTCAATAGTATCATTCTTGACACAACCTGCTTGGCTTACAACTTCAACAGCGTACTGTATAGGCCCTGGAGATGTAGGCGTTATCAAAGGATTAGCAATTGTAGTGCTACTTAAATATGTTGCAGGCGACCAAGTATATGCATAAGTTCCTGGCACATCTGGCACAACATCCAATTGAATATCACTATTTAAACAAGACGTTGTAGAGCTTTGTGTCAAGGTATAACTAAAGTCTGGAACTACTGTAACAGTAATTTCATCTGTATTTGTACATCCACCTGCAAGATTACTAGTTACTTCATAGACAGATGTAACAGATGGATTTGCTATTGGATTAGCACAGTTGGTACAACTAAAACTAGCCGCTGTAATCGGATCTCCAGAAATTAAAGTCCAATTAAAGTTTGACCCACCATTAGCATTTAATTGAACACCATTTCCTAAACAAATTGTCTCATCCGCTCCAGCATAGGTACTTGAGACCACTGTAACTCCAATAGACATAGAACTCACCCCTACAACAGGACATGCGTTGTCCATTGCATTCACATTTATTGCTGAGAAAGGATTTGCTCCAGACTGAACAGTAAAACAAATCGTTGCTGTAGCTGTGCCAATCCACGAAGTCTGTGTAAACGTTCCACCAGGAAACAAGGTTGTTATATTAGAAGATAAATAGACAGAATCTGTTGCATCATCATCAAATGTCACATCAAAACAAATGTTATCACCTTCACACATTTGAATATTATTACCACCTGTACTTAAACCTGTACCAGTAACATTTGCAATCCCACCGGGAGGTGGAGTTGGGTTATTATTTCCTGCACAAGGAATAATTTCGAATTGAAAATCTTGAATTACACTACCTACTAAGTTTCCATTAGCATCAAATTCTTCTATCAGAACTGCAACGATATAGTTCCCAGTTGTAGTTGGTGTAAAAGTTATCTCACCAGTATTAGGGTCTATCGCAATTCCATTAATTGGAGACGCACCTGAAAAACCAGCCGAATAACTAACAGTACCTGTGGCACTAGTTGAAGCAGGTATTAAAGAATAAACTAATGTATTACCATCTGGTTCAAATACACCAAAATTATAAACCACTGGTTGATTAACACAGTTATAAGGTATTGGCTGTCCAGAAATCACAGGAGAAGAGTTACATGGCGCAGTAGAACTATTTAAAACTGACTCCCAATAATAATTATCGGATGAACTAGTTGCATTTGAACTCGTATTTCTACAACAAGAACTATAAGAAAAAACCCAAGAATCACAATCTGCAGGTAAAGTAACAACACCTGTCCATTGGTGCATATAAACGCCAGGAAGTGTTCCTCCGTTACACTCTGATTGGCCAATTTGACCTGTACAAAGTTGAGAAACCTCTTGTCGATAAATCGTATTCGTCAAAGAGGCACTTGTCAAACCTGCAATTCCACAATCATTTGAAATATCAACCGTTTGTGCTCCAGCAGATTCAAAAGCAGAACCACAATCTTCAAACAATGTTAAAGTAATAGCATATTGATTATTCCCTAGACATTCATAGGTAATATTTCCTCCAGGCACGTGAGTAGCCCATGCATTTAATGTTAGGGTAATTGACAATAATAATGCTGATAATCTTTTCATATAATTTTATAATTGGCGCAAAAATACTTTATAGTAATTTTAAATAAGTCTTAATTGTTAATTTTTTCTTAAGTAAATAATACTTAATTATTGTTTTCTTATCATCTTTGACGAAGACAAAACGCATTGGTTGCCATTAAATTTTAAAAAAATGAATAAATATATTCTAAGCATAGATCAAGGAACAACTAGTTCAAGAACTATTCTATTTGATTTAAATGCTACAATCATAGAAAATTCACAAAAAGAATTCACTCAAATCTTCCCAAAATCAGGATGGGTAGAGCATGATCCATTAGAAATATTAGAAAGCCAATTGCATACTATAAAAAATGTCATAGAAAGTATTGATGTAGATACGAATGAAATTTGCACTATTGGTATAACCAACCAAAGAGAAACAGTGGTTGCTTGGAGTAAAACTACAGGTCTTCCTTATTACAATGCAATTGTGTGGCAAGATACTAGAACATCTAACTATTGTAGAGAATTACAAGAACAAGGCTATGCAGAAACTATCAAGGATAAAACTGGCCTGGTATTAGATTCTTATTTTTCCGCAAGTAAAATGAGATGGATAATTGACAATGTTAAAGAAGCAAGACAAGGTATTGAAAAAGGAGATTTACTATTTGGAACAGTAGACACATGGTTAATTTGGAATTTAACCAATAAAAAATCCTACGTAACAGATGCAAGTAACGCATCAAGAACGTTGTTATTTAACATCAATACAGGAAAATGGGATTCTGAACTCCTTTCTATTTTTGGCATACCTGAATCCTGTCTTCCTGAAGTCAAATCTTCATCTGATGACTTCGGCACATATACCAAAGGAAATCTGAGCATTCCAATTTCTGGTGTTGCAGGCGATCAGCAAGCCGCACTATTTGGTCAATGTTGTTTTGAAAAAGGCTCCGCCAAAAATACTTATGGGACAGGCTGTTTTATGTTAATGAACACAGGAGAGAATAAAATATCAAGTAATCATGGATTGCTAACCACCATTGCTTGGAAAATTGGAGACAAAATAACATACGCCATAGAAGGAAGTGTTTTTGTAGCAGGATCTGCCATTCAATGGTTAAGAGATGGCCTACAAATTATTGAACAAGCTGAAGCATCCGAAAAATTAGCGTTAGAAGCAAACCCCGCTAGTGAAGTTTTTGTTGTTCCCGCATTTGCTGGTTTAGGAGCTCCATATTGGGATATGTATGCTCGAGGAGGTATTTTAGGATTAACCAGAGATTCTGGAATTGCAGAAATTACTAAAGCTACTTTGGATTCTTTGGCATATCAAACTAAGGATGTTTTGGATGCTATGGTCAAAGATGCTGAGACCCCAATAACTTCTCTTCAAGTGGATGGTGGCGCTTGCGCTAACAACTACTTAATGCAGTTTCAATCTGATTTACTTAGAATAAATATTGACAGGCCTGAGTGTAAAGAATCTACAGCATTAGGTGTTGCATTCCTTGCAGGAATTAAAGAAGGACTATGGAACATCGATGAACTACCCAAAGTAAGAAAAACCGAAAAAGTATTTCATACAGTTATGAAGGAAGAAGAAGCACATGCCAAGTATAAGAAATGGACCAAGGCAGTTAGAAGCATTAGAAAGTGGAGTGAATAATCACTTTAGGTTTACAATAAGACTTTATATTAATAAACTCCTATTCCAAGGATTAATATTATTTTTGCAAAAAATCAATCATAGATGAAAGTATATCTTGACAACGCAGCAACAACTCCAATGGCACCAGAAGTATGGGAAGCAATGGAGCCATATATGAAAGAGCATTTTGGAAACCCCTCTTCTACTCATTCATTTGGAAGAAAAACAAAAAATGCTATTGAATTGTCTCGTAGGAAGATAGCTGGATTTCTAAATGCAGAACCAGGAGAAATAATATTCACTTCTGGAGGTACAGAAGCAGATAATATGGCTTTATGGTGTGGCGTAAGGGATCATGGCATCAAAAGAATTATTACTTCCACTATAGAACATCATGCCGTGGGGCACACAGCAGATTGCATTAAAGAGTTAGAAGGTATTGAATTGGTCTTTGTAAACCTAAAACCCAACGGAAGTGTGGACCTAGCGCATCTAGAAGAATTACTTCAAAAAGATGTAAAAACAATGGTTTCATTGATGCACGCAAACAATGAAATAGGAAACCTACTTCCATTGAAGGAGGTGAGCAATATTTGCCGTAAGTACAATGCACTATTTCATTCTGATACCGTTCAAACTATGGGACATTATAAGTTTGATTTAAAAGATTTAGATATTGACTTTATAACGTGTGCCGCTCATAAATTCCATGGACCTAAAGGATGTGGATTTCTATATGTAAATAAATCATTAGCTATGAAACAAATGATTTGTGGAGGTTCACAAGAAAGAGGTCATAGAGGAGGGACTGAAAACCTTTATGGAATTGTAGGACTTGCTAAAGCAATGGAACTTGCTTATGAGAACATAGAAAATCATCAAAAAGATGTGCAAGCATTGAAAGACTACATGATACAAAGATTACTAGAAGTTGAACCTGGCACAAAAATAAATGGAGAAACTGATCCTAGCAAAAGTTTATACACAGTATTAAATGTTTGTTTTCCACTTTCTGAAAGCAATTCAATGTTACTTTTTAGTTTGGACATTAACGGAGTTGCCGCTTCTGGAGGGAGTGCGTGTTCTTCTGGGAGTAACAAAGGCTCACATGTATTAGCAACATTGGATGG
Source organism: Parvicella sp. (assembly GCA_041583015.1). Lineage (GTDB taxonomy): Bacteria > Bacteroidota > Bacteroidia > Flavobacteriales_D > Parvicellaceae > Parvicella. The sequence continues at coordinate 5,481 of JBFHGR010000075.1, read as the reverse complement.
AAGTGAATATTGTAACGCTATTAGATTTTCATTTAGTAGATATACAACAAAAGAGGAAATAGATTATGCTGTAGAGCAAATTGCCACATGCACAAAAGTTTTGGAGGCTTAATTGCCTTCTATTTCATGTAAGCATTCTGATATTCTCAACTCTACAAAAGATCCGTAGGTAATAACATCCATATACCTTTCTTCTAGTTTTAGGTATAATTCTATTGCTCCAGTAAAATCTTTATTCATAAAAAACTCGTTAGCTCTTTCGAGTAATAAATCGGCATTAAAAGATTTTATTTTCTCGTCCAATTCTGATTGAAGAATATGGTCTAGTTCTTCAATTTTGTCTAATACTTCGGCATCTGTAGGATTTTTTTTACTTAATGCTACATATTGAAAAAAAGCATCATTGTATTTTCCTCTAGTATAATTTTGGAAGGCCAACTTTTTTTGAAATTCGTAATCTCCTTTTTTAGATTGCTGAATTTCAATGTAATAATTTAAATATTTTAGTCTTTGTTCACATAACACGCATTTACCATTCAAATCTAAAGCAGTTTCAAAAAATGTTTTAGACTTTGAGTATTTTCCAGATAAATAATACTCATTGCCTTTGTTCAAGGTATTTTCAAAGTTTTTGAGATCTTTCTCTATTAACACATATAATCTTTCCGATGCTTGTATTGCTGTTTCATCATTATGAAATTCTTCAGCAATGGAAAGATATCTGTAATAAGCTTCAATTTTCTCTCCTTGGTCCTCTAAAGCTTTTGCTTCTTCAAAACTTGCGTTATATCGTTGTCTTTTCTGATTTGCCTGGAGCACCATTAACTTTTCCTGTATTGTTTCAGAAGTGTTTATAATATGAGTTATCATATTTTTGGGGTAAATCAAAGAAGGATATAAAGTACTTGCGTCATCAAATGCCTTCATGGCATATACTTCTTGTCCAGCATCTAGCAGACTATCAGCAGTCAGGATCATATTCCTGTAATATTCGTCCTCATGCCTATACGACTCCAAAGAATCTACTATGTTAATTTTACTTTTTATTGTTTGAGAAATCAAAAACGTACAAGATTCGGTTTGCATGCATTGTTTATTTGCTAATGCATAATAATACCGCGACTGACTCCAGTTTTCTTGAGCAAGTAAAGAATCACCTTTATGTACTAGATAGCTAACATTCTTCTCTTGAGCATGAAAAGTAGTTAGGATTAAAAGTATATATGCAAGTCCGAATAGTTTCATTAAGTCAATTGTATATTTGATGATGTATTAACCATAATTATGCCATTATCCATCATCCATTGGATGACGAATTTAACATTATCTCTTTTGAATTCTTTAGATAATTTATCAACAATTGTTATTACTGAAGATTCTTTTTCTTGCTCTAAAAAATCTGTTATTCTACTTTTTACTTTATGAATTTCAGTATCATTTAAAGTTACTTCATTTTTTCTATTCAAGCAATAATCACAAGTTCCACAATCTTCAGTTGCCGTTTCACCAAAATATTTCAACAACATTCTAGACCTGCATAAATGATCAGAAAAAGCATAGTGTATCATGCTATTGGTGTTAGACATTGCTGTATTTTTTAATCCTTCGTAAAACTCTTTTGGAATTCTAACGTGCTTCATATCAACTCTCGGTCTAAGGAAGGTTATCGCTAAATTCTCTTGATGCTCATCATAATCAACAACTTGAATTTTGGCTAATTCATTTAAGATTTCAATTACTTTTTTTGTTGATAATTCTGTTCTTTTAGCAATTTCACTCTCTCTGATAGAGACATAACTTTCAAAAAGTCCCGCATGACTCCTTAACAATACTTTTAAAACTCTATCGTATAAAGGATACCTAACCTGTATAGGATATAATACATTTTGTGTAACTATAATTTTTAATGTAGATTTCGTACTTGCCGTATCCGATATTTGCCAATATCCCGCTCTTTCCAAAAACTTTGCAGATTGGACGATTTCATTTAATGAAAACGTTGAGTGTTTTTTAAGTACATCCCAATCAGTCTTGTAGGTTTCCATCTCACCTGAACCAATTGCTAATCTCAATTCATTACAAATTAAACCATACACCCTTCTTACAATATCAATTTCGGGAAATCTTTGCGCAGTACGTTTAAGTAAATTTTCTTTATCTGCATTATTAGCAAGTAACACGGCAAATGATTTTTTCCCATCACGTCCACCTCTACCCGCTTCTTGAAAATATGCTTCTAATGAATCTGGCAGATCTACATTTATAACAAACCGAACATCAGGTTTATCTATCCCCATTCCGAAAGCATTGGTAGTACATATAACTTGATATTTGTTCTGCATCCAGAGTTGTTGCTTCTTCTCCCTTATATCTACAGAAAGTCCAGCATGATAAAAATCAGCAGACACGCCATTATTCTTTAACATGTTAGCATATTCAACTGTCATATTTCTACTTCGAACATAAATAATTCCTGAACCTTTCTGCTTCCTTATAATAGACATAATGATATCCAATTTACGCTCATCATTAAACACAAAATACCTCAGGTTTTCTCTATAAAAACTTTTTCGAATGACTAATTCCTTTTTGAAAAGTAATTTTTCTTGAATATCCTTAACCACCTTAGGCGTTGCAGTGGCTGTAAGTGCAAGAACAGGCACATCAGGCAGCAAAGTCCTTAAATCTGAAATATTCAAGTAGGCAGGTCTAAAATCATACCCCCATTGACTTATACAATGCGCCTCATCAATAGCAATGAGATTCACTTTCATCTTAGCCAATCTAGCGACAAACAAAGGAGTTTTCAACCTTTCAGGTGATACATATAAAAATTTAAAATCACCATAAACGGCATTATCCAAAGTGTAATCAATTTGTTTTTTGGACATTCCTGCATATACCATCAATGCTTTAACCCCTCTTTTTTTCAGATTTTCCACTTGATCCTTCATTAAAGCAATCAACGGAGAGACAACAATACAAATACCTTCCTTGCACATTGCAGGTACCTGAAAGCAAATAGACTTACCTCCTCCCGTAGGTAGCAATGCTAAAGTATCTTCACCGTTTAATACAGAAGTTACAATTTCTAATTGTGAAGACCTAAAAGCATCAAAGCCCCAGTACTGTTTTAATATTTTTTTTGGTTCAAAATCCATCAAACCTCTAAATTAATACTAATTTTGCAGCACACAATTAAAGTAGACATCTTAATTAGTCTAGTATTAATTGAACTACACACAACTAATTTAATAAAATGAATACTGAAACATTGAACATCAATATTGTTAAGACAAACAATAGCAAAATCTCTGAAGTAAAATGGGATGAACTACAATTTGGAAGAACCTTTTCAGATCACATGTTTGTAATGGATTACAAGGATGGTAAATGGCAAAATGCGGAAATTTCTGAATTTAAAGATTTGCAAATGTCTCCTGCCACTTCTATTTTACATTATGGACAAACCTTCTTTGAAGGGATGAAAGCGACAAAGACAGCAGACGGTGAGATAATGTTATTCAGACCTGAAGAAAACGCCAAAAGATTTAATATTTCGGCAGAAAGAATGTGTATGCCAAAAGTTCCCGTTCCAATGTTTATTGACGCATTACGTGCATTATTAGATATTGATAGAGCGTGGGTTCCTGAAAAAAGTGGCTACTCATTATACATTCGTCCATTCATGATAGCAATGGATCCTTATGTAGGTATCAGACCGTCTGACACATACAAATTTATCATTTTCACTTGCCCTGTTGGCGCTTATTATTCGGAACCTGTAAAAGTTAAAATAGAAACTCATTTCAGCAGAGCTGTGGAGGGAGGAACTGGATTTGCTAAAGCAGGCGGTAATTATGCAGGTTCATTATACCCAGCATTGAAAGGTCAAGAAGAAGGTTTCCGACAATTGATTTGGACAGATGCTCGTGAGCATAAATACATTGAGGAATCTGGAACAATGAATGTACTTTTTGTAATTGATGGGAAAATCATAACTCCTGCTTCAAGTGATACAATTTTGGCCGGAATTACAAGAAGAAGTGTTGTAGACATTGCTAGAGATTGGGGGTATGAGGTGGAAGAAAGAAAAATTTCTGTTGAAGAAGTTGTAAACGCAATGAAAGAAGGTAGAATGACAGAAGCATTTGGTGCTGGTACTGCTGCTACAATTGCTCAAATAAGTGCTATTCATCATGAAGGAGTTACATACGATTTACCTGCAGTGGAAGGTAGAGACTTTTCAAACAAAGTACTTGCTTATTTAGATGATTATAAGACTGGAAAAGTTGAAGATAAATTCAATTGGATTTTGAAAGTTTAACCAATTACACTCATTACATTTAAGGCGCTTTTATAGCGCCTTTTTTTATGCTAACATTTTTTAACATCCCTAAATTAAGCGGTTATTAAAAATAATATACATTTGCACGGTGAAAAAACTAGCCTTCATATTTTTCCTATTGTCAGGAACCATTTTCTATTCACAGGAAGTTTCAAGATCAACAATTCTTGTGGAGAAAACTGATAAAATATGTGAAGCAGGTCTCGACATTGATTCATGCGCATACATACCATTATACCAATCATTATATGATTGGCTTGGCACACCGTATAAATATGCAGGCTCATCAAAAAAAGGAATTGACTGCAGTGGCTTCACCAAGGCAGTCTTTATGGAAGCATTTGATTTCAAACTAAAAGGAAGTTCGAGAGATATCTACAAAAAATGTGAGACCATTGCAAAAGAAGAACTTTTTGAAGGAGATCTTGTATTTTTCAAAATAAATAAATCTCAAATTTCTCACATTGGCATATATCTACAGAATGGGTACTTTGTCCATGCATCAGTGAGTAGAGGTGTTATGATCAACAACCTATCTGAGTCTTATTACAAAAAGTATTTCTACTCTGGAGGAAGAATTACTAAATCCTAACTCCACTTTACTGATTAGTCTCGTTTTAAGTAGCATCATGGACATTTGGATGACGGTGTGAATAAATTTCATTTATTTCTAATAGATTGTTGAAAACTATTAACATTATACTCCCCTTTCAGAATTATATAAATGGTCAATTGAATTATATTTGTCCACTTAATAAATTGAGGATTAGAGATGAATTTTATAGTATCAAGTACCACATTACTTAAAGCACTTCAAGCAGTCGGAGGAGTTTTAAACAGTTCAAATACATTACCTATATTGGATAATTTTCTTTTTGCAATTGGCAAAAACTCATTATCTATTGCTGCTTCTGATTTGGAATCAACAATGACCACAGATATTGAGGTTCAATCAAAAGATGAAGGAAGTATTGCTGTTCCTGCTAAACTATTGTTGGATATTTTAAAAACTTTCCCTGATCATCCTTTGACATTTACTATCAATGAAAACTTGAGTATTGAGATTTCATCTGATTATGGTAAATATGCTTTAAGTGGATTTAATGCTGATGAGTTCCCAAAAATTCCAGTTT
>JBFHGR010000074.1:0-17616 GCA_041583015.1 Parvicella sp. | reverse complement strand
TTACTGTTATCAGTTACGTCAGCATTATCTGTGTTATCCGTTAAATCTGTTGTGTTATTGTTATCAGTTACGTCAGCATTATCCGTGTTATCAGTTAAATCTGTTGTGTTATTCAAATTATTTAAAGCATTATCAGTGTTATCAATTTCACTTTCAATACTATTATCATTCATAAAAGTCGCTAAAGCACTTTTCTCGTCCTCCGTCAAGTTACCACTTCCTTCATTATCTAAATCATATGCTAAGTCTTCCAATAACTGCGCTTGATGACTTAATGCATCTGCCTCCTTATCTAATTTTTCAGCTTTGGCATAAGCTTCTTCTGCCCACTTAGCATTGATTGCCACCTGATCTTTTATTTCATCAATTTGAATCTGAACGCTAGGCTTATCTTTATTAGAAGATTTTTCATACTCTCTGTTTAAGTTGTTCAACCTAAGATTTAAAGCCTCTTCTTCCTTTCTGTACTCCTTTGCATTAGCTAACTCTTTTAGAGCCGCCTCTTTTGTTTCCTTAGCTTTGGCAGCGATGCTTTCGCTTTGTGACTCCGTATCTACACCAGAAGATATGATATTTTCCAATCTTTCTTTAAGATTGTTTAATTGAGTGAATGCCTTTTCGTGATCTTCTTCAGCAACTGCAGCTTGGATACTTTCATAAGTCAATTTACTTTCATCCGCTTCTTCTTGTGACTTTTCCTGTTGGGCTTTCAGACTATTTCCTAAATTAAATGCTGTAGTAGCCTGAAGATACTGATCTTTTGCTTTAGCATTTAATTCTTTAGCTAGACTTGCTTGCTGCTGACGCTCCATTGGATTATCAATCTCATCCAATGTATTCAATAATTCTTCTGCGTTTTTAGCATTTTCAGAAGCTTCTTTACTTTTTGCATTTGCCACAGAAAATGCTGCCTCCATTCTTTCATGTAATGCGTCTGCCTCGGCTTGAGCATCTTCGTACATGGTCTTACTCATTTCAACCAAATCTTCCAATCTTACATTTGATCCATCAAGCACAGAATCAACATCAACATTGGTTATGACATCTGTAAATTCATCAGCATTAACATCTGGGTCTGCAAGAATTTGCATGGCTTCAGCAAGCAATTTTTCTCTTTCTTCTTCGTCAAATTCTTCGTCAAATAAGTTTTGAATAATCAGTTTTTCCGCACCTCCTTCATTGGTCAAGATAATTTTTTGTTTCAGTGGACGAAACTCTTTTTGAGGAGGTATAATTACTGGGCTTGTGTGAATTTTTTCACTTTTTTCTGTTTCTACGATAAAATTATAATTTCCACTTTTAGGAAGAATAATAGTATACTTTCCATCCTTACCAGGATTATAAATCCCTATTATTTCATCATTTCGAGTATCCTGAATTTTTATAGTGGCAATATCATCGCTATTAATTTTATTGTCAAAATTACCAGCAAGAAGCACATTGATTATCGGGAAAGTTTCCACCCTAACTTTATAAACATCAATTAAGCCACATTTGGTAGCACGAGTTGAAGCAAAATATGCATTTTCTTCTTCCGCATCAACAATGTACATCAACTCATCATCAGGAGTATTGATTTTGTAATCCAAATTTACAGGAGGTCCAAAAGTGTTGCTCTGTAAATCATAACTACATTTAAACACATCATATCCTCCCATACTATTATGTCCTTTGGAACAAAAGTAAAATGTAGTTTTAGAAGGGTGAAGGTACCCGTATGCATCGTCAAATTCTGTATTAATGTGAGGTGGTAAAATTTGAGATTCTCCCCAATCCCCATTGGGCAACCTTTTAATAGAATAAAGGTCTAATCCTTTTTTACCATCTTTTCCATAACTAGCATAAAAAATAACATCATTTCCCGTCCCAATTGGCGGAATATAAGTCATGGATCTAAAGCCAACTTTACTATCATATTTAGATTGAAATTCTTCTGAAATAATTATTCTTCCGCCCATATCGGCCAGATCATACGAATAAGGGAACTTTTCTAAAGATGTTTCAACCTTGTCATTTACGACCAATTCCGTAAGGTTATTCAATAATTTCTTACCATTCTGTGCCATTCGGATATGAAGATCTACCTGATATTTTTTCAAATCATCTGCATCTCCTTTCGCTTTGAAAGTTTGATAGTGTTTTTGAGCTTCACCGAATTTATATAGTAAATGATAAGCTTTTCCTAAGAAAAAATAAACTCTCGGGTCTGCATTTTTAGAAGCTGCAAAATTTAAATAAGGCAATGCTTCATTCTTATTGTCACCTGTCAGAAGCAAACAAGTACCATATCTAAAATTTATCTCTGGGTCTAGTCTATTATTAGGTAGGAGTTGTAAAAAGTAAGTATATGCTTCATTATACTTTTCTTCATCAAAAATTTTATTGGCATACTTTATCTTATCATCCTCATCCTTAAAATTTTGTTGACCAAAAATTGCTGGAAGAGCAAATAAGGTAAATAGCGCTATGTAGATTATTTTTTTCAGAGGTCAAATGCTTCGAAAGTTATTACAATCGAGAACTTTTATGGTTCAATTATTTCTTGTTTTTAAAATTTAAAGGCATTTTACTTTCCTCTCTATTTAACAGCCTGATAATGTTTTTTCTATGTGTAAAAATCACTAAAAAAGAAATCACAACAGAAAAATAAATTAAAGATGGAGAGGTTGCTTTGAACACAAAAACAGTAACAAAAGGAAAAAAGAATGCGGCAGTTATCGCACCTAATGAAACATATTGACTAATTACATAAGTTAAAAGGAAAAGAATAAAACTAACACCCGCTGCTGGGAAATTAATGGCTAATACAATCCCCAATAAAGTTGCAACACCTTTACCTCCTTTAAATTTCTCATAAATTGGATACACATGTCCAAATACTGCTGCAAGGCCAATTCCTAGTTGTAAGTTGATATGTTGATTAGTACCAACCTCAAAAGAAGACATCATGCTTAAAAAGGTAACCGAAGCCCATCCTTTCAAAATATCGAAAAACAAAACAGGAAACCCTGCTTTTTTTCCAATCACCCTGAAGGTATTAGTAGCACCAGCATTTTTACTACCATAGTCTCGGACATCTATACCAAAAAACCATTTACTCACCCAAATAGCAGAGGGAATAGAACCTATCAGATAGGCCAAAACAATGGCTAATATATTGTTTATCTCAAAAATTTCATTCATCATTAATCTTTTTTCTAGGCCTACTCAAAGTCTCTCATAAAAGCAATTGCTTTTGTTTTGCTGCCAAGCATAAACTGAAAATCTTCTTTACCTTTTGGGGCGTTAAACTTAGTTTTATCCTTTTTGGTTTCCAAAATTACGTTATTAAAATCTTCATTCGTTGAAAAAGTTTGAAAAAGCCCTCTTTTATAATTGAAGAAATAGAAGTTATTTTCATCTAATTTCAGTGCTATACTTATCTCATCGCCAGTTGGTCTTTTGTAAATAGCAATCTGCCCATCCACTTGTTTGAAAATTTGATTCTTCATCAAATTAGCGATACCAATTTTACCTTTTGAAACATAGGCATTTCTCTCCTTATCCCAAACAAAATTAACATCTGCCAAATATAATTGGCTGATTAATTCCTCTGGCAATTTACCTTTAATCTTACCATAGATACTTAAATCCGAGATAACTTTATCTGATTTCTCTAAACCAATTATTTCACGAAGTGATTTTTCATAGGTAGAATTATTAAAATCTAAAGGAGGCAGATCAGCATAATCACTCAATTGTTTTTCCATTTTATCAAACGCATCATCATTAAATGGGAATGTTATAGAAATAGAAGATTTTATTGTCAAGTCTTTCATTGCTGGATCATACTCCATTGTTCCTATAGGCGTTAGTTCTAACAAACCAAATTCACAACCAAAGTCGAATTTACCATCACCTATCATTTTACAGTTCTTAGTATTTAAAGAAACGTAGTTTCCTGGCAAACTTCTTTCAATTAACTTATCTCTAGATGCAATTCTATACTCGCTAGTTTTCTTATCATACTTTAAGAAACCGTTTGCCGTCATGACATCAATATGTTTCGGATTTTGCTTAACAGATAAAAATGTAGAATACAACCCTATTGAATCGGTATTCAGAATCATACCTGCTCCTACAGCACCTCCTTTACTATCCATCATATTTTCAGAAACTGGGATATAAATATCTTCAGGATCAATTTGAGCTTCAAAAGCCATCCAGTTTCTTTCAATACCAGGGCAATCATGTGCAGAAAGTCTTGTTTCACCTTTAAATGTTAACTCTTTTAATGAAGCGAACATCTCAATTTCTCCATAATAATCAAATTGTGGACTCAGCCTAAAATTAGATTCTTCTTTAACAGTTCCTTTAGCGGTAGTCTGCATAGCGGTATCAGGTGCAATATTGCTAAAGTAAATTTTTTGTTGTTCTTTAGATTCATCTACATAGTTATAATATCCAGAAGCTTTGTAACTTTTCTTACCAGTGATTTCCACTTTAGCATCAAAAATATTATGGAATTTGGTAATATAATTTGCTAAAATCTTGGCGTTTTCGAATTCCTCCATTTTCGCTTTTTTTCTTATAATCACTATTCCTGAATCAGGAAAAACTCTAGCATCCGCTGTTGTCACATACTCCACTTTTTGGCAAGTAATGATCTTCTTTCTCACGTCAAATTTTGCTTTTGGCGATTTAAAACTTAAAGAATCTTGTTTTGGATGAATAGAGAAAAAGTTGGAGCCACTTAAATCTAAATCCGTTTCGATATTGACATCTCCTTTTGCTTTAGATTCCATCTCCAAATCATCCTGATCAATCATCCAATTAAACTGATCCATGTAACAGATATACTGATTCTCTGGAAACTCAACTGCCGACTCTCCACTATTAGATTTAAACTGGCCTTTTCTATCCGTAAAATCGATATGAGCGTTTACATTTTCGGTCTTGAACGCCATCTCATCTAAATCTACAGTTCTTAATTTAAACTCGGCAGTATCTGCGTCAATGGTGTGATGTTTATACTTAAATAAATTGGATAAGACCTCTCCGTTTTCTATAAACATCGTCCCTTCACCGGTCATACCCTCTGGTCTTACAGCAATTCTACCATCTAAAGAAGATGCGCTATCCTCAAACATGACCAATTCATTACCTTTGTAAGATGCTGCATAAAGTACTTTTTCCGCTGGTATATAACTTACATAAACACCTGAACCATCCACAACCGGCACTTGAGGCTTATCTTCACTAGGTTCATTATGATACACTTCTGCAATTGCATTTACTGAATCAGGGAAAAAAGTAATTCCTGTAGATTCGGCATGCGAACTTAAAAAATCGATATCACCAGACCCTTGAAGGCCTTTGTTACTTAATCTAATTTGATTATCAAAATTTGCTTTATCTCCATAAATTCCTATTCCACCTTTAGGAGCTTCTCTAATAAAACCTAAAGAGTAATCTTCTTGAATTTTGAGCACCTCATCAACATTAGGAAAAATACCCGCTGAGATAAACTCACCTTCAAAACCTAACCCTGCATTGGAAAAATTATCTAAAGAATCTAACTCAAACGGTTCTACAATAAATTTAAAATCCTCTCTCTTATAAGCGCCATTTTGAATGCTTTTATCATCATAATATACATATGACTTCTTATTCACACTCAAAATAGGGAAATTATTGAAGCTTGTATCAATTCCAGATTTATTTCCTTCTGAATCAATACGAATATTTCCACTTATTCCTTCCAATTTAGAGCCAAGACGAATTTGAGGCGGCCCATTTCTATCTGTATTGATTGCTCTTAGTCGCATGGAATCACACTCAATCAAATTGATTTTGAAATTGTCATACTCAAAATAAAATTGTGAACCAAAATACTCCGTTCTTCCCGCGTTAATGATACCCGCAAAAGACATATCACGATTCTTCTTTAAAATCAGTTGCTGATTTTCTGGATATATTCTTGTAAACTGAGCATCACTTAATGTTACCTTTTTAACTCCATTGATTTTTAAATCTTTTGAAACCAAACTTAACTCCGCATTATGCTTAGACTGGGAAAGGATGTCAATTACATCATAATCTCTCCTTCCCACTCTATTGTCAATAAAGTTGAATAATTTCTCTTTTACATGTATTTCCCCCAATTCATTGTCATAAGTTAAAAACCCTTCAATCATCAACTCATAAATTATCGGTTCTGCATCTTCAAGTGTAGTTCGCATAGCTGTTGCAACTTCCGCTAATGTTAAAGTATTGGATTTTTTTTGATTAGTTACATTTTTTATTTGAACTAATGGATTCTGGCCTGTACCTGTCAATCTATCATATAAATGATTTTGAAAATAATCTGTAGACACAAAATTTGCGGTAGTATCTGTACTACCAAACAAGGGTTCAAAGCTAATTACAGGATCTCCCATTTTCCAAAACAACGCTTCGGTATAAACCTCTATATTATGATATGAGTCAGAGTATGGAGCTTGTGTTACACCTTTACCTCTTGTCATCGTAATCTTTGCTTCGTCATTTTTGTTACTGAACTGAAATAAAATCCCAGGATGAGTAATAGAATCTTCTTCTATTAAAAATTTAATTTTTGCTTTATCAGAAATTGCACCTTCTGGGTTTATAACAAAAACCAACGCTTCAGCTGTTAGAAATGGTTTATCCTTATATGAAAATTCCATCCTAGCTAAGTCATTAGCGACTCCAGAACCTAATAAATCAGGTCCTTCCATTGTAAAACCTCCATTGTAATCTACATTCGGGAAAACATTTTCGATTTTCAAACGCTGTGAATAAGAAACAAACTTTGGAAAAGACACCTGTTCAACTCCTCTATTGGACAACACTTTTTCTTGAAGTTTACCATAAATTGGTTTATCAAAATATGTACTATAAAACTTAGCTGAATCTACGGAAAACGCGGCACTCTTCATACCTATATCGTAATCTCCAATCTCTGCATAAAATTTATCTGCATCCAACTCTGCTCTTTCCCATGTAAGCGTTCCTCCGTTTCCAATCCATTTTGAAGAAAAAGGGTAATACGCTCCTTTTGTTTTATACAAAACAGAACTGTCATTTTTAGCATAGCACTTCAATTCCATTTCATCAAATACTATAATAGGCTCCTTCTCATAAGTAAATTGATATTTATTATTACTCGATTGCCAAGTTGTGCTTGATGACTTAAATATTGTATTATCTTTAAGGAGAAGAACACAAGTTTCTATATAATTTGAAAACCTTGATTTGTTTTTCTCTCCAAATGCCCTCTCTACTGTCAAATGCCACGCTGAAAAAGCATCTTCATCCATACCGCTAGTTACTGCATATTGAACCGAAAGCAGGTAATTTTTAAAATCTGGGTAAATTTTTCTTCTCTGCAAAGCTAAATCATTGGTTACAGAATATATGGACGCTCTCATTGAGGGAGTATAAACTCCTCCAAACCAAATTTCTTCAAATTCTTTACTCCAACTTTTAGCATCATCCTTATTAACTTGCCCGAGGTAATTGGTCACATCTTTAAGAAATTTCGTAGAATCTGTACTAAAAAATGATTGTGCACTCAATTGAGTACTAACGTTTAAAGTAACTAACAATAGTAAACAAGAAATAAATTTCATAGACATTAAACTTTTTGCAATTGAATCAAAGCCCAATTGTTTTTACTTGTCGAATTTACAAAATTCAAACCACATTCTTTCCCTCTAGATTTTAACACATCTACATCTGTAGTATAAAAGCCACTTAAAAGTAAAGTAGCACCCGAATTCATTGAATCAACATATTTAGGCATATCCGCATGTAAAATGTTTCTATTAATGTTGGCAATAAACAAGTCAAACTTCCTCTCACCAAGCAAATTTGCGTCTCCTTCTAAAAATAAAATATCAGATACATTGTTTATTAAAGCATTTTCAATACTATTTTCATACGCCCAATGTTCTATATCAATGCCTTCTGTATAACCGGCCCCTAATTTCTTTGCAATTATTGCTAAAACACCTGTTCCGCACCCCATATCCATAACAGATAAACCTGCAAGATCAAGTTCAAACAACCTTTGACTGATTAAAAATGTAGTTTCGTGATGCCCTGTACCAAAAGACATTTTAGGAGAGATAATTATTTCATATTCCAAGTTCTGTGCATCATGAAAAGGTGCTCGTATAACACATTTATCATTGATGAAGATGGGATCAAATTGGCTTTCCCATACTGCATTCCAGTTTTGTTGCTCAACAATTTCTTCGGTATAATCTACTAATTGGTCAGGTAAATTATTAACCATTAAATCATTTAAATCTTCTAAGTTAAGTTGCCCTTCTGGAATAAAGGCCTCTACCCCATCAACAGTATCCACGATAGACTCAAAGTTTAACTGATCTAAATCGGCATATAGAATCTCTCTTGCTGGAAGCAAAGGATTCAATGTGAATTTTACTTTATGATAATTCATATGAATTTTTAAAATGAATTGGCAATTGCCAAAAATGAAGTAGCATTAAGCGCAGCACCACCAATTAGACCGCCATCAATATCTCGACATGCAAATAATTCTTTTGCATTTTCTGGTTTACAACTTCCTCCATAGAGAATTGAAATTTTCTGACTCTTATCTCCAATTATATCCTGCAAAAAGGCTCTAATATATGCATGGATATCCTGAGCTTGTTCAGCACTAGCTGTTTTTCCTGTTCCAATTGCCCATACAGGCTCATAAGCCACTACAACTTTAGCAACCTCATCAGGAGACAAACCTTTCAACCCACTACCCAATTGCATCGACACTACTTTCTCTTGTTGATTTGACTCTCTTTCAGAAAGTGATTCTCCACAACATAAAATAGGCGTTATATTATTAGCCAACAAGGCTTTTACCTTTTGATTGATTAATTCATTTGTATCTCCAAAATATTGTCGTCTTTCTGAATGACCAACAATGCAATACTGAACTCCCATACTAGAAAGCATAGCACATGAAATCTCGCCTGTAAAAGCTCCATTTTCTCTTTCAGAAACGTTCTGCGCTCCTACAGACATATTAGATTGCATATCGATTGCTAAATTCAAGTACACACTAGAAGGACATATCACAATATGACAATCTTTATCATTTTCGTATTGGCTTTCCAAATCCGTGATTAATTGTTCTGCTTCTTGCTTGGAAAGATTCATCTTCCAATTTCCTGCTACAATTCTTTTTCTCATAATATTATTTTAATCTGATTCTAGGATCTAAAAATCCATAGACTATATCAACAATGATGTTGATGACAACAAAAAAGGAACTAATTACTATGGTTACTCCTAAAATTGTTGGTAGATCCGAATTTTTAATTGCATCTAATAAAGCGGTACCAATCCCATTCCAACTAAAAATAGTTTCCACGAAAACAGCTCCTGCTAGTAATGATGCAAATGACCCTGACACTGCAGTAATTACCGGGTTCATTGCATTTTTCAACGCATGTTTAAAAACAACTTTAATTTCTGACAATCCTTTCGCTCTTGCAGTTCGAATATAATCTTCATTCATTACATCTAGCATTGAACTTCTTGTTAGTTGAGACACCAAAGCCAATGGCCGCACCCCTAAAGTCAAAGCTGGAAGAATTAAATTCTCCAAATGTAAAATCTCATCTCCAGTCAAATCATCTAATTCATATAATTGTCCCGTAACATTCAATCCTGTGCCTGGCCCAATTATAACCTCTCCAATCAAAGGAATATTTTCAAACCCAAAAACAGAATATCCGATTATATAAAACAACCAAATAGCCGATCCAAACAACAACCCTTTGAAAGCCCATAAACCGACTAAAGAAAGTGTTATGGTTTTCTTTTCCGTTTTTACGCGTTTTTTATTTTGGTATAAAAACGCTGCTACACCAACAAATAAAGCAAACAACATCGCCACTAAAGGAAAAATAGGTAATTCTGATTGCTCAGACCATATTTCTCCGAAAACTTGTGAGGCAATAGCTGCTGTAAAAAATGACGGTGCCGACATACCAGCAACAGCAACAATGAAAGTAGAATTATCCAAAAAAGATCCTTTTTTTAATGCCGATATTATTCCAAACAAAACACCAAAGAAAAATGCAATAACCACCGCAGCAAAAGCCAAGTAAACTGTATCAGGTAAAGTACTAAAAATAATATCCGACACAGGTCTTTTTGTAGAGTATGATTCTCGTAGATAAGGATATTTAAAATAGACTGTACTTTCGCCTACGTCAAACATAGCTGTTCCATCATACTTACTTGTATCCATATAGGTATGACTTTCTGGTGAGTCCTTATGAAAAGATATCGGAGATAAATCGTTTAAGTATAAAAAGTATCGTTTATAAAGTGGTAAATCAAGACCCAAGTCTTTTTCTATATTCTGAATAATCTCATCGGTAGCATTCTGACCACCAACAAGCAATGCGGGATTCCCTCCTGTAGAATTCTGCAGAAAAAACACTCCTGTCACCACTCCAAAAAGGATGATTAGACCATAAAAAACTTTCTTTAGAATAAATTTACCCACGTATCACTCTATTTTGAGTCGACTAAGATAGAAATTCTTTTGAGAATTGATAATAGATTGCGACACAAAACAGTTGTCCTTCTATGAATATTAATATTCTCTTTTGATTTCCTCTAACAATTTATCAGCATCAAATTCATTCCCTTCAGAACCATCAAAAAAGACTCTTTCTTCCCCATTATACAGATACATTACACCTGGGAAATTATTATCGTCATTCCAGAACACCTCTATAAACTTCTCTACAGATAAAACCTTATAATTATATTCTGCGCCAATGAACTCAAAAAAGGTTTTAACATCAGCTTCAGAACCGTCACCAGCTTCATCCATAAATAAAATGTTTATTTCAGGAACAATTCCCGGATATTTTGTTTTCAATTCCGTCAAGGTTTTTGCTGCTTCCATACAATGTTCACAAGTTGGTGAAAAGAAGCATAATAATTTATTCTCCTTACCTATATCTTCAAAGTATACAGAGTATTCTGATTCACCCGCCTTTACCTCTACAACTTCTCCCTGCTCATTAGAGCCTTGAGGTATAAACATAAACATCATCAAAGATACAGCCAAACCAATAATCAAAATATTACTAAAATTCTTTTTCTCCTCTAATCCGTCTTTAAATTTAGTAAGAGGTAATATCAATAATCCGATGGTAATCAAATTCTTAATTAATGCCTGCAAGGGGCTCATTGGAATTAACTCTCCAAAACAACCGCAGTTACTTGCTTCACCTCCAAACGTCTGTATCGCCAAATGAATGGAAAAAACAGATAACAAACCAATGGTAATAGGGAAAACTATCTTTCTCAAATAGTATGGCAGTAAAATAAGAATCGCTATGCTAAATTCTAAACCAATAATTAACCTTGAAAAAATCTTTGCAAACCCTCCATTAATACCTAGTTCTCCCAGATACTTAGTCTCAAAAGTTGAAATCCCCAACGTTGCCGAGGGGTATAACTTAGCTGCTGCTGATAAAATAAAAACTGCCGACACTAAAAATCGTATGGCCCAAACGATACTCTTTTGTTTTTGAACTGTCATAATTAAAATAAATAAGTTTTAAATTAAGTTTAATTCTGTTTTCAAAACTAATCAATCAAAATGAGAAAAAAATGTTTTAACAAAACATTAACTGTTTTTTTCACTCATTAAAATCATGGCAAAAACTGCATAATTTATCATATCAAAATAATTGGCATCAATTCCTTCAGAAATTAAAGTTTTTCCTTTGTTATCTTCAATTTGTTTGACACGAAGAATTTTCATCAAAATCAAATCAGTCAAAGATGACACCCGCATATCACGCCATGCTTCACCGTAATCATGATTCTTAGTTTCCATTAATGCTTTCGCTTCATTAGCATATTTGGCATACAACTTCACCGTTTCATCACTTGGCAACTCTAGTCTCTTATCATCTTTCAATTCCAACTGTATCAACGCCATTACACAATAATTAATAATTCCAATGAATTCAGACTCTATTCCTTCCCCTACTTTATTAACCCCTGTTTCCTGAATAGTTCTAATTCTATTTGCCTTGATAAAAATCTGATCTGTGAGCGAGGACACTCGCAATATTCTCCAAGCAGTACCATAGTCTTTTGTTTTCTTAGCAAAGATGTCTTTGCAATTAAAAATTATGGATTCAAATTGAGTTGATGTGTTTGACATGCTAAATTGTTCTAATTTTGAGGCGTGAAAGATACAATTTTAAGAGAAAACAACAGCATTAATTGTGGAGGTAATTTACTTTCCTTGGAGGATCCAATTGTTATGGGGATTATCAACATCACGCCTGATTCATTTTATGATGGAGGAAAAAACAACTCAATTTACAATGCCATACTTCAAGCAAAAACACATTTGGACGCTGGTGCAACCTTTCTAGATATTGGCGGCTATTCATCACGCCCTGGTGCCGAAGAAGTGAGCGAAGAAGAGGAGCTAGCAAGAGTAATACCTGTCATCCAATCAATTACTAAAGAATTTCCATCTAGCATAATTTCAATTGACACTTTTAGAAGTAAAGTGGCAAGAGCTGCAGTAGAAAATGGCGCTCAAATAGTAAATGATATTTCTGCTGGAGACATGGACAATGAAATGATTGCAACTGTTGGAGATTTGGGAGCACCTTACATCATGATGCACATGCAGAACACTCCAAAAAACATGCAAAACAACCCAAGTTATGAAAACATCTTACTGGAGATAACAAAATATTTTTCTTCGAAAATAATTGACGCTAAAAACGCAGGTATCAAAGACATAGTTCTCGATGTTGGATTTGGATTTGGAAAAACAATTGAGAACAATTATACATTACTAAAAAATCTTTCTCACTTTAAACTTTTAGGCCACCTCATGCTTGTTGGGGTATCCAGAAAATCTATGTTATACAAACCTCTCAACATTAATCCAGCAGAGGCCCTCAATGCTACCACAGCCGCACACATGATAGCACTGGAACAAGGTGCTAAAATCTTACGAGTTCATGACGTCAAAGAAGCAATGCAGGCTATTAAGATTTATAATCTTTGATTTTTCAAATTTAATCCGCATTCAAAAGCCTACTTTTGCAATAAATAATTTTTAATATGAATTTTCTATCTGTAGAAAAAGTTTCTAAGGTCTATGCCGAAAAGGTTTTATTCAAAGAAA
The DNA here is from genome assembly GCA_041583015.1 of Parvicella sp. Lineage (GTDB taxonomy): Bacteria > Bacteroidota > Bacteroidia > Flavobacteriales_D > Parvicellaceae > Parvicella. Next base: position 4,400 of record JBFHGR010000074.1, on the reverse strand, counting down.
TAACTTTTGGTATTGCTCAAAATCAAAAAATTGCTCTTGTTGCAAGAAATGGAAGTGGTAAAACTAGTTTACTAAATTGCTTAATTGGCACTGATATTCCGGACTCCGGAAATATTGTTTTCAGAAACGAAATTAACATTGGCTATCTTAAACAAGAAGACAACTTTGATGAAGACTTAAGCATCATGGATACAGTTTTCAGCACTCAAAATGAAGTGTTAAGTTTGATAAAAGAATACTCACTGTGCCTTGAAGCGAATGACGACATGGATAAAATCTCTGAACTTTTTGAAAAAATCAGTGAATTGGATGCATGGTCTACAGAAAACAAAATTAGAGAAATACTCAGTAAACTTAGACTAAGTGAATTCAACAAGAAAGTAAAAATGCTTTCTGGGGGACAAAGAAGACGATTAGCCTTGGCTAAAGTATTGATTGAAGAACCTGATTTATTAATCTTAGATGAGCCTACCAATCACCTTGATTTAGACATGATAGAATGGCTAGAAGGCTATTTATCACTACCTGGCATCACTTTACTCATGGTAACGCACGACAGGTATTTCCTAGAAAGAATATGTGATGAGATCCTTGAATTAGACCAAGGTAATCTATATAAATACAAAGGAAATTACTCTTACTACTTAGAGAAAAGAGCAGAAAGGTACATCAACCAACAAGCGGTAATAGACAAGGCAAAAAACCTAATGTCCAAAGAACTAGAATGGATGCGTAGGCAACCAAAAGCGAGAGGGACAAAGTCAAAAGCAAGAGTGGATGATTTTTACGAAATAAAAGCAGTAGCTTCTCAGAATATAGACGAACAGAAAATGGATATTTCTGTTAAAATGGAAAGACTTGGAGGTAAAATTCTAGAACTACACAAGGTATCAAAATCTTTTGGCGAAAAGAAAATATTGGATCAGTTCACTTATACATTTAAACGCAAAGAAAGAGTTGGATTAGTTGGGGCCAATGGTGCTGGAAAATCTACATTTCTAAATCTTATTACCGAAAATCTTCAACCTGACTCTGGTAAGATTGTAACTGGAGAAACTATTGTCTATGGATATTACCACCAAGCGGGATTAGTTTTAAAAGAAGACAAGAGAGTTGTTGACGTCATTAAAGATATTGCAGAATACCTTCCCATTGCTGGAGGCAAAAAACTAACTGCTACACAACTTTTGGAGCGATTCTTATTCCCTACTAACACACATTACCTATATGCATCTCAATTAAGTGGTGGCGAACGTAAAAGATTGTATTTACTCACCATCTTAATGAAGAATCCAAATTTCCTGATTTTAGATGAACCTACCAATGACTTAGACATCTTTACATTACAAGTTTTAGAAGATTACCTACTAGATTTTCAAGGATGCCTAATTATTGTTACTCACGATAGATACTTTATGGATAAATTAGTAGATCACTTATTTGTTTTGGATGGAGAAGGAAAAGTTGATGATGTAATTGGTAATTATGCTAAATATAGAATTTTCAAAAAAGAAAAAGAAGCAGAAAAACGAAAGGAGCAACAAACTGAAAAAGTTGTTGCAAAGCAAAGAAGAGAAGGTCAAAAAGTAAAACTTTCATATAAAGAACAATACGAATTCGACCAATTAGATAAAGAAATTCCTGAATTGGAAGAAAAGAAAAAACAACTTTCTGAAATTTTGAATAATCCAGACAATTCATACGAAATTATCGAAAGTACATCTAAAGAACTCACAGAACTTATAGAAGTTTTAGAAATTAAAACTTTAAGATGGATGGAATTGGCTGAATTTGCTTAAGCATTTTTTGATTTAATTAGAATATTTGATACATTCGGAAATAAAATAAGATTAATATAATTATGGCAAAAAAAACAACAAATAAGAAGGAATCAAAAAAGCCTTCAATTATAACTGCTAAATCAGAAAAATTTTTAGAAAAATATTTAAATAACCCCTCTCCAACTGGGTTTGAATCAGAAGGTCAAAAATTATGGTTAGAATACATCAAACCATATATAGACGAGCATTTTGTTGACACATACGGAACCGCAGTAGGTGTTATCAACCCAAAGGCAAAGTATAAAGTAGTAATTGAAGCACATGCTGATGAAATCAGTTATTTTGTGCACTATATTACCAATGATGGCTTCATTTACTTGAGAAGAAATGGAGGAAGTGATCATCAAATTGCTCCTTCAAAAAGAGTAAACATCCATACTGATAAAGGTATGGTTAAAGCTGTTTTTGGTTGGCCTGCAATTCATACAAGAGGTGGAGGAACTGAAACACCTCCAAAATTGGATAATATTTTCCTTGATTGTGGAGCAGAATCCAAAGAAGAAGTTGAAAAAATGGGGATACATGTAGGTTGTGTAGTTACCTATGAAGATGAATTCATGATTCTGAACAAAAAAAATTATGTAGGCAGAGCGCTTGATAACAGAATGGGAGGATTTGTGATTGCGGAAGTAGCAAGAAAATTAAAAGAAAACAAAGTCAAACTACCATTTGGATTATACATCGTGAATGCTGTTCAAGAAGAAATAGGACTGAGAGGAGCGCAAATGATAGCAGAAAGAATTCAACCTGATGTTGCCATTGTTACTGATGTTTGTCATGACACAAACACTCCTATGATTAAGAAAATTGAACAAGGTGATCTATCTATCGGTAAAGGGCCCGTTCTAAGTTACGGTCCTGCGGTTCAGAATAATCTTTTGAAATTTGCCATCAACCAAGCAGAAAAAGAAAAAATTCCTTTCCAAAGATTGGCTGCATCAAGAAGTACTGGAACAGATACCGATGCCTTTGCTTATAGTAATGCTGGTGTTGCATCTATGCTTATCTCCATGCCTTTAAGATACATGCACACTACTGTGGAGACATGTGCCAAAGAAGACATTCAAAATGTAATTAGATTAATCTATGCTTTAGTTACCAACCTAAAAGATGGTCAAGATTTTAGATACCTAAAATAATACTAACAAACGTTCATTTATCAAGGCAATACTAATTTTAGTGTTGCCTTTTTTAGTTATTAAGAATAATAAGGTTGGTACCTTCTTCTACAATATCAAATAACTCTATCACATCATCGTTTCTCATTCTAACACAACCATGCGAAGCAGGCGTACCTATAAAGCCTTCTTCTGCGGTTCCATGTATATAAATCTTCCGCTTATAAGAATCATTCATCCCTCCTTTATTTATCCCCTCTTCCAAACCTTTTATGGTTATGACTCTAGAAGTTATGTCATCAGATCCGGACGATATTGGTTCAGTCTGAATTTCAGCAATTCTACCCGTAAACTTTCTACCTCTTAAAACACCGCCTTTTGGCAATCCCTCACCATACTTACCTTCTATTACATGTAAACCAATAGGCGTTTGTTCTGACCCAGACTTTGTACCAGCTCCATTTTTACTAGTAGAAACATCATACACCCTCTCCACCTGACCATTGATAAATAAAAATAATTTTTGTCTTTCTACCCCAACATAAATAAAGTTCTCAAGTTCAAGAGCGGGGTACTTAATTGAAATATAATCAATTATAAAATCCGTAATATAATTAACTGGTCGATCTTCAATTGTTTGCGACTTTACTTCGACTTTTGGAATTATCGTAATAAAAGAAACCAAGACTAAATAAGTAACTAGTGTTTTCATCCTCACAAATATCTAAACATTACGAAAAAACTAATTATTTTTTAACTAAAAGTAATTAACAAATCCAAAATGTATTTTAGCAGACCTTAATAAAATAGGATTATTCAACTGACTACCCAAAGAATAACTAACACTAAATATTCCAGGTTTTGTTTGAAAATTTATTCCTAATCCAAAACTATAAGGTGTATCATATACATGTGAATTAATTAAATCTTTGTCATAATACATTCCTTGTGTAAACAAAAATAAATTCGAGTTTTCCTCAAGTATAAACCTATACTCCATAGTAGCAATAGCAAAAGATGATGCAAAAATAGACTCATCATCAAAACCTCTAATCGTTCTTTGACCACCAATCCTAAAAAGTTCATTTTCAAAAATATTCTCACCATTTATAATCCCACCTTGCACGCCAAGCATCAAAGTACTCCTCTTTCTTAATTTAATAAATCTATTAACCTTGCCGTTTAAATTAAACTGCAATGATCTCAACGTCAATCCTTCGTATAATTCTTGATTAAGAGATATATTTTTTTTTATTAATTTATCCCCAACGCCTCCTTCCATAACAATGTCCCAACCGCTCACTGGATTATACAAATAGTTTAAATTTTCAAAACTGATTACTCCTCCGTACGAATTAGTCCTTACATCTGCAAATACAGGTAAAGTCGTTACATATTGATATTTTTCAGTAGAAAGTAAACTAGATGATTTATTATTATA
>JBFHGR010000073.1:0-17656 GCA_041583015.1 Parvicella sp. | reverse complement strand
TGGTATCATTCCGATTACACCATCAATAGGAGATTTGATATTACAATAATCCCAATTGGTTTGGGCGTTTTGTAAAAATGCATTTGCTTCTTGCAATGCTGCTTCAGCAGATTTTAAATCTAATATTGCTTTTTGCAAAACGCTCAAACCAATTGGGATTATTGTAATATCAAATCTCCTATTGATGGTGTAATTGGAATGATACCATTTCATATTGGAAGTTTAGTAAGTAGTTCTATTTCAGAACCTTTGGCGTCTGTTACCAATATCAAAGATGTAAGAGCTTATTTTTCGGTAAATGAGAAAGATTATATCAGTCTTAGCAAAGAAATTAAACACGCTGCAGATTCAAATAACATCAATTTACTACTGGCAGATGGTACTCTATATTCGCAAAAAGGGACAATAGATGCAATAAGCGGATTGATAGAAACAGGAACTGGTTCTGTTACTTTACGTGCCGCATTCAGTAATCCTGATGGTGTATTGCTGAGCGGTGCGAGTGGGATTATTCAGATTCCTTTAACACTAGATAATGTGATTCTAGTGCCACAGGCTGCAACATTTGAAATTCAAAATAAACGATTTATATATGTTGTGAATAACGAAGACATTGTAGCTCCGGTAGAAATAGAAGCAATTGAAGCCGACAATGGAAAAGATTTCATTGTAAAGTCTGGATTAGAGCCTGGAAGTACTATTGTACTGAGTGGTATTAACTCACTTGCAAAGGATATGAAGATCATCCCAGTGAGTCAAAACAACACTAAATAACCTAATTATTATGTTTGATAAATTTATACAACGCCCCGTATTATCTACTGTTATTTCAATCTTGATTGTAATACTTGGATTTCTAGGTCTTTCTTCTTTACCTGTTTCACAATATCCAGATATTGCACCACCTACTATTCAGGTGACAGCATCCTATTCTGGAGCCAGTGCAGAGGTGATGATGAATAGTGTTATTATTCCTTTGGAGGAACAAATTAATGGCGTGGAAAACATGACTTACATGACTTCCACAGCAACCAATAGTGGTACGGCAACTATTTCAATCTATTTTGAACAAGGAACTGATCCAGATTTGGCTGCGGTAAATGTTCAGAATAGGGTTTCTAAAGCAACGAGTTTACTTCCTGAAGAAGTTATTCAGTCTGGAGTAACTACGAGTAAGCAACAAAGTGACAACATTCTAATCTTTGCACTTTACAGTGAAAACAAAGATTTTGATGAAGTGTTTGTTCAGAATTATGCTGAAATCAATCTTTTACCGGCCTTAAAAAGGGTGAATGGAGTAGGGAGTGCTAGATCATTTGGAGAGCAAAACTATTCTATGCGTGTTTGGTTAAAACCGGATAAAATGAAAGCGTATGGCTTGATTCCTAAAGATGTTTTTACAGCCTTACAGCAACAAAATATTGAAGCAGCGCCTGGTCAAATTGGTCAGAATAGTGATCAATCTTTTCAATATGTAATCAAGTACACTGGTAAGTTAAAAACAGAAGATCAGTTTGAAAATATCATCCTAAAGTTTGATGACAAGGGACAGAAACTACTCCTAAAAGATGTGGCAACAATAGAATTGGGTTCACAGAATTACACGAGAACATTTAGATTTAATGGTCAAGTGGCCGCGGGGTTTGCAGTGGCTCAAACAGCAGGGTCAAATGCTCAAGATGTAATTAATGAATGTTTGGTAGTATTGGATGAAGCATCAAAAAGTTTTCCTGATGGAATTAAATATGCAGAACTTACCAATGCCAATGATTTCTTAGAAGAGTCAATCTCAAAAGTAATTACAACATTAATAGAAGCCTTTATATTAGTATTCTTGGTTGTGTTCTTATTCCTACAAGATTTTCGGTCAACACTTATTCCTGCTATAGCAGTGCCAGTATCTATTATTGGAACTTTCTTCTTCTTAAGCCTATTTGGATTCAGTATTAACTTACTTACCTTATTTGCTTTGGTACTCGCTATTGGAATTGTGGTAGATGATGCCATTGTAGTGGTAGAAGCAGTGCATGCTAGAATGGAGAAAACACATGAATCTCCAAAAGAAGCAACCGTTGGTGCTATGGGAGAGATTTCAGGTGCTATTATTGCAATTACTTTGGTGATGGCTGCCGTATTCCTTCCTGTAACGTTTATCTCGGGCTCCACAGGAGTTTTCTATAAACAGTTTGGTCTTACATTAGCCATTGCCATTATTCTATCGGCAGTTAGTGCATTGACATTGAGTCCGGCATTGTGTGCTATTCTGCTTAAGCCTCACAATGAAGAAGAGAAAAACAAAAAGTTCTTAGGTAGATTTTATACCTATTTTAATAGGTCATTTGACAATATGACTAACCGTTATGGGAAAGCAATTGGTTTTCTAACTAAGAGAAAATGGATACCCATCATAAGTATTGTTGCATTTTCAGGAGTCTTATATTGGATGATTCAGATAACACCAACGGGGTTTGTACCTAAAGAAGATACAGGAACAATTTTTTGTGATATTACTTTACCTCCATCTGCTTCCTTGGAAAGAACAGAGTTAGTCGCTACGCAAGTAGACAGTATCCTTAGAGATGTGCCTGGTGTGATGAACACACTTAAGATGGCTGGAAACTCTATTATCAATGGACAGGGTAGTGCCTACGGAATGGTTATTATCAAGTTGTCTCCATGGGATGATAGAGAACGAACGCAAGATGAAATCATTCAAGAGTTTTGGGGTAAAATTGGCGGAATTAAAGACGCAAAAGTTATCTTCTTCCCAGCACCAACCATTAGAGGTTTTGGATTTAGTTCTGGATTCTCATTAGAACTGCAAGATAGATCTGGTGGAGACATTGAGGAGTTGAATACAGTAACTCAGGATTTTATTGCTGCATTAACAGCAAGACCAGAAATTAAGTATGCTACAACCTCATTCAAAACATCTTACCCTCAGTTTTTACTTTCGGTAAATGTTGAAAAATCTATGGAGGCTGGAATAGTAGTAAGCGATATAATCAGTGCCATGCAAGGTTATTATGGAGGTGTATATGCTTCCAATTTTAATAGATTTGGTAAGCAGTATAGAATCATGGTTCAATCTGAAGCTGACTATAGAAAAAATTTAGAAACGTTAGATTATATTTATGTTAGAAACGCCAAAGGTGAAATGGCTCCGATTAAAGAGTTTGTTACCTTAGATAAGGTTTATGGACCTGAATCTATCAAGACCTTCAACTTGTTTAAGTCTGTGAGTATTCAAGGTGCTCCCAATGAAGGTTATAGTTCTGGAGATGCTATAAATGCCATTGCAGAAGTTTCTGCAACACTCCCTACAGGTTATGCCTACGAATATTCAGGAGCAACACGTGAAGAGTTAAGTTCTGGAAGTCAAGCGATATATATCTTCTCGCTTTGTTTATTGTTTGTTTACTTCTTATTGGCGGGTCAATATGAAAGTTATATACTTCCATTTGCGGTTATTCTTTCCTTACCAATTGGATTAGCTGGAAGTTTCATATTTGCTTACTTAATGGGAATTGATAACAACATTTATTTACAGATATCCTTAATTATGCTACTTGGATTACTTGCCAAGAATGCCATATTGATAATAGAATTCTCAATTCAACGTAGAAGAGAAGGACTATCTATTTTTAATGCTGGTATTGAAGGTGCTAAGGCAAGGTTAAGACCTATCTTGATGACATCATTTGCCTTTATCTTCGGATTGGTTCCATTATTACTATCTACAGGTGCTGGAGCAATTGGTAATAAGTCTATTGCAACAGGTGCAGTTGGAGGAATGTTAATAGGAACTATTTTCGGAGTGATGGTAATTCCAGTTTTGTTTGTGATATTTCAAAATATTCAAGAGAAAATTACTGGTGCTCCAAAAGTAACTGAAGCATCAACTAAATTAGATTAAAACAATGAAGATATTTTTATATACAACAGTTACATTGGTAATGCTACAAGGGTTTGTGTCTTGTAATATTCATCAAGAATATGCTACACCAGAAACGGACACGGAAACACTGTACAGAGATGTCAATACAACAGACAGTACTTCTTTTGCAGATTTAAAATGGAATGAAGTATTTACTGATCCACTTTTGCAAAATATCATAACAGAGGCGCTAAAATCTAATATTGATTTAAGAGTGGCTGTTGCCAATATTGAAAATGCAGAATCATACTTAATGCAGCAGAAAGGTGCTTTACAACCAGATTTAAACCTGAATGCAAGTGCTACACAATCTAAATTAGCCAACACCGTGAGTGCTGCCACAGGATTTGCGACAAGTCAGTATTCAGTGTTTTTGAGTTCTAGTTGGGAAATAGATATTTGGGGTAAATACAGAAGTGCTAAAAAATCAGCAATTGCGGATCTATTGGCTTCAGAAAGTTTCAGAAGAGCAGTTCAAACCAAGTTGATTTCTAATTTGGCAACTAGTTACTATTCTTTATTGGCGTTAGACGAGAAACTATTAGTGGCAGAAGAGACAGTAAAATCTAGAGAATCCTATTTGATAACTATCCAAGAATTGCAAAGTGCTGGATATGTTACGAGTGCAGATATCAAACAAAGCGAGGCAAATAAAAATGCTGCAGAGATTTTATCTATTCAATTAAAACAGCAAATCAGAGAATTGGAAAACTACATGAGTTTATTAATGGGTAAAAACCCAGGACCAATTGAAAGAGGTAAGATTCAAAATCAAAAAATAGCAGGAGATTTTTCTACTGGTGTTCCTGCTTTATTATTGGCAAACAGACCAGATGTGATGCAAAAAGAATTTGAATTATTGAGTGCCTTAGAAATGTCTAATGCTGCAAGAGCACAATTCTATCCTAGTATTACAATTACAGGTAGAGCAGGTTTTGTAAGTAATGAAGGAGCGTCACTTTTTGATCCTACTTCATTCTTTGCCAATATTGCAGGAGGATTGCTTCAACCGCTTTTGAATAAGAATTTGAATAGATCAAGATTGAGAAGTAAAATAGCATTACAGCAAGCTGCTTTGGCCAATTATGAATTATCATTGCTTACAGCAGGAAAAGAAGTCTCAGACGCATTGTATGCGATGGAAACGGCAGAAGAAATAGCAGCATTAAGAGCTAATCAAAATGCATCTTTAGAAGAAACTGTAGAGATTAATAAGCAATTACTCCAATATGGTGAAGTAAATTATGTGCAAGTATTGACTTCAGAACAGTCATTACTGAGTACACAAATAGAAACCATTAATGCCAAATTAAATGTTTTAACAGCTCAAATCGAACTATATAGATCATTAGGTGGTGGTTGGAAAGAATAAGCTAAATATTTATAGTGCATTTTAAATGCAATAAATAGTTTACTATTTTTGACTATTAATATTTGTAAAAGAAATTAGAATGGCGAAGGAAATAAAAATGCATGATGGTAAATCTTTTGTAAATGTTGATTACACCGATAAAGTACTTCGTGATAGAGAGTTTTACAAATGTGAATTCAGAGACTGTATTTTCTTAAATAGTGATTTAGTTGGCAATCGTTTTGAAGCGTGTACATTTGAAAATTGCAACTTTTCAATGACAAAAGTCAGAGGCGTTGGTTTTAATAATGTAACCTTTAAAGATTGTAAAATTTTAGGTGTCAACTTTTCAGAATGTAACAAATTCATGTTCTCATTTTCATTTGAAAATTGTCATTTAAACTACTCAACATTCTTTGGTACTAAATTATTAAAGACACAATTTGTTAAATGTTCATTGCGAGAAACAGATTTTTCTGAAGCAAATCTAACATCTTCAGTCTTTAATGAATGTGACCTTTCCGGGGCTATTTTTTCAAATACAATATTAGAAAAAGTTGACTTTAGAACCTCTAACAATTATTCAATTGATCCTGAATTCAACAAATTAAAAAAGGCTAAATTTTCAGGGTTTAAATTAGAAGGACTATTACAGAAACATCAGTTAGATATTGATTATTCGTAGTAATATTGGATACACAGCAAGAATTTATTAAGTATTTTTTCATTTTCAAAGATGATAGTCAATTATATCAACTCTTTATAAAATAGTAAGTTAGGTTTTGACTAATGAGTTCTGTGTTACACAAAAAGATTATAAACCTATTATTATCTTGAAATAAACCGGAGTAATTTTCCTATTATTGTAACATAAAATATGTGTTATGAAAAACTTTATCTTCAGTTTAATTCTAATCTTTAACTTTTCGATGTTTGCACAAACAACCAAACAGACAGAGGATATATCAAATCAAACATGTGAATGTTTAAGCAAGAAAAAGAATTTAAGTAAACTGTCAATGGATGAAGTTCAAGTTGAAATAGGTCTTTGTATGTTGGCTGTAATTGGAGATTCTAAATTTGACATAGACATAAGCAACCCAGATAAAATGGGGGAGTTTGGAGAAAAAATAGGTGTGCAAATGGCTTTAAATTGTCCCATATTTACTGAAACAATTGCGGTATTATTGCAAGAGGAGCCAGAAAGAATGAATGACTTGATGAATGATTCATATGAAGAGTCGTCAATACAGAGTTATGGTATTTTAAGTTCTATAGAAAAAGGTCAGTTTGCTACATTAAAAGTCCAATTAAACAACGAAAAACAAGAAACCTTTTACTGGCTAGAATATTTTGAAGGATCCAATTTATTGACAGATGAAACCAATTCTATTGTGGGGAAGAAAATCCAGATAAACTATATTGAAAAAGAATTTTTCATACCTAAATACAATGAATATTTTAAAGTAAAAGTAATTACTAAATTGTCACTTACTACTTATTAATCTTACCTAGAAGCATTCGTTCAAAAGGTGTCAATATTCTAATTGATGCCTTTTGTTTTGTCATGTAAATTATGGTATTTAATAGCATCCGGATTATAATCCACAAAAATGTTAATCCAAATGGCTCTAGAGAGTCTAAAAGTTACTGGTAAAAGTAGGAGTATAAATAAAATAAAAAACACCAGTGACAACGCCATCGATTCCCATCCATAAAAATAGATAAACAGCGCATGTACAATTACTCCAAATACTGTGGTAAACGCATGACTAATCATCATTGCTCCCCAATAATAGCCATTCTCCCTTTTGAGATCTAAATCACATTTAGCACAATGATCTGGCATTTTGTCAAATTGTTTTAATTTATAAGGATTAGAACATAGAAATAAGTTCCCTTCCTGACATCTTGGGCACTTTAAATGAACAACACTATATAACTTTGTACCTTTCTTAATGATTTTCATTTAGAGGAAGATCAAAGATGCTATGATAAAGATTAAAATTATCACAATATATTGCCAAACATCAACAAAATAGGGGAAGTATTTCTTATATAGTTTCTTAATACCAAACATAATTACAGTTATATATTTCCAATTAAAACAAAGTTAATTTATTAACCTTTTATAAATAAACAAATACTGAATTTTCAATACCATTTACAATTTCCTTGTGATGCCTAATTGGACCAAATGTGTCCTGCATATTTTTTAACAATTTTGAACCTTCCTGTTTTAATTCTTCGGAATCAGTAATTTTATTAAAAAAGAGCAAACCATTATCTTTCAAAGCATTTTTTAGGTCTTTTAAGAATGCTAACTGTTTTGCTTTTACGGGTACTCTATTTTCTACGAATAAATCTATCACTATTAAGTCAAATTTGTCCTGACAATTGGCTGCATAGTTAAAAGCATCTTCTTTTATTAAATTCAAGTTTTCAAACTGCTTAAGGTCAAAGTAAGTGTTGGCATATTCAATGATCTTAGCGTCATTCTCTATACCAGTAATCTTACATTTATCATTAATTTTTTTAGAAATTATACCAGCAATAGTACCTGCACCAAACCCTACTATTAGCGCAGAATTAATATTTCTTTCTTGAACTTTAAAAGTTTCAAAAGCATTATCAAATATAGTATACAAACTTCCGTTGGAATAATTTACTACTTCACCGTTCAATTCATATTTTCCATTATTCATCACAACCTCTACGTAGGGTACAAGTTCTCCTTTGTCTTTTTCAAAAGTTATCGGATAAAAATAACTTGCAAACTTCTTTGTTCTAGTAATCATGATCAATATTTATATTTATTATAAAATACGATGAGGCAATATTGAAATCACCCCCCAATTAAATCTATATAAGCAGGTGCTGCTAAAAGTGACTTAGCCTCATCTGCATTACTAATTTTTAACTTTATGATCCAACCTTCACCATATGGGTCAGAATTAACCAAACCTGGATTATCTTCTAATGCTGAGTTTAGTTCTAAAACCTCCCCAGCCATAGGCAAAAACAAGTCGGATACAGTCTTCACTGCTTCTACTGTCCCAAATACTTCGTGCTGTTCTAATTGTTCACCAACTAAGTCCATTTCTACAAAGACAATATCTCCCAATTCGTGTTGAGCAAAATCAGTAATTCCAATTGTTGCGATGTCTCCATCTATTTTGATCCATTCGTGATCAGCTGTATATTGTAAATTATCAGGTACGTTCATTTTATATTTAATTAGTTTTAAGCAATTGAGTTTTCCTTAACAACAGGTGCTCCAGAAAGGATTTCCTCGTTGGCAAATTCATGAAAAGACTCAAAGTTTTGAATAAATTTCTCAGCTAAACTGTTAGCCGTCTCTTCGTACGCTTGTTTGTTAGACCAAGTATTTTCAGGATTCAATATTTCAGAAGGCACACCATCACACTGTGTTGGCATGGCTAATCCAAACACAGCGTGATTTTGGTAAGATGTGTTTTTCAGGCTACCATTAAGCACTGCCGAAATCATTGCACGGGTGTATTTTAAATTAATACGTTCCCCAACACCGTAAGCACCGCCTGACCAACCTGTATTGATCAACCAAACGTTTACTTTATTTTCTTTTAATTTTTCTCCAAGTAGTTCTGCATATTTAGTAGGATGTAATGGTAAAAAAGGCATACCAAAACATGCCGAAAATGTAGTCTGTGGTTCTGTAATACCTGCCTCTGTACCAGCAACCTTGGCTGTGTAACCCGAGATAAAATGATACATTGCTTGCTCTACAGTAAGTTTGGATATTGGAGGTAATACTCCAAATGCATCACAAGTAAGGAAAAATATATTTTGAGGTACTCCACCAATAGATGGCGAAACCGCATTATCAATAAAATTGATAGGGTAGGCTGCTCTTGTATTTTCGGTAACGCTAACGTTTTCGTAATCTACGACATCAGTACCTTCAATGAATCGAGTATTTTCTAATAAGGTACCGAAACGAATAGCTGAAAAAATCTGAGGTTCTTTTTCTGCATTGAGGTTAACACATTTTGCATAACATCCCCCTTCAAAATTAAATACAGAATCTTCATCCCAGCCATGTTCATCATCACCAATAAGAGGCCTTTCAGGGTCGGCAGATAGGGTAGTTTTTCCTGTTCCGGATAATCCAAAAAATACTGAAGTATCTCCTTGCTTACCAATATTAGCAGAACAATGCATAGAAAGTACACCATTGTCTTGCGGAAGCACATAATTTAGTACTGTAAAAATTCCTTTTTTAATCTCTCCGGTATAAGCGCTACCTCCAATAAGAATAATTTTCTTAGTGAAATTTATGATTGTGAAATTATGCTGTCTTGTTTTATCTTCTATTGGATCTGCCTTAAAATCTGGTGAAGCCACAATCAACCAATCATGCGAAAAGGTTTTTAACTCTTCAGCAGTAGGTCTAAGGAATAGATTGTTAGCAAATAAACTTTGCCAAGGCGTTTCTGTAATAACCCTTACTTTTATTTGGTAAGTAGGTTTTGCTCCTGCATAAACATCTTTCACATATATCTCTTTGTCACCAATAAAGTTGGTAACCTTGTCATATAATTTATCAAAATCTTGTGGAGAAAAAGGATGGTTTACATCTCCCCACCAAACTGTATTTTCAGTAATCGCATCCTTTACAACATATTTGTCTTTTGGTGAACGACCTGTAAACTCTCCAGTGTTGCACATTAGTGCTCCAGTACTTGAAAGTACACCTTGTTTGTTTTGTAACGTTTTAGTGATTAATTCTGACACTGGTAAATTCCAATAAATATTATTACTTGCTGAAATCCCTAGTTCAGACAACTTTTGTTTAGCGTTGTTCATGTCAATAATGTTTAGCATAATTTTACTTTTAGCAAAATTAATGACCATGTCACCTCATAAAATTGACTTCCATACATGATAAATTTGATTTAAGTCAAATTATCTTTTACTTTTGAAAAGTATATGATAAAGAAATTTGCATTCAACAACCAGTTCATTCTAAATGAACTACCTGAAACAGAGCGAGATTCGCTAGTGAGGTCTATGAAAAGCAAAAAGTATCGTAAAAATCAGGCGGTCTTTTCAGAGGGTTCAATTCCATCGGGTGTATTCTACATCAATGATGGAAAAGCAAAGAAATTTAAACTAGATAGTGAAGGGAGAGAACAGATTATCTACATCTATAATGAAGGAGAGTTTTTTGGCTATTCATCTCTACTTAGTGAAGAACCATACGGGGATTCAGTTTCTGTAATAGAAGATGCCAATATCTCATTTATTGCAAAGGAAAACTTCATGGAACTAATTGATAGTTCTCCAACATTCTCTAGATTGTTACTAAAGAGTTTAAGTCACGAATTTAGTGTGATGGCCAATTTTATGGCTGTATTGTCTCAAAGAACAGTCAGGGAAAGGGTAGCACTGAGTCTACTAATTCTGCACGACAAATACAAGGTTAGCAGCGATGAAGAAATCTCTGTTTCTAGATTAGATTTATCCAATATGGTAGGGACAGTTGTAGAGACTTTGGCAAGAATCCTACACGACTTTAAGGAAGAAGGTTTAATCACTACCGAAGGTAGAATTATACGCATAATTAATCAAGATGCATTGGTCAAAATTTCTAATTTCTACTAATAGTTTCATACACCAAAATAGTGGTAAATACTGTAATCTATTATTTTAGTTAATAAATAAACAATACTTCAATCTGCTCATATTAAGAACATTGAAGATTATATCCATTATAAAATTGCCTATTTGCAAGTAAAAAGTATTAATTTAAAACAATATTGTAAATTTGAGCCTTCTTAAATCAATTATAATTGAGGATAAAATCAATGCTTCTGACCATTTACAAAATGCTAAAATTTTCTATAAAAATTTGAAGGATATAAAAATTCAATATTACCTTCTTTTCATACAAAGTACCATTTTGTTCCTTTTTTCATCATGTTCTCATGTGCACTCCACGGAAATTGATCATTCATTTTCTGTAGCCATTAATGCAAAAGAAAGTTTACATGATATAGATAAAGTTCATTTTGAACCTTTTGACGATTTAAATCTTGGTTTTTTCAAAGGGGAAATCTGGATTAAGGTGGAAGTTAAAAATGAAAACTCCCCCCAATCATTTATGTTTGTAAATGATGATTTGATTAATCGAAATTATGTTTGTTACAAACTTGACTCACTAAAAACTTTGCGGTTATTAGCGCAGGATCAAGATGAATCAAAAGAAGATCAACGAACATTCAATAGTCCTAACCCCAATTTCAAACTTGATTTAGCACCCAATGAGCATGCTACATTTATTATTGTAAGTAAAAGTGATGGCAGAACAGTAAATGCTACACCGCAATTAATCACAATGGATAGCTACTATCGACTTAATAGTGAAAATAATATTTGGAGTGTTGTATTTTTTGGGATACTTGGATGTCTACTCATCATTAACATTTATCAATGGAGCATATTCAAACAAAGGATTTATTTGTTCTACATGCTTTATATGCTTTCTACTATTTTTATGTATATGGGTTTGGAAGGTCAATTACATAATTTTGGATTAAAGACTCTAACAATAGATCATATTGTTTTTATCACTATACGGTTCTGGGTGCTTACACTTATTATGTACACTTCCAAATTTTTGGAAATTCAAACAGTTTACCCTAAATACTATCAATTCATTAAGTGGCTGTTACTAGTTGTTTTGGGGGGAACTACGCTTTATCAATTCATTTTTTATAATTCTTCCATTGCACATTTACATTATTTTGAAAATACCCTTTCATTTCTTTGGCTTTTGGTAATACTAAGCGTTATTTTATTGTCTGCCAAAACTAGAAAATTGGAATTGAAATATTATATCATTCCATTATTATGTTTCTTGGTTTTTATCACATTTGGACTAATTGACGGGCAATTCCAAGTGCTACCAGGAACGCCATTTATCTATATTAAACTCGGAACTATTGTGGAATTTATTGGGTTCACTTATTTTATGGGAATTCTTATTAGAGAAAAACTAAAAAGAACAGAGAAATTGGAATTGGAACTACTTGAAAAACAAAAAGAATTAAGTCTTTCCACAGAAAGATTAAAGCAAAAGAAAAAACTATTAGCCAACAAAAAAGGAATTGAGAAAACGGATATTATTAGTATTTTCAAATTATTGGAAAACTCACTTTCATCAGAAATGGAGTGGGCTGAATTTAAACTTAAGTTTAAGGAATTAAACCCTAATTTTCTTAATCAACTTCTTGCTAAGCATCCAAATCTTACTAAGTCAGAAATAAGACTCCTTACATTAATCAAAATAGGTTATTCTCAAAAAGAGATAGCCTCAATACTTAATATAGCTCCAGACAGTGTCAAAAAAGCCAAAAATAGAGTCAGAAAAAAAATGAACCTATCTGAAACTATTATTAACGACTACTTGGAAACCCTCTAAAAACACAAGAACTAAACCATTAATAATTAAGCGTTTAAAGTTTTGTCCCCCGATTTGTCCCCCCTCTACATTTTTAGATATCCTACTTAATTAAATACTTTTATGTCCAAGGTTAGGTTTTATGGTGCGCATTTAATGCTCTAAAATCTAATTGATTTATTATTAAAACAAACTTATTAATACATGGAAGCAATCAAAGAAAAAATAGGGAAAGCAGGTTTAGTACTTGCAGCAATGGGAGTAATGTCAATAATACTCTCCATTTTTAATTATAATATCAAATTATTAGCATGGATAGATATTTGGGGAAGTACAATGGGATGGGTAATACGCATAGCTTTAATTATCGTAGGAGGAGCATTGTTTTTCTTTTTAGGTAATAACAATGACGAAGAATAAACAGGACTAAAAATAAAATCTAAACAAAATGAAAACATTAAAAACAACAATTCTAGTATTATTAACAACAGTGATGCTATTCTCATGTGGCGGAAGTGCCAGTTCTCAGCCCGCTAGTGCAGATGGATTTAATGAAATAGAAAACACATTAAAAGGGGAGTTTGGTGATGATGCTTATTACACCAAATTAGCCATCATGTATGATGATAATATAGGTAATATGATAAGCGCAACTGTTACCAAAGACCCTGAATCAATGACAATGGGAGAATGGAGTTTATCTCAAAATACATGGACACAAAGTGCCGAAATTACTTTGGAGGTTCCTGAAGGAAGCAAAGCAGCAGATTTTATGTTTCAATTGAATGATAATATTAACCTTAAACAATTGGGAGGACTTGTGGAGAAATCTATGAAACAACTTACTGAAGAGAAAAGTATTGAAAATCCAAAATTGAGTATGGCGTACGTAAAATTTCCAGATACTGGAGACATAACAGAAGCAGGATATAATGTAGACTTACAGCCAGAGAATGGAGGGACAACTTTTCACTTTACATATACACTAGAAGGTGATTTAATAGAAATTTTCTATTAACTATTAAAAGATGTATCACACTTGACAAGTGTGTTTACAATATTCAAATTCAAACAGCAAAAGAATAATAAGTAAGAAAAAAAATAAAAATATACATTCAACCCCTCACAACAATTTAGGCTCAAACAATACCGCTTGACCTTTGGGCATGTAGACATATTGCATTAATTTACTCAATGCTAAGGACTTTAAAAGTTCGCTTTGAGGGTGATTACCTATTTCATAGGAAAAGTCATTGCCGAGCCACTTGACACCTTTGTCTATTTGATTGACTAATAAGTCGGCTTGTAATAATTGGTTATTCATGATTGGATAACTGTTATACAAAGCAGTATTGACTTTTTGAGCCTTTTTTGTTTTGATTTTGTTGCCACTAAATTTGAATATCAATTCGTTAGTGGCAACATCTTTTACATGACAAATTTGTTGACCATCTGTTTCTGTAAAATCAATGCTACTCATAAATTTAGGGTAATTAAAAAAGTCCAATCCTCCGTATAGAGCAACTTCTGTAGTAACGGGGAGTTGTAATATATTAGCATGAAAGTTTTGCGAAAGGGTAGAAGCCATAACAGAAACAAAGCCCGGTCTCCATTTTTTGCGTTCTACGGCCACAGAGATGGATACTTCATTGTAGGGACCAATATCCGTAGATTTGTACTGAAAGCAATTAATTCCTACCAATGCCTTTCCTGGAAATGGACTAATTAGTTTAAATTCTGAACTTGGAAGGTGCTTTAAGGCTGCTTTTTTATCTGCTAAAAAAATACCCAACATCATTGAAATATCTTGAAAGAATAGGGGAGTCTTGGACTCAAACTCCCTTATCATTAAAGGATATTGCGGGTATTTCTTGAAAAAATCACTCATTAATTTATTGTTCCTTCCTTTTTTAGTTTTTGATAATTCTTTGCATTGAGATAGTTGGCCAAACTCGGAAAGAATCGCTTAATTAAATGCCCGCCTTTGGTAAGTAGACCAACTTTAATCATGGTTTTATTCTTTTCAATAGCTTGAATGATTGCTAAGGCTACTTTCTCTGGTGTATCTCCTTCTTTTTGTACCATTGCGTTAAGTGGTGCTAAATGATCCTTGTTACTCATTTCTTCACTTGCACTATTGTTGATTAAGTCTGTTTGGACAAACCCAGGACAAACAACACTAACTGTAATTTTATCTTCTTTCAACTCAGCACGCAAGGCTTCTGAAAAACCTACCAAACCAAATTTTGATGCTCCGTAGGCTGCCATTCCTCCGGGGCCAACTAACCCTGCTCCTGATGCTACATTTACAATGTTACTAGACCTATTTTTCTTCAATACAGGTATTAAAGTATGAGTTAAATGGATTGTCGATAATAAGTTTACAGTCAACATCTTATCAATATATTCATAGTTCATTTTTTCGAAAGATCCACCAAAGGCAACTCCAGCATTATTAATGAGAATATCCAAATGAGGAATGCTACTTGACATCTCTTTTACTGCGGTATAATCTGTTAAATCTAGACTGAATACTTTTACTTGTAAGGATGGATATTGCTGAATCAGTGAAAGGTTCAATTGCGCTAATGACGCCCGATGCAAATCCACCAAAATTAGATGCACACCTTTCTGCGCAAGTAAATTACAAATAGACTTTCCTATTCCTCCTGCTGCACCTGTAACTAAAGCATGTTTTCCCTTGAGGTTTTTCATCCTTCGAATTTTACACCAAATTGTTCCGCTACGTTCATGGCGGAGGTTATAGCATCTTCGTGCAATCCATAACCAAAGTAACTACCACAATAATAAGAATTCATCTGTCCGTTGAGTTGTGGGAGTTCTGCTTTTATTTTTGCCGTCTCAAAATCAAACATAGGCGTTCTAAGCACTTCTTTCAATTCTATCTTGTCTTCCGCAATAGGGAAGTTGGGATGCTGCGAACTGTACAACTCTGTGGTTTTATCTACACTTGGTTCATGCCACAAAGCACCATTTACAGAAGTATTGAATACACCATCCTTTACATCATAGATAAATGTATATGCTTGCGAAAGTGGTCTAGCAGGAAAAGAAGATCCGTCTCTGTGGACAATTACTGCACCATCTTTATATTTCCACACGCCCAATAATTTATCCTCAATTGGAGTAGGGGATTCCAACATTTTATAAGCATGATCTGCGTGACAGGCAAAAATAACATTGTCAAATTCTTGTTGCTCACCATTTTCAAACAACAATGTAACCTTATCATTGGTTCTTATAACCTTACTAATTGCAGCATTTAATGTAATTTTTTCTCTAAATGGATCAGCTAGTTTCTGGATGTAACTTCTTGTTCCTTCAGACATTGCTCTAACTGACCATGCCGCCTTGAGCGAAACAACATCACTGTGATGTGCCAATTTATCAAAGAAGAAACTCGCAGGCGCTTTATAAACCTCCTCAGCACTCATAGACGACATTAGGCATAAAGCACTGATTAAAATAGTCCTAGCGTCATCTTTAAGCATGGGCAACTTCTTCATGGCTTCAGTCATTGTCAAACCATCCAACTCACCATTTCGATTCATTTTCTTGCCTTTTCTAACTCCCGAGAACAACCTGTAAACACTCACTAAATTTTTTGGATGCATCAAACTAAACCTTTGCGCCCACAAGCCTTTAGGAGTGGGAGTGAGGTACAATCCCTTTTTAGTGTCCAAGTTGTGAAAACTCATGTATGAATCAATACAAAGGCTAGTTTTGACATCCAAGTGCTCCAGTAATTTATAAAAATTAGGGTAGCCAGCCTTACCAAAAGCCGCCACTGCAATGTCCACTTTTTCTCCTTTACTTGCTTCAAAAGTATAGGCGTTTCCTCCTAATCTGGATGTTTTCTCAAACAAAGAAACATCATGAACTTTATGAAGTAAGTATCCTGCAGTAAGGCCTGAAACTCCGCCTCCAATTATGGCAATTTTCTTTTTCATAGATTAAATGTTAGGAGTTTAAATATAGGCAAAATGGTTGAGGATATCTTTAAAATCAAGCAAGTATTAAAACGCGACATCAATATTCCAGGCATTATTCAAAATAAAAACTACAATTAAGAGTTAATTTATTTTTTCTTCCATTTCGCCAAAATAAATGTAATAATTGCCACACTAAGCGTGTTGATGGTCAGCAACAAAACAAGTGGTAAGTCAATTTTCCAAATTAATACATCCAGTTGTACTGTACGTATGTTTTGAATGGAAATGATTACAAATAGCGTAATAAGAATAGTAATTAATACAACTTTGAATGTGTTGGATTTCTTTACTTTTGGCTTTTCTATTTCTATTTTTTCTTCCATTTTTTTTTAGTAAAGGTATTCTATCTTTTAAAATGTCTCATTTATTCCTTATAAAATTTTTAGTCTATCAAAATGGTTTGAATTACGGATTTTAGGTTCTTGGATAACAAAAATCTTTTTTGCTTAATATATAAAAATATATGAATGTTCATTAATGAACTGCTGTCTCATAATTTATATTATGTAAAATAGAAGTATTTCGTGACACTTGATTATTTAATCATTTCTTTCATTTATAACATTTCTAATATGAATAAAAAACAAATAAAACGGTATTTACAAACTAAATAGAATTTATAAATACCTCGCTATTAAAGTCTTTACAGATTCTTTATCCGCAGAATTTGAAATAGTTTCTAATACCTCTTTAGACAATTCATCTTTTACTTTGTTTTCCGCCATGATCAATGGTTTTTCATCTGGCGGTTCTGGAAAAAGATTTTGTTCTTCAAATAATCTACGCGTTACAACAGCCACTTCATGAGCGCCTTTGTAATTCCCTTCTTGTTCAAGTAAATATGCCAAGGCTATCAATCCATACGCGTCTTCTGAGCCAGGATTTGATTCTTCACGCAAAGCATAATACTT
>JBFHGR010000072.1:0-18280 GCA_041583015.1 Parvicella sp. | reverse complement strand
CCCTGAGAAATTTAGAACAAAAAAACATGTAGGAAATCCTGGGCGAGGAAGTGCAGCCAAGAGAATGGTGATGTATTTAAGATGGATGGTAAGAAAAGATAACAAGAATGTTGATTTTGGATTGTGGGATACAATTCCAATGACACATTTATCTTGTCCGTTGGACGTGCATACAGGAAATGTAGGAAGAATGTTGGGCTTTATTGAGAGGAAACAAAATGATTGGAAGACAGTTGAAGAGTTAGATAATGCTTTCAGAAAATTGGATTCTCAAGACCCTTCCAAATATGATTTTGCGCATTTTGGCTTAGGAGCCATGGAAGGATGGAAGTAGTACTTTTGTGCTATTAACACCCAGCTGCTCAAATTGAGATGTAACACTGTGTATTAATAAAAGGATTAAACCGTACTTTTGTAATAGTGAGTATAATTGACGAAATAAGGATTAAGGCAGGAAGATTGTCTTTGAAAAAAGAACTGAATAACATTGCTGCTAGAAAAGTAGTGACTACAAGTTTAGATGCTGCCAATTCCATTGCGTTGTTATATAAGATTCATACTGAGGAAGATTATAAAAAGGTTAATAAGTTTATGAAGTACCTCAAATCTGAATTTGGAATGAAAAGATTATTCTTTTTAGCATACTGGGATGATGCTAAAAAAGAACCTGACTTTCTTCAAACTAGATTAGATTTTGATTTTTTTAGTAAAAAAGATTTAAATTGGAAAGGAATTCCTGCTGGGGGAAATATAGAAAACTTTCTATCAGAGAAATTTGATATTCTTATAGATCTCAATAACTATTATAATGTACCACTTCGATATTTGATTTTGAAAAGTTCTGCACGAATGAAGGTGGGAAGATATAGTCTGGAAAATGAGCCATTTTTTGATTTAATGTTAGCAAATAATGAAACAGATTTTGAAGAATATTGCAATCAATTGGTCAAATATCTCTCCATGATTAAGTAAATTTAGTAAGCTACAAGTCTTGGGAATGCCCAATATCATTGAAAAATGGAACGCTAGCGGAAGTTAAGGCAAAAAAAACTGTTAAAAATTTGGAATTCAAACAAAAATTTTATCTTTGCATAGGTATGTAGTAAAACTAACCTTTAATGATAGACATTTTTGAATTGTATAAAAATATGGAGAGGAATAATATTATTCTCTCATTCAAAGGTGCTATTACGTCTGAATTATTGAGTTCTGTTCTCCAAATTATGGAGTCTAAGATGGATGATTTAGAGGAGTCTCTCAAAACAAGAAGAAAAGTTTTTAATGTTTTAGTGGAATGTCTTCAAAATTTATATCATCATATTGATGATTTTGAAATTGAAGGTTCTCCAGAGGAAGTAGCTAAAATGAAATCCGCAGTTTTTATGATTTCTAGAAATGAGGGTTACTACAATGTAGTAACTGGTAATTTCTTGTTGAGCGAAAACGTTGATAAACTAACAGATAGAATTACTACAATTAACTCTTTTGATAGACAGCAATTGAAAGATTATTATAAATCAGTCCTAAACAATGGTGAGATGAGTGCCAAAGGAGGTGGAGGACTTGGTTTTATCGATATAGCAAAAAAGTCTGGAGAAAAATTAGATTATAGTTTTTCAAAGGTCGATGATATATACTCATTTTTTACATTAATAGTCAAAATAGAACAACAATAAATTATGGATAATTTAACAATCGAAGGATCAGCAAAAACTCCAACAATAGAGTTTAAAGCGGAAGGAGCATTATTAATTAAGGGAAGATCTATTCCAGAAAATTCAATTGAATTTTACAAACCATTAATTGACTGGATCGGTGCTTATGGAGGTAGTCCAAAAGAAGTTACTGAGGTAAATATCCAATTAGAGTATTTTAATACAAGTTCTTCTAAGTGTATCTTGGATGTATTCAAGAAATTAGAAACATTGAGTGGGACTAAGGTTGCTATCAACTGGTACTACGAAGAAGATGATGAGGATATGCTAGAAGCTGGAGAAGATTATCAAGCTATTATTGATATTCCTTTTAAAATGATTGAAGTAGAAGAACTTTAATAGTTTTTATAAACTTAATACTAGCTGTCCTATTTTTTTGGGACAGCTTTTTTTTTATCTAATGAAGAAAATTGTTATTGCAATAGACGGGCATTCTGCTTGTGGTAAAAGTACATTGGCTAAAGCATTGGCTAAAGAGTTGAAGTACATATATATTGATTCAGGAGCCATGTATCGGGCAGTTACTTTGTTTGCTTTAAACAATAATTGGATTTTGGATGATGGAAAAAATGTAGATAAGGATTCATTGATAAAAGCATTGGATCAAATCAATATTTCATTTAACTATAATGCTACAACAGGTAAGTCTGATACTTATATGAATGGTGTTAATATAGAAGATGAAATAAGAACAATGCACGTAGCTAATGCGGTTAGTGCAGTTGCAAAAATCAAGGAAGTAAGAGAAAAGTTAGTGGAGTTTCAGCAAAAACTTGGCAAGAATAAGGGTATCATCATGGATGGTAGAGATATTGGAACTGTGGTTTATCCAAATGCTGAATTGAAAATATGGGTTACTGCGAATATGGATGTTAGAACCGCAAGAAGATACAAAGAATTAATCGAGATGCGAGCAGAAATTACTGTAGATGAGGTACGCAAGAACATAGAATCTAGGGATTATGAAGATAGTCATAGAAAAGAAAGTCCTTTAAAAAGAGCAGTAGATGCTAAGGATATTGATAATTCATACTTATCCAAAGAAGAAACACTCCACAAAGCAATTCAATTGGCGCAAGAAGTAAAAGCAAGTTAATGAAGCAAAGATATTTTGCAGAAATAGCATATGACGGTACCGCTTATCACGGTTGGCAATATCAACCCAATGCTATCTCTATTCAAGAAAAATTAAGTTCTACTTTAGGAAGTATTTTAAATGATCCCGAATTTAAGGTTAATGGCTGTGGAAGAACAGATACTGGAGTTCATGCATCTCAATTTTTCCTGCACTTTGATGCTGATTTGAATGTCAGTATCGATAAATTGGTTTTCGTATCCAATCAATTATTAAAAAAAGACATTGTTATTAAAAGAATTTTTCCGGTTGGAGAAAAAGCGCATGCAAGATTTAGTGCCACGGCAAGAAGATATCATTATTATTTTGGAACGGAGTTAAACCCCTTTGATAGACTGTATGTGAATTACTTTAAACAACCTGTAGATATTGCAAAAATGCAAGAAGCATGCAAAGTGTTGTTTGAATACAAAGATTTCACTTCCTTCTCTCGGTCTAAAACGGATACTAAAACAAATGACTGCACCATTATGGATGCTCGGTGGTATGAAGAAAATGGTAAAATTATTTTTACCATTAAGGCAAATAGATTTTTGAGAAATATGGTTAGGGCTATAGTGGGTACTATGCTTGAAGTTGGTGTAGGTAAACTTTCTATTGAGCAATTTAGAGAAGTAATAGAAAAGAAAGATAGATCTGCGGCAGGGAAGTCTGTTTCAGGACATGCCTTATTTCTATCTGAAGTTCATTACAAAGAAGGAATAATTCCTGAGAAATAGTTGAGGTTATCACTATCTTTGCATTATGAGAATTGATATTTTATCTGCAGTACCTAAATTATTAGAAGGACCTTTTTCACATTCTATTTTGCAACGAGCAATAGAAAAGGGAATTGCCGAAGTTCATGTTCACGATATACGTGATTATACCTTGGATAAGCACAATAGAATTGATGACTATGCTTTTGGTGGTGGAGCAGGTATGGTATTATTGATTGAGCCAATAGAACGCTGTATTGATAAACTGAAGTCAGAACGAGATTACGATGAAGTGATTTATATGTCACCTGATGGAGAACTGTTTACGCAGAAGATAGCCAATCAAATGTCATTTAATTATAAGAATATTATCATCCTCTGTGGTCATTATAAAGGCATAGATGAACGTATTAGAGAACATATCGTTACCCGCGAAATTTCCATAGGCGATTATGTGCTCACCGGTGGAGAATTAGCTGCCGCTGTAGTTGCAGATAGTATTATTAGGTTAATACCAGATGTATTGAACAACGAAACTTCAGCATTGACAGATTCTTTTCAAGATGACTTAATTGCACCTCCAGTTTATACAAGACCCGCAGTTTACAAAGGGTGGAAAGTTCCTGAAATTTTACTGTCTGGCGATGATAAAAAAATAGATGAGTGGAGATATCAAAAAGCTGTAGAAAGAACGGAACAAAGAAGACCAGGTCTTCTAAATGATTAATTGTTTTAAGGGTTTAACCTCGTAATCTTCCAAACATCCTCATCTTGACTATAGGCTATTCTATCATGAAGTCTACTTTTTCTACCTTGCCAAAACTCAAAGTAATGAGGCACTAAAATATAACCACCCCAATTTTTGGGTCTTGGAACTTCTTGGTTTTCAAATTTTTTACTGAGTTGCTCCACTCTGTCTTCCAGTTGTTTTCTATTCTGTAGTTTGTCACTTTGGTGTGATGCCCACGCTCCAATTTGTGATGCTTTTGGTCTATCATTAAAATAATCATCAGAAACTGATTCAGGTACTTTTTCTATAATACCTTCAATTCTTATTTGTCTTTCTAATTCAGGCCAAAATAAATTCATACTAGCCTTTGGATTTACTTCTAAATCGGAACCTTTTTTACTTTCGTAATTGGTGAAAAAAACTAATCCATTTTTCTGAATGTCTCTTATGTAGACAATCCTAGAGGATGGTTGTCCGTATTTACTAACTGTAGAAATGCAAGTCGCAATGGGTTCTAAAACCTTCGACTCATTTGCTTCAGAAAGCCAGTTTTTAAATTGTGTAAATGGATTTTCATTAACGTCCTTTTTGGAAAGTGATTGTTTAGAAAAATCACTTCTCATCTGTTTTAGATATTCATTGGTTGGCATATTATTTTCCTTTTTTCTCGTCTCTACATTTTTGAAGGTCTTCCCTTCTTTTCTTTTTACACGCTTCGCGTTGCTCTTCGGTAAGTAAATCACTACATTGTGTACTACAATCAGAGCATTCATTTTCTTTTTTGATGAATAGGTTTTTTAGTTTACAAATCAATTCCGGAAATGTACTAAAACTTTCTTGATAGAAAACACCAACACCTTGTGTGTATGTTGCTTCCTGTTGAGTAATGTCGTATTCATTGCTCTCGTTAAAGGCATGCACTCTCGTGTTTCCTTCTTCATTCAATTTGTATTCAACATCTACGTCACCAATTAAACTATTGCTGTTTTCGCCAGCATTCTGATGACTCACGCCTAAGTTAGTAGTAATGGTTAGTCTGTCGTCAAATAATTGAGTACTTAATGCTAATGCCATTTCTTGTGAACTGACTTCATCACCAGGTTGGTAGTTGAATCCTATGTCAAAATCATCAGAGAATTTAGATAGCATATTACTTAATTGATTACTTAACATTTCAGAAGTAGAATTTCCTATGGCAGAACCGCCAGAGGAACTTCCAGAGGTATTATACTCTCCTGGTAAAAACTTGTTTAAAAGCAATAGCGAGAATACTTGCTTATTCATTTCTGCTTCTGTGCTCACTGAATTGCTCAAAATGGTTTTTGCATTTTCATCACTTCGAGGCAGGTTAATATCAAAGTTCAGAATTGGATTGAATAAGTTTTCTGTCAAATGCATTTCACATTCTACATCTGTTTTTTGTCTGTAAGAATCTCTTTGATTATCAGGCATGATATCATAAAGGCTTGTCTTTAAACTGTAAATTGCTGTTAAATCTATATCTGCTTCATACGGGTCTCCATACCAGTTGATAGAGCCACCTTTTTTGATTTTAAATTTTTTGTTGATGAGGTCTTTTAGTGTAAAGAGATAACTTCCTTCGGTTATTTCGTAGTTACCAAACATATAGAAATCATAGAATTGATCAATATACATGTCAATGTGGCCATTTCCAATGCCTTTCATAGCGTCTCCTACTACGTCATCAAATACCAATTGAATTTTAGCATCTTCAGTTATGTCCATACTCAGGTTAAGGTTGATGCCTTCCAGATCTACTTTATAATCATCTTCTACCGTGTCGTTATTGACAAATGAAATGAAGTCCTGTAGTTCTACTTCTTGACTACCATAGAGAGGTAGTGTAATATTGGTTCCTTTTTCGGACTTTGCATTTACTTGGATTTCTAGCGGTTTGTTACCCTCCAATGCGATGGCTACATCTCCTGTTACAAATGCATCGCCATAATATAGCGGATTCATTTTATAGTCGGTATTCATGACCAGAAATGGGTCATTAAAGTTTACAAAGAAATCGTAACTGGAATTTTTAAAGTTTTGATGGTAATATGAGCCGGTTAGATATGCCTTAGTACCCATTTTATCATGAACAGGAAGACTATTGATAAATATATTATCTGGTTCAATCAGAATGTTTCCTGTGGCATGATAGGCTGTGTTGAGCATTTCAATATTTAGTCCTGCATTTTCTATATGTAATTTCCCGTCAAACAAAGGTTCTTCTGAATTACCTTTTACAAAAAGTTTTCCAGTTATTAAACCTTCAAGATCTGTAAAACCTTCGGGCATAAATACATTGGCAAATTCAATATTTGTCTCAATAAAAGATAGGGAAAAATCTAGGTTTTTATCTTCCTTGATGTAATAATAACCCGAATCAATTTTTAACGAACTGAAATCTTGATTATCAAAAAGGTCTCCTGTAATTTCAATTCTTTCTAAAATTGGATTCCATCCTGCTATAGTTTCAAGGTTACCCAAAGGGTACTCGTTGATTTGAAGGCCGTCAATCATACTATATGCATCTAGATAGATATTGTTGTAAACATCCGTGATATAACCGGTAGCGGTAAGACTTCCTTGAAAATTTAAAGTCGTGTCCGTCATAAAAGGATCTAGATTATTCATTTCAAATTGCCCAATTACGACTTTTAATTTGTCTTTTGGGTTTTCAGTAATATCTCCTTTTAGTTTTATGGATTGCTTATTATTGGTAGCAAGTAAATTATCTATGTTAAAAGAAGTAGAATCCATTGTGATAAATGCATCTCGTTCTACCTCCCAAAGACCTAAGTTTTTATGGTAGATTTGGGAAGGATGAATTTCAAAAAGCATATTTTGGGGGCTTCTAATATCTATATCTGTTTCAATCTTAGCCCATAATGTAGAGTCTGCATCTCCCCATGAAATCTTGGTGTGCGCATTGTTGTTATATAAGTCAGACTGGATGGCAACATTTTGAATGGAGTTTGATTTATTCAAGTAAAGAGTGTCTGCCATTACGTCAAATGTATAGAACGGATCGTACAAAGCAAATTTTTGCGTAGTGTCAATTCTAAAATTAACGACTTTAAAATCTTTGTAAGTTATGAATTCTGAAGAAGCAGCTAACTCAAGCATTTCACTGCTGCTTTCGTAGTTTAATCCTATTTTTGTTAGTGGAGCAACTTCTAATTCTTTGAAGAAAATGTTCGTAATGGCCGAAAGATCTTTTATAGTAACATTTAAATCGAAGTTTTCATCTGGAACTTTCACCATGTTTTCAATTTTAAACAAACTAGGGTACATTCTAGCGCCTAGGCCATAAAGACTTTTTTCAATATTTGCTAGCATGAAATCTCCTTTCATTTCCACATCAGCAAATTCAGATTTTACAATTATTTCTCTATACTTGGATGCTTGAGATGAGGTGATTTCAACGGTTTCAAAGTCGTAATTAGTACTGTCTTCAAAGTATTCAGCATCTGATAGGATAATTTTACCATCAAAGTTATCAATTGAATTTCCTTTACTATTAATCACATCAATTCTCCCTTTGAAAGAGGCATTTTTTCTATCTAGGAGATTTAGCGCTTCCAGATTGGCTTTTTCAAAATTAGCATGGAAATTATACTTCCCTTTTTTATCATTTAAATCAATTTCCCCTTTAAAGTCAAAATCTAAATTGGGGTCTTTTACACTTAATATTCCATCAAAACGTTTATGAAAAATATTCCCTTCTAATGCAAATTTTTGATAATTATATCCCATTAGCGTGAAGTTTGTTATTTGACCATAAACCTGAGATTCTATTTCGTCTAGCGTTACTCCTTTTCCCTTCATACTAAAAGTGGAGGTAAGTGTCCCAATTTTATTATTGTGAAGCATTTCACCTAATTTAAATTGATTAGTACTCACATCACCAACGTAATTAAATTGGTTATTCTCATCCAGTCCTCCTTGTATGTTTGTGTATGCACTTCCAAGATCTGTTTCTACATTTATATTTGAGTAGAATTCACTTATATAGCCATCTAAAGTTCCTTTTACTTTTACAATCCCTAACTTTTTCACCTCTTGTGGAACTAGTATTTTTTCTGTCAGTCCCAATGCTTTATAATTAAGATTTTCCAATTCCTTTCCACTTGTTTGCATATTGTCAATGTTTAAGTAGATTAAGGAATTATTGATGTCTGGTAGTCCTTTTATGTCTATTTCTCCTGTGTAAAAAGTTACAGGAGATAAGCCTATGTAGAGTTCCTTAACATTGAAGTTATTGACAGTACCATTTAGTTTTCCTTCAATTTTTATATTGTTTTTAAAGTCTTTAAATACTGGAGCAAAATAAGACAAATCGTTTAGATTAAGTCTGGATGGAAGAATTTCAGACTTCATTAATACTGCGTATGTGAAATCGCTTAAATCTCCATAATCCCTATAGTTGAACGAAAGACCTTTGATGTCAAGATTGGAAAAAGGAGTTTGTAGCAATAAGTTTTCAAATTTTATTTTTTTGTCACTTGCTAAGAAATAACACTCCATATCATCTAATTGGAAACCAGATTTTTCAATAAGCGAAATTTGTTCCAGATTGAATGTTGTTACACCATTTCTATTTCGCAATGATTTAACTTTACCATAGAGATTTTTAATGTCAATGTGATTGTAATCCAATCCATAAGGAATAGGTGGTATATTCCAATTATCAAAGGAGAAGTGAATATTTAATAAATTAATTTCATTGATTTTAATTTTGAATTTACTGGCAGTAGTATCTTCAGAAGCAAAATAATCCAATAAGAATTGCATGTTGGTAGTAGTGTCACCTTCATATTTTTGCAATTTAACTCTTGTGTTTTCTGAATTAATTGCTTTTAGAATGGCGAATTTACTATTTAGACTGAGCATAGCCAGTGAACCGGAAAATTTAGGGCTGTATATTAGGGTATCTCCTCTTAAGTCTTTGACATGAAGGCCAATTACTTCTGAGTACTCAAAACCGTTTATTTTTACTTTATCTACTGTTACTTCTGTGCCAAATTCTGCACTGTAGTAGGATGCCACGTAGTCTGCAACAATGTTTTGAAACCAAAGCGTTCGTACTGCGAAGATTAATATGATTATTAAAAACAACAAAAATTCGAGAGTATATCCCATGAACTTTATCAAGCCTTGTGCTATATTTTTAATAATTTTACCCAATCTTTGTTTTACCTATGACATTAACCAACAAATATAGTTACATTCTTGGTATTGAATCAAGCTGTGATGATACTTCTGCTGCAATAATTAAGAACACTGTGATGTTATCAAATGTTACTGCTGGACAGGCGGTGCATGAAAAATACGGTGGAGTAGTGCCAGAGTTGGCTTCTAGAGCACATCAGCAGAATATTATACCCGTTGTAGATGCTGCAATAAAAGAAGCAGGAATTGACAAAACTAAAATTGATGCAGTAGCTTTTACTCGGGGACCAGGTTTACTAGGTTCTTTGCTAGTCGGGACCAGTTTTGCCAAGTCTTTTGCCATGGGGATGAATATTCCTTTGGTAGAAGTTAATCATATGAAAGGTCATATTTTAGCACATTTTCTTCAGCGGCAACATGAATACAAAAAAGTGCCAAGTTTTCCATTCATTTGTTTAACTGTTTCGGGAGGGCATACACAAATTGTTTTAGTAAAGGATTACTTGCAAATGGAAGTCATTGGAGAAACAATGGATGATGCAGCTGGGGAAGCCTTTGATAAGTCTGCTAAAATATTAGGCTTACCTTATCCAGGCGGACCATTAATAGATAAATTTGCGCAAAAGGGCGATGCATCTACTTTTAAATTTACATTTCCAAAAACAGAAGGATATACCTATAGTTTCAGTGGGTTGAAAACTCAATTCATGAACTTTGTGAGAAATAATGAACAGAGAAATAAAGGTTTTATAGAAGCAAATTTGCCAGACATATGTGCTTCTTATCAAAGTCACATTATAAATTACTTATTCAAAAAACTCATTCCAGCTGTAGAAGAATATGGTGTAAAAGATGTGGCAATTGCTGGTGGGGTTTCTGCAAATAGTGGATTGAGAAAAAAATTACAAGAAGTAGGCAGTCAAAAAGGATGGAATGTTTTTATTCCTGAATTTCAATTTTGTACTGATAATGCAGCGATGATAGCTATTACAGGATATTACAAATTTCTTAACAAGGATTATTCTGACCAAAGTGTTACTCCTTTAGCTAGACTTAAAATTTAAAACCCACATCCTTTGAACATGGTAGATCCGAAATAGATAAAGATTAACCAGCCAATTCCTTTTAAAAGAAAAAATAAAAATCCAGCCAAGCCAAATCTTTTTAGCCAAGTTTTAGTATCGGATGTTTGTTTTGTTTCTTCGTTTTCCATTTGAGAGATTGCAAAGGTAACTTAAAGTCATAAAAAAAGCGCATAAATATTTATGCGCTTTCAATTAAATTGTTTTTTGAGATTTAAAATAAACCTTTCAATTTATTCATTGCAGTGTCTTTTAAACTATCCATAGTGTCTCCACCAAACATGCTCAAGATGCTGCTAGAGTCGCTAGAAGGAGTTTCTTCATTTTTATTCGTAATCATACTCGTGATTTTTGGTAGAACGGTATCAGCAATGCTTTTAGCTGTATTACTATCTATTCCCAATTGAGAAGTGATTTTTGTGATAAAGTTGTCCTGTACACTTGACATTATGCCATTTTCACTTTCGCCATTTTCTTTGTTGGAGAATAAATTCATTACAGTATCTAAACCACCGCTTTTCACTTTGTCTGTCATTACTTCTTTGGTAGAACCTCCTGCCAAATCCATAATTCCCTTCGCTTTGCTTTCATCTAATCCAAATTTAGACATGATGTCTCCCATCGCTCCGCCTTTTACATTTTCTAATAATTGATCTATCATTTTCTTTATATTTAATGTTAATAATTAGGTTGTCATTGTTATTAATAGCGCTAATTTACAATTAAATAGAATTAAAACCTTTTGGAATGCTACTACCTGCAGAATAAACACGATATTTGGTGCGCAATGACTGTTGAATGGTTAGAATAAAAAATATTCAATAAAAATTAGAAATAATAATAAGATTAGAATAATTATTTGTAATATTGCACCCCCAAAATTGGTGAACTAGAAACAAAATACTGAAATGGACTTAATAAAAGAACTTCAATCGGAATTAGTAGAAATGAAAGAATGGCCTGCATTTAAATCAGGTGATACTTGCGTTGTTACTTATAAAATTAAAGAGGGTGATAAAGAAAGATTACAATCTTTCCAAGGTGTAATTATCCAAAGAAAAGGATCTGGAGCGACAGAAACTTTCACAATTAGAAAAATGAGTGGAAACATTGGTGTGGAAAGAGTTTTCCCAATTAATGACCCATTTATAGAATCTATTGAAGTGGTTAAACACGGTGCTGTAAGAAGAGCAAGAATCTTTTACCTTAGAGAAAGAAAAGGTAAAGCTGCTAGAATTAAAGAAAGAAGAAGATTTACTAAAGCTTAAGTTTAACCTAAGTTTTAAAAATATATTTCCCGTTGTGATTTTTTCGCAACGGGTTTTTTTGTTGGATATAGCACCAATAAAATTGTACCTTTGAAATCCCAAAAATAGATTATGGCTTTAACAAATAATGACGTCCTTAAAAAATTAAGAGTAGCACTCCAATTGAGAGATGAAGATATCGTAGAGATATTAAGTTTGGTTGATTTTAGAGTGTCTAAAAGTGAAATAGGTTCCTTCTGTAGAAAGGAAGGGCATCCTAATTATAAAGAACTACAAGATCAGATTCTTAGAAATTTTTTGAATGGTCTTGTAATATACAAAAGAGGACCAATGGAGCCTAAAACTAAAAAAGAAGAGGGAAATAAGAACGTTAAACCTAATCCTATTAAGGCAAAACCTCAAAATAAACAAGGGAAATCTAAAGACTTTAAACCTAAATTTCCGAAATCCTAACCTTTTTCTTTTTTAATCGGGTGTTATTGGTCAAGTCAATAGCTTGATCTAGTTTTTCTCTTTTTACAGCCACGAAAGCGCAATCTTGTTTTAACTCAATAATTCCTAGTTCATCTTTTGTTAAGTTTCCTTGCTTTAAAAGTAAACCGGCAATGTCGCCTTTGGAAATCTTGTCTTTTCTTCCTCCAGAAATATAAAGTGTTGCCCATGCTGTTGGGTACCAACCTATCGTTTCATCAAAATTTATGTTTTTGTATGGTTCGATAAATTCAGGAAGTCTTTCTGACTCATGATAAAGCACATATGCATTACCTTCTTTTTTCATTCTACCTGTTCTACCATTTCTATGGGTAAATTCTTCCTCCTTGTGTGGTAATTGATAGTGGATGATAAATGTAATTTCTGGAATGTCAATTCCTCTAGCTGCCAAATCTGTTGCTAATAGTAATTGATAAGTTCCATTTCTGAATTTAAGCAATTCTCTTTCTCTATCTATTTGCTCCATGCCACCATGGAAGAATGTGTGGTCTATGTTATTGCTAGATAGATAGTCGCTTACTTCTGCAATTGAGTCTTTAAAATTACAGAATATTATGCCGGGTTGATTCCCAATTTGATTAAGAGTTTTGACTAATGTTTTTAGTTTGTTTTTTTCAGATGCTTCAATTTTGTAGATGTTTAATCTAGGTCCTTCTTCATCTAAATAATCTATTTGTTTAGGGTTTTGAAGTTTTACAAATTTGGGAATCTTTACGCCAAACGTTGCTGAGGTAAGAATTTTCTTTTTCAAATGTGTTAGACTGTCAAGTATGTCAATCATTTCGTTTTCAAAACCTATCTCCAATGATTTGTCAAATTCATCAAGGACTAAAGTTTTAATAAATTTTGTGTCAAATTCCTCTCTGTAAAAGTGATCGGCTAATCTACCTGGGGTTCCAATCAAAATGGCGGGTCTATGTTTTAGTTCAATTCTATCTTTGGAACCAGAACGACCACCATAGACAGCATTGGTTTTAAATCCAGTTCCCATGTCTCTGATAACTTGCTCTATCTGAATAGCCAATTCTCTTGTAGGGACAATAATTAGCGCTTGTACTTCCTCAATAGCAGGGTTTAGTTCTGCAATAATAGGAAGTAAAAAGGCCAATGTCTTACCTGTTCCTGTGGGTGAAAGCAAGACTGTTTCACTATTGTTTTGTATTTCTTGCTGTGCTTCC
Source organism: Parvicella sp. (assembly GCA_041583015.1). Lineage (GTDB taxonomy): Bacteria > Bacteroidota > Bacteroidia > Flavobacteriales_D > Parvicellaceae > Parvicella. The sequence continues at coordinate 4,795 of JBFHGR010000072.1, read as the reverse complement.
TTCTGCATCGGATTCAATGCTGTGATTCCTAATTTGGCAAGGATGCTTTTTTGATTTTTGAAATTTGACATGACACAAAGATACTGCTATTTAGCCTGTGTTACTTTAAAGTTTCCAAATACATTTCTTCTACTTTGGCTCTTGCCCACGGAGTTTTTCTGAGAAATTTTAAAGAAGAATTGATAGAGGGCTCGTAATTAAAACATCTTATATCTACTCTCATCCCCATCTCATCCCAACCTAATTCATTTACAAGGTGTTCTAATATGTCTTTGAGTTTCACTCCATGAAGTGGGTTATTTAATTGTTCGGACATTTGTATTTATATTAAATCAATGGTATAAAATTACATTTTATAATGCATAAAAAAAGGGAAGCTTATTAAACTTCCCTTAACCACCTTAAATTAAAACTCAAATTATTTTTGAATTACTGCAGTTTTTGTTACAGTTTGATTGCCGTAAGTAACTTTTATAATGTACTCACCAGAATATAGTGTTCTTGTATCAAAATACGAAATTGTACTACCTTGATATAGTGTCATGTTTTTTACTAACTTACCATTCATGTCGTAAAGTTCAATTTGCACATTAGATAGGAAAGTATTGTCTAATTGTATTGCGATTAAATCGGATGCAGGATTAGGAAAAACCGTAACTTCTATGTTGTCAACGTTTAATTCACTTACGGACACAGGAGCGTTATATGTTTCCACGGATTCTGATATAGTAGTAACAGTTCCTCCTGTCACAGTTCCATAATATTGAGGTCCTACCATATATGGATAAGCAGAATTATGATTAGCATCTACTGTAGCAAAATAGCAATAGATGCCATTTGGATATTCTGGTGTTACGCAAAATCTACCATTGTGCTCGTCTAAATGACCAGAACCAGCAATGTATTCATAATCTTCTCTGTAGTGTCCAATAGGGAAAGTAGTACTTACTGCAGGGCCATCAGTCACATCTGTTCCATCTGCATAATGTGTTCTCTCTGTGATATTTCTTTCTTGATAACTGGATTCAATTCTTACAATTCCTCCTGTACCATTCACATTGTCATAACCATATGCTCCATATACTGGAAAACCATCAAAAGCATAACCGATTAAAGGAGAATGTTCAGAGGTATTGATTGCGTATAGACCATCCGCTAAATATAAATCGCATATATCTGACAACTCAACTAAGTCTAAATTGAAGGCTGTAGGATTTTGATGATGATGATAAGTTCCTCCTTCTAATGTAGATCCTGGACCACCACCAGGACCACCGCCCCCACTAAAAATAGGAGAAGGATGTCCTTTGGCACAGTCAAAACCATCATTTTCAGCTAAAATAGCGTTTCGATTCCAAACGCCATCTCCCGACATTTGATCGTCATCACCAGCCGAACTTGAATAGGAAGCCCCATCTTTGTAGTCATACATAGGTACACCATTAATAAATACCCCAATAGCCCCTAAAGGTGTAGAGGTTAATGTTCCAGTGTTTTCAACAGGGTTTAATGGAATTTTAAAAATATGTTCATTGTCCGTTCCTAATGCAGGATTTCCATCTAAATATGGCCCAATAATATATGAAGGTAGTCCACTCGCACTGATATATGAATAATCACTTGAGTATTGAACAGACTGAACATTTGCAGGGTCGGTATCATTAATAGGAGTTGAGTTTCCTTCTACATAATGACGAGCGGTTATACCTGTAGTATTGATTAGCCAATCCGTAATTGCTGGGTTAGTTTGTGCAGTAAAACTTGCTAAAGCAACTGTTGTTGCAAGTCCTGCTAGTATTAATTTTTTCATAGTTTTTAATTAGGTTATTTTCTTAGACGGAGTTAAAGTATTAATCCTTCGCAACTGGGAAGAAAATTTCTTTTGGATAGTTAAATTTCTTATTGAATAAAAATTCTTTGTCTGATAAAGTCAATAGAAAAGCAATGATATCCACCTTGTCATTTGGTGAAATAGATAAACTGTCTTGAAGTTCGGGACTCAAAGTGGAAGAATGTTGTATACCATTTTGGTAATGAGACAGAACTTCATTTAAGGAGTTAAACCTACCATCATGCATATACGGATAAGAGAATTCAATATTACGTAGTGTTGGAATTTTGAATAATAAACTATCGCTACTGTTTTCTGTAATCTTCATTCTACCGAAGTCTTGCAGAATAGTATCAATTGGTAAACCGTTATTAGCAAAATCATTAGTTGTAAATAAAGGTTCTTTATGACAGGAAGCACAATTTTTGACGAATAGTTGGTAGCCTTTTTGCTCTTGTGCTGTAAATTGGGCTTCATTGCGCATTACTTTGTCATACTTACTGTTGCTGCTCACCATGGTGAGCATAAATTGTGACAAAGATTTAAGTATTCTTTCACCGGTGATGGAAGTATCTCCGTAGGCATCTTTGAACAATGCTGGATAAATTTTTGACCCTTGCAATTTGGTCACAATGTGAGCGAGGTTTTCTCCCATTTCATCGGGGTGGGAGATAGGAGCCAAAGATTGCATGTCAAGGTTTACAATAGCACCATCCCACATGAATTTATCTTGCCAAGCAAGGTTCATGAGTGCAGGAGCATTTCTCGTACCTATTCTGTCATCAATGCCATGGCTAAGCTTATGGTCTATATGCGTAAATGCAGAATATTGAGAATGACAACTCGTACACGAAATAGTATTGTCTTTGGATAGAATAGGATCATGAAATAATGCTCGACCCAGTAAGATATTTTCTTCAGTTAACGGATTCTCTGCAAAGTTGTATTTTGGTTCAGGCCAACCTTCGGGTGTTTGGAAAAGTTCCTCTGGAAGGAAAGAAAAAGCCACCAAGCAGAAGGCGAGAATTGTCAACGTTGAGAGTTGTTTCATTTGCGCTCAACTGAGAAAATCTCAGCCATTGTTTTTGACATTTCTACTGCTTTCACACTTGGTGACATTATTGTGTTTTGCTCTATTACATTGATCTGATTGAAAAATGTGGCTAAATTCATTTCAATGAAAATTTCTTTTTGCTTTGGATTGATTGCCAATTCAACTTTTTGGATGGCGTTTTTATTTCCTGAATATCCTCCCAAATGAAAAGTAAATTCTTCTTCACCAGTAAATTCTTTGCTGTAGAATCCTTCGAGTTTTACATTGATATAACCACTTTGCCAAGTCCAGTACATACCTTTCATTGGATCTAAATCTTGTCCTTGTACGCCTTGCATGTTTGTAAGGCTGTCAATTCCTAGATTAAAACTCAATTGTGATGCTTTATGTGCAGGAATCTTAAATGAAAGACTGGGAGTGTTAGTTAAATCAAATAAGTGATAATTCTGTAAATCTTCTGATTTTGAAGTGCTTATGTTGGAGATGTAGAACTTTAATTGAGCAATTTCAATGAAAACCTTATCATCTGTGGTGTAACTAGTGTTTAATTTAACGGGAGTTCCATTCCAAGTAGGAGCAAAGTGGAGTAGTAAAGAATCTTGACTAAGATTTGTAAGGGTACTTATAAAAAGTAAAAACACTATGATAGGCTTAAACTTCAAGGTTTCTTATGATGAGGCGGAGCAAATGTTTTGGATAAATCTTTGCTTAAATTGTTAAACTTTTCAATTTGATCCTCTTTACAGAGTGCTTTAATGTCTTGAAAATGTTTAAAATGATTCAATTCAATTTCCTTTTGAATTTCAGCGATTTTTTGAATAATTTCATTTCGTTTTAAATCAGATTCATCATCCACAAGCAGTGCGTAAAGTTCTTTTTTTAAAGTTCTGATATCAGTGTCAAAATCCGCAATAGTTTTTTGATGAGAATTGATTAATTTATCATAGGCATTAATTTGGTCCTCATCAAAAGCTAACTTTTCTACAATCATTTTTTTAGGTCCTTCGAATTGACCAGGATGATGGGGTCTGCCTAGAATTAAGAATGTAATTAAAACTATATTGCAAATTAACAATCCAATGGATAATATGGTAAGTAATCTAACTTTGCTCATGATTAATAAATTGAATTATTAGTGTTCATTCCCATTTCTGTAACAATGTCTTGACTACTATTTGTCTTATTAGATTTGACCATCACAAAAGCATTAATTACGACAACAAGTGCAAATGTTCCTATCAAGGACCACGCGATACTTGGCTTAACTTCAATTTCTTTGAGACTATCTATTTTGGCGTAAATTCTAGTCAACATAAACTCAGGAGCATCCACTTTTTGGATGTTATCAAGGGCATTTATTGGATCTATATTTTTCATGTTTTTCACAGTCTTGTTTATTTAGACGAAGCAATTTTTCTTTTCCTTCGTTATTGTTTTAATTTTTTCTTCAAATTTGTTTTGGCTCTCTGAACAAGAGATTCTACCGCTTTGGGGGTTGTTTCCATAATCTCCGCAATTTCTTGTTGAGACTTACCTTCAATTTTGTGTAGTATTAGTGCTGTTTTTTGGGTGTCAGGTAAATTATTGATGTGTCCAAAAAGTATGGATAATTCTTCTTTTTGCTCCATTAAAACACCAGGATGATTAAAATTTGGACGGTCATATTTGACTTCGCCATCCTTATCTCCAAAAATAGAAGTCATAAATGCGAAACGCTTCTTGGCTTTCTTTGCTTTGATGAAGTCTAGAGATTTATTGATAGCAATTTTATATATCCATGTAGTAATGCTAGACTTGTTTTCAAATGTTTCCAATTGTTGGTATACCGTAACAAAAACATCTTGGGTAACCTCTTCGGTATCCTCCATGTTTTGCAGGTATTGCATGACCAAATTAAAAATTAAGTCTTT
>JBFHGR010000071.1:0-19267 GCA_041583015.1 Parvicella sp. | reverse complement strand
TTAATAATGCAGGAATGAATCAGTTCAAGGATTTGTTTTTAGGTAATTCAGAAATTAAATATCCAAGAGTTGCTAACTCACAAAAATGTTTGCGGGTTTCTGGTAAGCACAATGATTTGGAAGAGGTGGGTGTTGATACTTATCATCATACAATGTTCGAAATGCTGGGTAATTGGTCTTTTGGCGATTATTTTAAGAAAGAAGCCATTGAATGGGCGTGGGAATTACTAACTGAAGTGTATAAATTACCCAAAGATCGATTGTATGTAACGGTTTTTGAGGGAGATAAATCTGAAGGGCTTGAGTATGATCAAGAAGCATTTGATATTTGGAAGCAATATATAGCGGAAGATAGAATTTTGATGGGGAATAAAAAAGACAACTTCTGGGAAATGGGAGATGTTGGTCCTTGTGGTCCATGTTCTGAAATTCATATTGATTTAAGGCCAGATGAAGAAAGAGCGCTTAAAGACGGAAAGTTAGAAGTTAATCAAGATCATCCGCAAGTTGTGGAGATATGGAACAATGTATTTATGCAGTTCAATAGGTTGAAAGATAGGAGTCTTGTCCCTTTGAAGAATAAACATATTGATACGGGAATGGGGTTTGAAAGGTTGGCCATGGCTCTGCAAGGAAAAACCTCAAATTATGATACAGATATTTTTACGCCACTTATTAGTAAAATTGAAGATCTTTCTGGGTTGAGTTATAAGCCTGTGGGAGAAAACGATCACAAACAAGCGTTGCAAGTTAATATTGCTATGCGTGTGATTGCAGATCATGTCCGGGCAATTTCATTTTCCATTGCTGATGGACAGTTGCCAAGTAATACTGGTGCTGGATATGTGATTAGAAGAATTTTAAGAAGAGCAGTTAGATATGGTTATCAGACGTTAAATTTGAAAGAACCATTTTTATGTCGTTTGGTGCCTACTTTGGCAAGTCAAATGGGAGAGGCTTTTCCTGAGTTGATTAATCAAAAAACATTGATTGAAAAAGTGATCAGAGAAGAAGAGATTTCTTTTTTTAGAACTTTAGAAACTGGATTGAAAAGAATTGATCAAATATGTATTGATCTTAATGCAGCAGGCAAGAAAGTAGTCCCTGGTGATGCCGTATTTGAACTGTATGATACTTTTGGTTTTCCAATTGATTTAACCGACTTGATTGCTAGAGGATACGAAATGAGTATTGATCAAAAAGGTTTTGATAAAGCACTTGAAGAGCAGAAGTCCAGATCCCGAAAAGCGGCAGAAGTAGATACGTCTGATTGGATTGTTGTAAAGAAAGATGATGTAGAAGAGTTTATCGGTTATGATTATACCGAAGGAACAGTGCATATTACAAGATACAGAAAAGTTGTTGTTAAAGATAAAGAAGCTTATCAATTAGTGTTTAACTATACGCCATTCTATCCAGAAGGTGGAGGGCAAATTGGCGACCAAGGTTATATAGAAGCTAATGGTGAGAAGTTTTCAATTGTAGACACTAAGAAGGAAAATAACCTTATTTTACACTATGCTCCGAAGTTGCCAGCAGATGTGTCACAAGGTTTCCATGCTGTTGTTAACGAGACAAAAAGAAATGCCACTGCTAATAATCACAGTGCAACGCATTTGTTGCACGCAGCATTAAAATCGGTACTAGGTGATCATGTGGAGCAAAAAGGATCTTTGGTGACGGATAAGTCTTTGCGTTTTGATTTTTCTCATTTTAGTAAAGTCACAGATGAAGAACTACAAAAGGTAGAGCAACTGGTGAATACTGAAATAAGAAGTAATCATCCATTGGAAGAGTTTAGAAATATGCCACTTGAAAAAGCAAAAGAAGCAGGTGCTATGATGCTTTTTGGTGAGAAATATGGAGATGTAGTGAGGATGATTCAATTCGGTGAGTCAAAAGAATTGTGTGGTGGTATTCATGTGAAAAGTACTTCTCAAATAGGTAATTTTAAAATAATTAGTGAAGGTTCTGTTGCAGCAGGTGTAAGAAGAATTGAGGCTATCACTTCTACTGCTGCAGATCAATACATTAATGACCAATTATCAATATTGGAAGAGGTCAAGTTGATGCTTAAAAACCCAAAGAATATTCAAAAAGCAATCGAAGATTTGTTGACGCAAAATGCAGGGCTACAAAAAGAAATTGAAGCGTCTAAGAAGGAAAAAGCGGCAAGTCTCAAAGATGATTTACTAAAATCAATTGAGGTCATTAATGGTGTTAATTTTATCAGCACTAAAGTGGCGCTGGATGCAGGAAGCGTAAAAGATATTGCTTATCAAATTAAAGGACAGTTAGAGAGCTTCTTCTTAATCATTGGAAGTTATGATGGACCTAAAGCTTTGCTTACTATTATGATTTCAGATGACTTGGTTGCGGCTAAAGACTTACATGCAGGAAATATAATTAGAGAACTCGCCAAAGAAATTGGTGGAGGTGGAGGTGGTCAGCCATTCTTTGCAACTGCTGGCGGTAAAAATGCTGATGGAATTGAAAAAGCTATTGAAAAAGCAAAAGAATTACTTTAATTTTTGATTTTTACCTTTGAGGTAAATGCAGTCAAAAAATAATTTTCAGGATATATTCAAAAATGATATCGAAGCATTGCCTTCTTTTGACTTTTGGAATTTGCTCATCAATGCACCAAAGTATACTAGTTCATTTCTTAAATGGTGCACTTATCCATTTGTTTTTCTATTGGTGATATTTTCCATTCTTAACCTTTTTGATGCAGTCTACAGTAGTATTGCGTATGAAGATATGGGATTCAGTCCTAAAAAAATGATGATTGCCATGGTTGGAATTGGCATCGCTTTGTGGTTGTGGATTGGAATAGCAAGAGATCGACAGGTAAAGGATGCTATTCGTGATTTCCATATCAAGTTTGCGGCAGAAAATAAAAGTCATTTGTTTGATTTGGGATGGACGTTTGAAATGTCTTGTCCTAGGTCTATTTATCATGCAATTGAAAACTTATCAAGAGGAAGTAAGTTAGTAACAAGTTTGCAGTATTGTTTTAGATTTCTCAATAGCACTCCATCAGTCATAATAGGTGATATGATTCGTTCGGAAATGCCAACGAGTAATCGTAAGCACGGATACAAGCAGGTCTGTAGTTTTGTTTTTTTTAATAATTTAAAAAAAATTATTGATAAAAAAACTGTATTCACTGATTCTAATGAAATCAACGAATGGTTCAAAACCAATTTGAATATAGATTTAAGCCCCTTTGATGCATATAAATTTACATTGAGACTTTTTTCTAATCAGGCGCTTTTGGAATTTGAAGATGTAATCGGGGGGCCTCAAATGAAACTTAAAATTGGACAATATTTTGAGCCGAAAATAAGCAATGAAAAAGAGTCCGTAATAGTAAATACAGCGATGGAAAAGGAAGAAAGTTTGAATAATAGAAAGCAAAATCATTTTCTTAATAAGTATCCACCTGTTGCAGAATATTACAAAGAAGATTTTACATCTTTAACTTATGATTTTGGAAATCTAAGATTAAGATTTAGAGCCTATTCATATGCCAGTGATCCAATGGAAGTGGAAAACTCTACTTACCTGGAAGTAATACTAGAAAAGAAGTCAAAAGATGAATATGTAAGGCCCTCTATTAATTTAAATGAAGTAGTCTGTTGGTCACCTATGGCATGGAGTTTTATTCATCCCAACCATTGGAAGGAGGAAAGCGAGTTTTATGCAAATCTGTTATTTACTGATTTTGACACCTCCAATCTTGAAACAGATTATCTGGAAAATTATCTCAAAGAGAAATTACAAAGGGTGAATAAAAATACTCATAGCAGAAAAGTTGAGTTATTTAAAAGTGAAAATGAGGAAGATGTTTCACAGGCTTTTCAATGGGCTAAACAAGAGAATTATAAACTTTGGGAGTTAATTCTCCTCACCGCAGAGGAAGATTACAGTGGGATTATGAGGCGTTGGCTATTGAATGGGGAGGGAAGCAAGTATAGGATAATTAGATTTGCTAATCTTGAAATTAAATTGACTTTTCAGCAAATATCTTTGCCTGAAGAAAGCATTGCAGAATATGAACTTATAACAACCTTTAAAAATGGAAATAAGTCAGTGGTGAAGATGATAAAGGGCGATCATGTTTATAATTTGTTCGTCTCTCATTTTGATGGTGATAAGTGTGACCAAGAAGCCATTCGTGCAATGATGAATTGGTATCATGATTTTATTCTCTCATTGGAGTTGACCCGAACAAGGGATTTACAATCTTTTTTAATTGATTGTATTAAGTGAAATAAAAATCTCTAAATTTACTCGCATGAGAAAAAGTATTTCCATTTTAATCTTATTGGTGTTTACAGTCACTTCCTGTCATGTAGGTAGGTTTTTTGTGTACAATTTTGCTAATCTTCGAGATTTCAAAAAATTTCAAGAACGACCAATTGGGGCAAGTGAAAAGCCTTATGAGTTTGCCAAAGTTATAGTTGATGATTTTATGTTTTCGGAGTTGACAAATGCTCAGTATAGTTCTCGCGAAGAACTCGATCAGTACCATAAAGATAACAAAACGGTTGCCTTTATGGTGATTCAGAATGATACCATTAAATATCAATATTTTGCTCCGAATTGGGAAGAGACAGATTGGGTATCTTCCTTTTCAATGTCTAAGTCCGTTATTTCTGCAATGGTAGGAATTGCTTTGAATGAAGGGAAGATTAAAAGTCTAGACGAACCAATTACAAATTACATCAAGTCGTTTAAGAATGAAGGTTTTGAGAAAATAACTATTCAACATTTGTTGGATATGAAAACTGGAATTGATTACAATGAGAGTTATTATGATCCTTTTGGGAATGTAGCTGTTGGCTATTATGGACGTAATTTAGATCGTCACATTAGTAACTTAAAGATTAAAGGTGCACCAGGTGAAAAGTTTGAATATGTTAGCATTGCTACGGAACTATTAGGTGTGATTTTGGAAGAAGCAACGGGTCAAAATATTAGTTCGTATTGCGAAGAAAAGATTTGGTCTAAAATTGGAACTGCTCACGATGCGTCTTGGTCAGTAGATAGAAAAAAAGGACGTGAAAAAGCTTTTTGCTGTATTAACGGTGTAGCAGAAGATTTTGCCAAATTTGCTAAGTTGTATTTAGCGATGGGCAATTTTGAAGGGACGCAAGTTGTTCCTGAAGAATGGGTGAGGAAATCAGTGCAATTAGACCCGGGTGAGCAATACACTCAATACCAAAATCAATGGTGGATGATGGAACGAACTGAATTCGGCTCTAATGTTTTGAATTATGCTGCGCAAGGACATCTCGGTCAGTTAATGTATGTGAATCCCTCTAAAAACATGATAATTGTTCGCTTTGGAAAGGGGTGGGGTAATGTGGCTTGGATGAGCTGGTTTAAAAAGATTGGTCAGGCTGTTTAATTGTTAAACAAAGCATAGGCATTTAATGATGTAGCAATACACATCCAAATAAAATATGGAAGCATCAAGAGTCCATAATACCATTTCGTTTTAAATCCTTTAATCAGAAAGTAGAGAATCAGTATTGTCAATAATGAAATGACAACGAGTCCCAGTGACATCATGTGCCAACCAAAAAAGATGGGATTCCACATTATGTTCAATGCTAGTTGAATAATATAGAGTGATATAAATAACTGCTTGTTTTTTGGTTTGGTTTTTTCAAACACTTCCCACATATAAACTGAGAAAAATAGCATGATAGAAAACCATGCCGTGCCAAAAACCCATCCTGGAGGCGTCCAAGGTGCTTTGTTGAGGTTGTTGTACCATTCGCCAGTTGTTTCTCCATTCATTAAGTATGCTCCTATTCCCAGAGCGGAAAAATTGAGAATCGTAAAAATGATTAATCTTCGTATTTTCATAATTCTATAACACTTAAGCGTGTGTTTTTGTTTATTTTTAAAAAAATATCAAATGGCTTTTGAACCTTTGGTGAACTTTTGAGTAATACCTCCAACACAAAGAATGAAAGCGCTGAAGTTCTCTTTAATTAAAAACAAAATGAAAATATTAAGTTCACTTATATTACTGATGGTTTATATTGGATGTCTAGCTCAAAAGCCACAAACAGTCTATAGTATTGTCAAAGATAGACAGGAGTTCAGTTGGTATGAAACGCAGGCAAATCTTTGGAAACAAGAAGTAGAGAAAGATAGTAAGAATGCTAATGCATGGTATAATTACTACGCAGCCAATAGGGCAATGAGGAATTTGTCTCACTCTAACCCCGAAAAACAAAAATCATATCAAGACCTTTGTATTCAGATTGTAGAGGATGCTTATAAAGAGGTTCCCAATAGTTTTGAAGCTAATCATCTCAAATGGTGGAGTGCTGGAAATGAAAAGAGTGAGTTTAAGTTTCTCGAAAAAGCTTATCAAATAAATCCAAATGACCCACGTACTTTTGTTGATTTAATGACGCACTACGAAACTGAGCAAGACTACGAGAATTACTCGAAATTTTGTAAGAAGTATTTTGTCGCGAATGAATTGGCAGCCTCGGTTTTGAATTGGGGGTATAATATATTGTCAGAAGTGGATCAAAATGCCATTATTTTTTCTGCAGGAGATAATGATACCTATCCAATTTGGGTTGTTCAAGAAGAAAAGAATTTTAGAAAGGACGTAAAGAATATAAATACTTACCTTATTCAAATAGATGATTACAGAAATAAGTTATTTGCTAAATTAGGAATTCCTGAATTGATTATTGATCTGACAAAGGCAAAGACTCAGGAAGAATATAATGCAATGAGAGTGAAGTTGTATGAGCATATTCTAATTAACTATAAAAAAGGTCCTGTTTATGTTTCGGGTTCTGCAATGCAGCAGTTTGATAAGTGGTCAGAAGAGTTGGTTCTTGTTGGATTATCTTATAAATACACCAAAGAAAATATTGACAATGTTTCTATCATAAAAAGAAACTACGAGCACCGCTATTTATTGGATCACCTGAAAGAAGTATTTTCATACAACATTGGAAATGGTGTAGCAGATAGAATGGATGCATTGTACTTACCAATGATGGTGAAGTTGTACAAACACTATACGCAAAGTGAAGAGCGAGGAAAACAAGCAGACTTGTTACAGTTGATAATCTCTGTTAGTGAAAGAACTGGGCAGCAAACAGAAATATCCAGTTTGTTAGATGATGAAGATAAATCTTCAACGCAGTCAAGGTACATAACCATGCTTATGAATACGAAGCAACTTGAAAAGAAGATGAGGAATGTCTCTGGAAACATATGGGCAAGCGAAACAGAAGTGAGCAATTTAGATTATAGAAGTTTTTTAAACAACTTGAAAAGAAGTAGAAACGATGAGTTGTACAAACGATGTATTTATGATAGTACACAATGGAAGGAGAGATTTAGGCATGCTTACAATGATCCTATGGTAGAAAATTACCATTGGCATCCAGCATACGATAATTATCCAGTTGTAAATATTAGTCATGAAGCAGCAGTAGAATATTGTAAATGGCTTACCGCACAATACAATACTCAAAGGAAGCGTACATACACTCAGGTGGTTTTTAGATTGCCTACTAAAAGTGAGTGGCGACTGATTGCTATTCCAGGTGGAGCAACCGATAAAACATGTTTCCCTGATGATAAGGTAGCTAATGAAAAAGGGTGTTTTTTGGCTAACCTAAAAGTTGCAGATGGAGATTATTATAGTGATGGAGCGTTTCATACAGCACAAGTAAGTTCCTACAATCCTAATGACAAAGGTTTTTATTGTGTAATGGGAAATGCCGCAGAAATGATTGATGAAAAAGGGATTGCTAAAGGTGGTTCTTGGTACCATTCCTTTGAAGAAAGCAAATTTGATAAATCACAAAAATATACTGGTCCAGATCCAGGAGTTGGTTTTAGAGTGTTAATGGAGGTGATTCAAGAGTAGTAGTTTGAGGATTTTCAAATCAAATATTAGTAATGTATCCGATGAGGAATTGATGCGTGTTTTCATTGATAAAAACAATGAGAAAGCCATTGCCGAATTGTATAGTCGTTATGCCAATAGGTTGCTGGGGTACTTCTTTAAGATGTTTAATGGTGATGAGCAAAAATCGCAAGATTTTTTGCAAGATTTATTTGTCAAGGTTATTGAGAAGAAGCATCAGTTTGATACCAATAAGAAGTTTTACTCCTGGGTTTTTACCATAGCCAGTAATATGTGTATGACGTCTTTTAGGAAACCATTACTTCAAGAGGTGGGGGATAGTGAACTAGAACTTTCTAAACTAGGTATGAACTCAGATGATGTATTGCATAGGAAGCAGTTTAGAAAGATGCTTAGAGGTGCCATTCATCAATTGGATAATCATCACAAAGTGGTTTTTATATTGAGGTATCAAGAGCAGTTCAGTTTAAAGGAAATCGCAGAAATATCTGAGGCATCTTTGGGAACAGTAAAGTCAAGGTTGTTTTATGCAACCAAAAAAATTAGTGAGCAATTGAAGGATTACGCACCCGAGAATTGGGATCAATTATTTAAAATAAGTTGAATTATGGATAAGCATTTAAATACAGAGGAATTAAGATTTCAATCTTTATTGGAAGAGAAAAAATTTACTGAATTGACTGAAAAGGAGAAAGCATTTGTCTTATCCTTCTCATCTGAGAATGAATACGATTTACAACGAAAAATAATTACCAACGCCAATCATATTTATGAGGAGGATAGAAAATTAGTAGCACCACCGTTGCTTGCAACAAGTGGCGCAGCAACTTCTTTTTGGTTTAAGAAAGCACCAATATACCAGACGCTACTGGCGGTGGCTGCTACTATTCTTCTCATGTTTTTGTTTGCGAGACCTGATAATTCTTTGATGGAAAAAGAAACAGTTATAGAGTATGTAACGCAAGTAGATACTGTAGTTGAGACTAAAATTGTCAAAGACACTTTTGTTAAGTATGTGGACAAACCTGTAGTTGTGGAGATCATTAAGTACGTGGAAGTTCCAGCAAAAGAAGTGGTTAATTCCAATGTAACTTACGCCACTAATGATGAAGTAGGAAGGGTGCTTGAACCTGCAAATAGTATTAGTTTACCAGATTTAAGCGAGCCTAAAACTTCTTCTTCTGCAAATTCATATAAGAATGATCCAACAAGTATTTTGCTTGATGATTTTGTGTTGAATAATTAAAGTATCACCTTTAACTTTGTGCGCAGTCTATTTGCATAGAATGAAGTAATTTTATATAATTGTAGTATGGCACAAAATAGAAACACACTTATTAGGTTCAAAACAATTGATAAATGTCTACAAGATAGAAAGTCAAGATGGAGTTTGGATGATTTAATCGCAGCCTGTTCAAAGGCTTTGAGCGAATTGGAAGGAAGAGAAGTAGTGATTAGTAAAAGATCTGTACAGTTGGATATTCAGATGATGAGGAGCTCTGAGATGGGATACAGTGCGCCAATAGAAGTATATGAAAGGAAATTTTATCGCTATACGGATGATGATTTTTCTATAACGAAGTTAGCCATGACCGACCATGATAAAAGGTTGATTGTAGAAAGTCTTGATACTATTGCGCAATACAATGGGTTTGATTTTTATAATGCATTTCAAAAAAGCATAGAGCATTTAAAAGACTTAACAAATTTGGCAGAGTTTCCAAGTGAAATGCCGCAAACAGATAAAATTATTATCGAATTAGATAAATCTAAAAAAGATAAAGTTTTAAAGAAGCCTCTTCATAAGTCACAAAAAATCAAGGAAGAAAAGAAAAATGGAAATCTAGTATTGCAATATAAGTTATCCAACACTGATAAATTTTTGAAAAAGCTTAAGCAATTAAAGGATGTTGTTAAAGTGGTTTCACCAAAACATATAAAGAAAGAATTTAAAGAAAGTTTAGGCGTTAAATAATTATGGTTTTATTGTGAAAGGTCTTAAGAAGATTCTTGTAACGGAGAAATTAAGAGGTCATGAAGTGACTTACTTAAGGCCTATGAAATTTAGAGGGCCTTGGTTGGGTGGGGTCGCATCCTCAATTAAGTTGACAGTTTCTGGGCAAAGATTTATATCATCGTCACTTGGAGATAACAATTCTAAAATTAATTACTTGAAGTTTACTGCGAAAGCGTATCGTACAAGATTGAAGCGTCCTGATTTGATTCATATGAAAATTGGTGATAATGCTTTTGAGTGTTACGATTTATTTAATGGTTCTTTTGTGGCTACGTCTTCTTATACGGATAGGAGTGATTCAAGAGAAACAAGGACCTATAGCGAAAAGGTCAATTTTACACAGTTGTATTTTAAAATTCCCGCAGATATACT
This sequence comes from Parvicella sp., assembly GCA_041583015.1. Lineage (GTDB taxonomy): Bacteria > Bacteroidota > Bacteroidia > Flavobacteriales_D > Parvicellaceae > Parvicella. Next base: position 8,954 of record JBFHGR010000071.1, on the reverse strand, counting down.
TCGTAATAATATACGAAAAGATGATTTTAAGATTGTTTTGCAATTTCCAAAATCAAATTACATACTAAAACTGAAAAAATCTGATAAAGATTATCTAGAGTATGTAGCAAGAATTTGTGATGATGTGCCTTTTCCGTATGATTTGCATAAGAAAATTGAAAAAAGCGAAAACTTGTATGATAAATTGATGAAAGGTTTGTTGTATGCGGGTATAATAACTCCAGCGGTAATCTTGCTGGGAATGGTCTTCGTGTTTAATAATTATAAAATTAAGGGAGATTATGATTTTTGGATTGGTTTACCGTCACTTGTTCTGCTATTGCTGTCATCATTTGTGTATTTTGTTATGATGATGAAAAAGTATGGAGTGTGATAAGTTTGTAGTACGGTTTTGTGTATTCTATTTGTTGTTGTTCTTATGTGTTAACATTTGTTGTGAGTAATTTAAAGTACGTATGTTTAAAATGTGACACGTTTTATTTTTTATCAATGCTTTTACTTAGCACTCAAATCATAAAACAAAATGTTATGAGTACAAAACCTAGAAACACAAATGCATTTTTTGCATTAGCTTGGATTGCTTTCGTAATCTCAGTGATTGGAACCTTACTAGGTCTATATTTGTTTAAGGCAGATATCCAGACCAAAGGATTTTTTGTAATGTCTTATCTTTTTAGTTTGACCGCATGTTTTACTGTGGCCAAGGTGGTGAGAGATAAGGAAGAGGATGCGCCTAAAGAATGGCCTTAATTTATTAACGCATGAAATAGAAAAGAATCTCATTAGAGATTCTTTTTTTTTGTTTATTTTTTGTTTGACATACTTACCTTTGGGGATAATATGAATGTGGTAAAATCGAATAAGATTTTTGGGAAATATGAATTGTTAAGTTCTGTCAATTTTAAATGGTTGCTACTTGCGGCTATTGCCTTGGTGCTTGTAGATGTATTATGCTTTAATAATTTATTAGAGCTCAATGCAGAAGAACCTAGGCGTGCAATTGTTTCTTTTGAAATCTTAGAATCTGGAGAATGGATTGTGCCTCATATTCACAGTGAGGTTTACTATAATAAACCCCCTGTTTTTAATTGGATTCAAGCGGCTTTTATGTCGGTTTTTGGTTATTCCGAATGGGTGGCTAGATTGCCAGGAGCACTTTCTTTTTTGTTAACTGGAGGTGTTGTTTTTATAGTGATGAAGCGTATCGTTTCTGAGAATTTGGCGCTTTTAGGTGCGTTTGCGTTCTTGTCGTCAGCAGATTTGCTTTTTTATGGAAGTGTAAATGCTGGTGAGATTGATTTGTTTTATATGTTGCTTACTGTTGTTCAGTTTTTTGTGATTTATTACTATCGAAAGAAAGAACAGTTTTTGCAACTCTTTTTATTGTCCTATTTGCTAACTGCAATTGGTTTTCTGACAAAGGGAATACCTTCTCTGGCATTTCAAGCAATCAGTTTGTTGGCTTATTTTACATTTACTAAAAAGTTTTGGAAACTTTTTTCTTGGCAGCATTTAATGGGGGTACTTTTGTTAACGCTAATTGTAGGCGGATATTTGTGGCAATATAATCAAAGTGCAGATGCGGTAGGTTTTCTAGTTAGACAGTTTAAAGAAACTTCTCAGCGATCGGCCAATGAATTTGGTGTTTTGGATATCATTGGTTCTCTTGTGGCTTTTCCAGGGATGTTGTTCGGTAAGTTAATGCCTTGGACCTTGTTGTTTCCCTTATATTTCTACAAGCCTGTTCGAAAATTTGTCTGGGAAAATGATTTATTGAAATTTGTTGTAATCATCTTTATCTCCAATATCTTGATATATTGGACGGCTCCAGATGTTAGAGCGAGATATGTTTACATGTTTTTTCCGCTACTTATAATTTTACTAGTGTCACCGTTATCAGTTGTTAAATGGGAGGAAGTGAAGTTGAGAAAGTTTTTTACCATTCCTAGTGGGATTGGCGTTGCTTTGATTGGGGTTGGAATGTTTGTGTTAGTGTTTGTGTTGGACTTGAACTGGTTGCAAATTTTGGTTGCTGTATTGTTGGGAGTTTTAGGGGTAGGAGCTGGATTGGTTTTTTGGACTAATTATAGAAATGCAAATGTGTTATGGATTGTTGTCTTGTCTCTTTTATTAGGGAGATTGGCTTATAATGCATTGGTGCTCCCGCAAAAAGAAAAATTTGATAATGAATTGGTGTATAGGGGTGTTGTTGCTGAAATGTGTGAGAAAGTAGACGGTAGGATTATTTATTTGACGGGTAAGAGAGAGGCGATTCACTCTAATGTAAGTCTTTTTGGTAAGGAGTATTATGATGATACCTTATTTATTCCACCTACCATTCCTTATCAATTGCCGTATTACTATGCTAAGTATACCAAGAATGTCTTGAAATATGTAGAACAGCCTGTTGATTCCTTAGGTTATTATTTGACGTACAAAACACCATATGTTAATTATGAGGAGATAGATGTTCTTTTTGAATTTAAGGCAATGAATAGTGATAACTATTTTATATTGTATGCGTTAAAACGTTGATTTATTTTTTTTCAAATATCCATTTTTTTGTAAAGAAATTAAAGAAGAATTTAAATCCAATAACCATGATTTTTGGAATGATTACGTAAGTAGCCAAAATTGGGATGGTTACTAATCCCTTCATTAATAAACTCCCTATCAGCAAAGCAATAAGAGAGAAGAAAATTGAGAGCGAAAATGCGATGTATGCATTTCTGTTAAGTTTGAAAACATATTTTTTCTGTAGGTAAAAATTGATAATCATACCGATAAAACCAGAGAAAAATTCGGCTAGAAAGATGTTGAGTATTGGGTAGAATACAAACATGAATAAACAGATGTCTACTGCTGTAGCAATAGCAGAGGAGGTAGCGAATTTAGTGATGGTAATCGCTAGTTTTTTATATGGCTCTTTATTCTTCATGTGGTGTGTGTTGATTTTTGGAATGTTGAATTATTTGCCAATACAAAAATTCTTAAAAATATGACCCAATAAGTTGTCTTGAGTTATTTCTCCGGTGATACTTCCTAAATGGTGAATTACTTGCCTAATGTCCATAGCAACAAAATCTCCTGAAAGATTGTTTTCGAGACCTTGCAAAGATTTTTCTAAATCGATAGAGGCATTTCGTAGGGCTTCATAATGTCTTGCGTTAGTAACAACAATATCACTTGTGCTAATTTTGTTACTATTGAATTGTCTAACAATTTCTTTTTTGATAAAATTTATGTTTTCTTTATTTCTGACTGAAACAAAATGCAAATTAGCGAAATGGCTGTATTCATGCCCGTAGAAACCTGGAGATTGAGGTGCAATGTCAAATTTGTTCCCAATTAGTAGAAGTTCTGCGGAACTATTAAGGTCTTTTACATAGTTTATTGCATCATCTAGGTAGTCATGGCTTATTTCCGTAATATCAAACATGTAAATTATGATCTCTGCTTTTGAAATGACATCTTTAGCACGTTCAACTCCCATTCCTTCTATTACATCTTCTGTTTCTCGAAGTCCTGCCGTGTCTATAAACCTAAATTTTGTGCCTTCTAAGATTAGCGGCACCTCAATTTTGTCTCTTGTCGTTCCGGCAATATCTGATACTATAGCAACATCGTCATTACTAAGTGCATTTAACCATGAAGATTTTCCAGCGTTAGGTTTTCCCACGATTGCTACATTTACGCCTTCTTTGATGGCAGAACCAAATTGAAATGAATCCCTAAGGTTATTTACTTTTGATAATACATTTTTGACCAAAGTGATCAATTCTGATCTATCAGCAAATTCCACATCTTCTTCGGCAAAGTCTAATTCTAATTCAACCAAAGCGGCAAATTTTATGAGTTCATCTCTCAGCGTGCCAAGTTCTTTGCTTATTCCTCCTTTCATTTGCTGCATAGCAAGGCGATGCGCACCTTCGCTTTCAGAATGTATCAAGTCTGCAATAGCTTCGGTTTGAGTAAGGTCCATTTTTCCGTTGTAGAATGCTCTCTTAGAAAATTCACCAGGTTCGGCCATTCTTGCACCATTTTCCATAAGTAATGCAAGTAATTCTTGCTGAATGAAAGAGGAACCATGGCAGGCGATTTCTACACTTTCTTCTCCTGTAAATGAGTGTGGATTTCTAAAGATGGTTACAACCACCTCGTCAAGGGGTTGATTCTTTTTCATGATGCTGCCAAAGTGTACGGAATATCCCTTGGCGTTTGAAATGTCTTTAGTAAAAACTTGGTTTACCAAATTTACAGCATTTGCTCCGCTTAATCTTACAAGTGCAATTGCTCCAACACCAGGAGGTGATGATATCGCACATATTATATCTTCAGTATTGTTAGTCATAGGTTTCAAAGGGCAAAGATACTTATATTAAAATGTTCAAAACTGAGTTATGTAAGGATTTTAAAAAAAGTTTGGGCATATATCTTCGATGAATTGCAAAATACCTACATATTTCGGAGGATGCTAATGCCAAAATGATGGGGTATTCGTATGATTTGAAATTGGCGGTGGTTAAATTTGCTCTTAGACTATCAATCGATACCTTAATGAAATGAAGGTTGCGGAGATAAAATATTTTCTGAATATTGGTTTAAATATTATATTTGTGCCCAAATGAGAATTTTTTCAAACATATCAAGGGTATATTGCTATAAATGGTGGGCGATGTCTATGCATTGTAATAAGTAGTCGTCTTATTATTACTCCATTCCCTTTTATCTCATTTATTTCCCTTTTTTTATGAAAAATATTATAGCAATCCTTGAACAAATTAATAACATCGTACTTGTCTTAAATCCAAAAAGTGAAGTTCTTTATGTAAGTCCTTCTGTCAAAAAAATATTAGGGTTCGAAGTGGAGAGTTTGTTGGGTAACAACTGGTGGAAAGAAACTGTTGTAGAAGGGAGTTCTCAAGATGTAAAATCATCCGTTGGAGATAGTATTGGATTAACCAAAACCACCGGAGGTGTTCAAACAGAAAGAAAAGTGAAGACTTCGTATGGGGCTTATAAGTGGTTTTTGTGGAATACTACGTTGTCAAAAGATGGTAATATAATCTCTATAGGAACTGATATTACAGATAAAAAAAGGATAGAATTTGCTTTAGAGCAAAAAAGTATAGCCATTGCGGAGAAAAATGAGGAAATTGGAGATAGTCTCAATTATGCCAAAAGATTGCAAGAAGTGATTTTACCTTCTGAGCAAAAGTATTCACAGTTTTTTGCAGATGCATTTTTGTTGTATAAACCTAAGGATGTGGTAAGTGGAGATTTTCATTGGTATTTTGAGACAGATGAAATAGTAACTATGTCTTCTATTGATTGCACGGGGCATGGTGTTCCGGGTGCTTTGCTTTCTGTGGTGGGAAATTCATTACTCAGAAATATTGTGATTAAAGAAGGACTTACTAATCCAAGTGAAATACTTGCTAGATTAGACAGGGAATTTTTGGTTTCGATGTCAAAAGATGGCGAACTCGTGGCAAGAGACGGGATGGATTTGGCTTTTGTTACTTTTTATAAGAAAAGTAAGGAGTTGCATTTTGCTGGAGCATTTAGACCTTTGATTCAGATAAGAAACGGTGAATTGACCGAATTTCTAGGATCAAGATATCCTATTGGATTCTATGATGATGATAGAAAAACTTTTGAAAACAATATTATCCATGTAGAAAAAGGAGATAGGTTTTATATGTTTACAGATGGTTATGCGGATCAGTTTGGTGGCCCTAAAAATAAAAAGTTGAAAAAAACGCAATTAAAGGAAATCTTACAAAATTCATTTTCTTCGCCAATGAAAGAGCAGAAGGATCTTTTGGATTATCATTTAAAGAATTGGCAACAAACAGAGCCTCAAACTGATGATGTTTTGGTTATAGGGATTGAATGTGAGTGATAAATAATAAAAAATTACAAATTAAATTATTTTACTGATTAGATTTGTAAAAGTAAAATTAAACAAATGAAGATAGCAGTTGTCGGTGCCACAGGTATGGTAGGGAATGTGATGCTCCAGGTATTGCAGGAAAGAAATATACCAATTACAGAATTGATTTTAGCCGCTTCTGAGAGAAGCAAAGGAAGTAAGATTGAGTGGAATGGAAAGGAAATTACTGTAGTTGGTTTACAAGATGCGGTAGATGCTAAGCCGGAAATTGCAATATTTTCTGCAGGCGGGACCGTTTCTTTGGAGTGGGCGCCAAAGTTTGCTGCTAACGGTACTACGGTGATAGATAATTCTTCTGCTTGGCGAATGGATGTGACTAAGAAGTTGATTGTTCCGGAGATTAATGCTTCAGAATTGACAAAAGAAGATAAGATTATTGCAAATCCTAATTGTAGCACTATACAGATGGTTTTGGCTTTGATGCCTTTGCATAGAAAGTATGGCATAAAAAGATTGGTGATTTCTACTTATCAAAGTGTTTCAGGGACTGGTGTTGCAGCACTAAAGCAAATGGAAGATGAAAGAGCTGGTGTGGATGGAAAGAAAGTTTATCCGCATATTATTGATAAAAACTGTTTGCCTCATGGTGGTGATTTTTATGATGATGGCTACACTAGCGAAGAAATGAAGTTGGTTCATGAAACTCATAAAATTTTAGGTGATGATGCTATCAAAGTTACTGCCACAGTAGTTAGGGTGCCTGTGGTAGGTGGTCATTCAGAATCGGTGAATGTAGAATTGAAAAGAGATTTTGACTTAGGTGATATAAGAAGCGAGTTGCAAGATACTCCAGGTGTACAAGTAGAGGATGATGTTAAAAATAATGTTTATCCAATGCCTATAACTGCTCATCAAAAAGATGAGGTTTTTGTAGGGAGACTAAGAAGAGATAATACTGTTGACTTCGGTCTAAACATGTGGATTGTTTCTGATAATCTTCGCAAAGGTGCGGCAACAAACGCAGTTCAAATTGCTGAATATCTTATTGGAAATAAATTGGTCTAGTAATATAATTCAAAATTAGTATTTTCCTTGTAAAATAATTTGGTAACTTTGGATTACTAAATAAATTAACATGCCTACAATAGACGAAGAAATCAAGAGTGCTTTTGAAAATGACCACCAAAGAGCGTTGGTGAATGTACTTTTTACAGCCAATTGGTTGAAAAACTTACACAGTGATGCATTAAAAAAATATGAAATCACTACACAACAATATAATATTTTAAGAATTCTTAGAGGGGCAAAGGATTGGATGGCAATGAATGATGTGAAAAGCAGAATGATTGAAAAGTCTCCTAATACTACGCGTTTGGCGGATAAATTAATTAAATCTGAATACATTGAAAGAAGAAGGTGTGATGAGGATAGGAGAGTTGTCTTTGTTCAAATAACTAAAAAAGGATTGGCATTTTTAAAGAAAATGGATGCCGATAAATCATTTGATATCTCAAAAGATTTTTCAAAGCATATAACTAAAAAAGAGGCCAAAAAGATTTCTGGGTTATTAGATCAAATAAGAGGGTAGTATGGAGTATATAGCATCTATGAAATGGCGTTATGCTACCAAGAAATTTGATAGAAATAAAAAGATTGAGTCAAGTGTTTTAAATAGAATTCTCGAAGCAGCAAATTTGTCTGCAACTTCTCTCGGTTTTCAACCCATAAAAATATTAAATGTAGAAAGTTCTTTCTTAAGAGATAGAATCAAATCTGCAAGTTTTAATCAAAGCCAAGTGACTGACGCCAGTAACTTATTAATTCTTTGTGTTGATGCTGATTTTAGTAAAGAAAATGTGACGAGATATATCAATACTATAGCAGAAGCGAGAGGTGTTTCGTCATCTGAATTGGCAGGTTTTGAATCTATGATCAATGGCTGGATAGGCGGTTTGCCAAATGATGAAGAACGACTTAATTGGGCCACAAAACAAGCCTATATTACACTTGGAACAATGATGACTGCTTGTGCGCTAGAAAAAGTGGATAGTTGTCCAATGGAGGGGTTTGTGCCGAATCAAGTGGCGGATATTTTGGAACTTCAAAAATTGAATTTATTTCCTGTGCTTATGTTGCCTGTGGGCTATAGACATGAAGAAGATTTAAACCAGCATCTTACTAAAGTACGTAAGTCTATGTCTGAATACGTGATGAATTTTTGAATCAGCGTATTGTCATATTAGGAATTATTCTGTTAGTTTATTTGCTGGCGGAATTGTATGTGTTTTATAATTTAAGGGTTATAATAAGAGAGTCAAAATATGATATCATCTATTATGGGCTCTATATTTTTACAGTGTTAGTTGTTATATTGGCTTTGGGCTCACTAGTGTATAACATGAGTTATGCAAGTAAAGAATTTGTGCCTAGAACCTCGCTGATAAATTTGTTTATTGGTTTTACATTCACTTTGCTCGTTTCCAAACTTATTTTAGCTTCTATATTTCTGTTGATAGATTTTTCAAGATTCATAACCTGGATTATTGATAAGGTGGTGAAAATGTCTAGCAGTAATGCTGGCGAAATTAGCTTAGAAGGACGAAGAAGTTTTTTAATAAAGTTAGGATTAGGTATTGCAGCAATTCCATTTGCGTCATTTCTATATGGTATCACCAAAGGGAAATATAATTATAAAGTAAGAAAAGTTAGTTTGACATTTGATAACCTAGATCCAGCATTTGATGGGTATAAAATTGTCCAGATTAGTGATGTCCATGCAGGCTCTTTTGATAGTCCTGAGCAAGTGCAGAAAGGTATTGATATGATGAATGAGCAACAACCAGATTTGGTGCTTTTTACTGGAGATTTGGTAAATGATAGAGCAGAAGAGGTAGATGCCTATGCGCATGTCTTGAAAAATATAGAAACTAGAGATGGTATTTATAGTATCACTGGGAATCATGATTACGGAGATTATTTTCAATGGGATAGTCCTGAGGCTAAAGAAGAGAATTTCAAAAATCTAGTTCAAAAACACTCAGATATCGGGTTTAAATTA
>JBFHGR010000070.1:0-19335 GCA_041583015.1 Parvicella sp. | reverse complement strand
CATTGGCATCTAGATTCACAGACAGAAAAGTGAAGAAGAACCTAGCCATGACAGGAGAGATTACACTGAGAGGGCAAGTGTTGCCGGTAGGAGGAATCAAAGAGAAAATCTTGGCTGCAAAGCGTGCTAATATCAAAGAGATTATCCTTTGTGAGAAAAACAAAAAAGATGTAGAAGACATTAATCCTAAATACCTAACTGGATTGACTTTCCACTATGTGAAAGAAATGAAAGAGGTGTTGGATTTGGCTTTGGTTTAAAATAATTATAAATCATATAGAACCTCCATTAAAGTTATGTACTTTGGTGGAGGTTTTTTGTTTTAGTACTCCAATGAACTAGTACAAATTTAGTTAGTTTATTCTTCTATTTTATCTTCAGTAGATGGGAGAACCTCCGTTGGTACAGGAGGAGGCGGAGGTGGAACTAATAATTCGTCTTGCAACACTTCAATTTTAACCTTACTGGCTTTTTTGTTGTATCTGTCGTACATGTAAAAGAAAGCGTTGAGTTCTAATGGTTCCACCCAAGTAGCATTAGGAATAGCATTGAGTTTTTCTTGCAATGAAATAAGAATGTCTAATTGTTCCTTTTGCTGATAGGACATTGATAGTCCAATGTTGTCTAAGGTTTCAATCATAGATGTTATTTCCTCTTCATGGGAATACTTTGTGATACATTTTTTAAGGAGGTCTATATCAAAACTTTCTAGGTAATTAACTTGAAAAACGGTGTCTGCTGGGTTTGTTTCAAAAGTATTGTTTTGCATCTCTTGGTAGATGTTAAGCAATGACAGCGATAAGTTTGGTGCTTTTGTCACACTAATTTTAGTGATATATTCCTTGTATGCATTTATTTCTTTGTAGAAATCTATACTTATTACTTCATGTTCAGATTGGTAGCAATCACAAATTAAATCTGACGTACTTTCTTGTTTTGAGGATAAGGCATCTTCTGCAACGGAGCCACAAGAAAAGAAACATAATAATGGTAATATGTAGTATATTTTCATACAGTTTTATGCTAATGATGAGGTGAAATTAATGGTTTTTATGATAAACCATCGTTCAATAGACGCTTAATTTGGAATTATTCTTAGCAAGAATCCTTTAATTTTGTATAAAATTTCTAGATATGCAAAAGATTGAGTTGATGGCTCCGGCTGGCAATTGGGAGTCCCTTAGGGCAGCTGTGGAAGCAGGAGCAGATAGTGTTTATTTTGGTGTAGAGCAAATGAATATGCGTGCAAGAGCTTCTATCAATTTCACCTTGGATGATTTGAAAGAGATTGGAGAATATTGCAATGCTAAAAATGTACGTACTTATTTGACGCTCAATACCATCGTTTATGATCATGATTTGTCAGTAATCAAAACGTTAATTAACGCGGTAAAGGAAAATAATATCACCGCAGTTATTGGTGCAGATCAAGCGGTATTAAACTATGCTAGAACAGCAGGTGTAGAGGTACACATTTCCACGCAAGTGAATGTTACCAATATAGAATCTGTCAAGTTTTATGCTCTCTTTGCGGATGTCATGGTGCTTTCTAGAGAATTGAGTTTGACACAAGTTAAAAAGATTACCGAAGGAGTGATTAAGGAGGATGTTAGAGGGCCATCTGGTAATTTGGTAGAGATAGAAATCTTTGGTCACGGTGCTTTGTGCATGGCAGTGAGTGGCAAATGTTATTTGTCATTACATTCCAATAATTCTTCTGCCAATAGAGGAGCATGTGTGCAAAATTGTAGAAGAACTTACACGGTTATTGACAACGAAACAGGCAATGAATTGGCCATTGATAATGAATACATCATGTCGCCCAAAGATTTGTGTACCATTGATTTTTTGGACAAGGTAGCAGATGCAGGAATAAATGTATTGAAAATAGAAGGAAGAGGAAGAGCACCAGAATATGTAAAAACCACCATTGAATGTTACCGCGAAGCAATTGATGCTCTAGCAGCAGGTACCTACACGCAAGAGAAAGTAAAAGGTTGGATGGATAGATTAGATACGGTCTACAACCGAGGATTCTGGAGTGGTTACTATCTTGGTCAGAAAATGGGAGAGTGGCATGATGGCAGTGGTTCAAAAGCAACGCAGAAGAAAGTTTATGTAGCCAAAGGGGCACATTACTACGGGAAGGCACAAATAGCGGAGTTCTTAATGGAAGCACAAAAGATCAAAGCGGGTGATAAGATATTAATCACAGGACCAACAACTGGTGTTATTGAAACAGAAATTGGAGAGATATTTGTAGATGGAAAACCTGCTGAAGAGGCCGTAAAAGGAGATCAGTTGACTTTTAAATTACCTCAAAAAATAAGAACTACAGATAAGTTGTATAAGGTAATACCAAATACTGAAGTATGATAGCAGTAACTCTACAGAGAAAGAAATGCATTGGATGTAATTATTGCTTTGAATTAGCACCAGAGACCTTTAGGATGTCCAAGAAGGATGGAAAAAGCATCTTACTCAATGCTGAGGAAAATAATGGATTTGCTACCGTTAGGCTAAATCAATCATTTGAAGATGTGATGATGCAATGCAAGGAAGTTTGCCCTGTGAAGATTATCAAAGTGCATCAATGCCAATAAATTAATCAAGAGCGTTAATGTCTATTTATGGACAAAGGCAGTTGGGTTAATTAACTTGGTAATGCTGGTCAATATAATTTAAAACGCTTTCCAGATATTGTATCAACTCATTAGATTTTGAAGAAATCAATGTAACATTGGAAGTGTTGCATTCATTTTCAAGGTCTATAGCAAGTTTATTTCCCTCCATGAGCATAAAACTACTTAGTGAACCTGCTATTAAATGTGCTTTGGATCTAACTGTAGAGATATCATTTTCAACGAATGCTTTTTTGAGTTCTGTAATGTCTTCAGGAATTCTTTTTTTGAAAATTGCTAGCATCTGAATTAAAAAATCTCTGCCCTCCACTTCTTCAAATTTATTTAATACACTAGCGATAGTTGTTGCTGTTTCTTCAATTTCCAAACTTGGAGTTGGTGAACTATTTTGGTGTTTGGTATGATTTTGTATGGCTGATATCAATTCAAACTCACTGTAAGGCTTTGTGATGTAATCATTCATACCGACTTCCATTGCCTTTGTTTTTTCACCTACCAAAGAGTGGGCGGTACATGCAATAATAGGAATGTTGGAATTTAATTGTTCTCTAATAATGACTGTAGCATCAAAACCGTTTTTAATGGGCATTTGCAAATCCATTAAAATGCAATCGAAATTCTCATTCTGAAGGATGTCCACAGCTTCTTGACCATTTTCAACTATTGTAGGAAGACCTTGATTCTTTTTGATCAAGGCTTTAGCCAAAATTTGATTATGCTCGTTGTCCTCTGCAATGAGCACCTTTAAACCTTTTAAAGCATCTTTTGTCTCCGATTTATTAATTGCAGTAGGTTTATGACTAGCATCAGATATAGTAAAAGAACAATTGAACACAAATGTGGAACCTTCTCCTTTTTTGCTTTTTACCTCAATGGTACCTTCATATAATTCTACGAGCATTTTTACAATGCTAAGACCTAATCCAGAACCCGCAAAATTTCTTTGCGTATCATTGTTCTCTTGAGAAAACCTTTCAAATACATTTAGGAAATTAGATTCGTCTATTCCTACTCCAGAATCAGAAATGGTGAAGGTAATATTGGTTTTATTAACTTTGATGCTGTTGACATACACTTCAAATTTAACAAATCCTTCAATGGTGAATTTCAAAGCATTGCCTAGAATGTTTGATAGAATTTGAAATAATCTTGCTTGATCTGCAACGACCCAATTGGGAATATCAGCATCTACTGAAGATAAGAATTTTAGACCTTTTGCTTTTACAGTTTTGGAGTTAATGAGAATAATTTCATTTATTAACTGCTTAAAATTAAATGGTTTATTTTCTAACTCAATTTTGTCACTTTCAAATTTGGAAATATCTAGCACGTCATTAATTAAAAGTAACAAGTTTTTGGATGCTAAGGAAATTGCCTCAACATAATTTTTGTTTTCGGTACTCAATTCTTCTTCACTCAATAGGTGGGTGAATCCAGATATAGCATTTAGTGGTGTTCTGATATCGTGACTAATATTGGCTAAAAAGATATCCTTACTTTGGCTGGCTTTTTTTGCAACTTCTATAGCTTCTTTCAAAGAGTTTTCTAAATTGATATTTTCGGAAATATCATATGCTATTTTAATGATTTTCTCTATTTTTCCGTTATCATTTATTACGGGCATATAAGACCCTTTTACCCATACTTCTTTATTGTTTTTGCCTTTTCTTCGAAAAATTCCTTTTTGAACATTCCCTTTGGCTAATTCTTCACAAAGTTTCAAATGGGTTTCACTCTTCTTGTCTTCGTCAAAAAGTACTTCTGTGTGATTTTTATTTACTAAATCTGCGGCATCAATTTCAAGTAATAACTCAAAGCCTTTATTCATTTTGAGAATTTGACCTTCTGGAGATAGTTCAACTCTTATTACTGCGTTATTAATGGCTTTGAGTTCATTTTCTAGTTTTTCTATATTACGTATCTCATTAGAAACATCTCTACCGATAATATAAAACTGTTTGGACAATGGATCAAAGTTTGCTTTCCAAGATATCCAATACTGAATGCCTGATTTTGATTTAATACGAAAGACAGTGTCTTGAAAATTAAGTTTAGCAGTTGTGGTAAAAAAAGCTTCTTTGTATATATCCATATCCAAAGGGTGGACATGATTTTTGAAAGGGATGGACATGATATCCTCTTTACTATATTCTAACTTTTGAAAAAAGGCATTGTTTACATCAAGTAGTTCCCCTTTTTCATTAGCAATACCGAACATATCTATTGAGTCATCAAAAAACTTTACATAAGTATTTTTCTTAGAGATTACAGCTCTGTATTTTATCAATTGCATAACTGTCTTAGCCAAAGTAGACAGTGCATCAAGTTGAAAATCATTTAATTCATTTGGTTTATTGTCAACTACGCATAAAGTGCCAAGCGCATAACCATCATCATCCACGATGGGTGCACCCGCATAGAACCTAATGTTAGGGTTTCCGGTTACAGATGGATTGGCTTTAAACCTTTCGTCTGTAAGAGGATCAGCCACAATCATAGTTTTTGTATCTAGAATGGCATATTGACAAAAAGAAAGTTCTCGAGGTGTTTCAGTAGCTTCACCAAGACCGTAATTTGATTTAAACCATTGTCTATCTGAGTCTATTAAAGAAATAAGACAAATGGGAGCGTTACAGATTTTACTCGCTAATTGCGTTAATTGGTCAAATTGTAATTCAGGTTCGGAATCCAAAATTTGATAGTTTCTTAGGCTGGAAAGTCTTTCCTGTTCATTAAAAGGAATCGGGTTTTTACTCATGAAAATTGGATACGATTGAATATTATATTATTCAAATATATGAAATGAGATAGAGAAAACTAAGATTACATTAATTAATCTGCAATCATATCAGAATATGTTAGGATAGTTTGGTATCCTTTTGCCTTGAAGTAGTCTAAGTCTGCTTCTTCTTTGGCAGTGACCAATACAAAATCACCTCCCCATGCTCCGAGATACTTCGTAATTCCACCACGGTACATTTGAAATAAGGTTTCTTGGCTCGTTTCACGCTGTAAAACATACGAAAGAATTTGTTCATGTTGGGTCAAAGCATTTTCAAATGCAGCCAAGTGAGTTGCCGTTAGCACTTCATTTGTTAATCTATTGATGTCTGCTATGATAGGGGTAAGGTCTAACCCTTTTTTTAGTTCACTGTATTTTTGAACTTCTGTATCGCTGGTTTGCTTTTGGTTGAGGTGCACAAAATAGATTTGATGTTTGAATGAAGGGTTGAATGAAACCAATTCTACACTTGTTTTTTGATCATGCACTTCATAGAACAGAGGTTTGTTTTCCATGCCGCTAGCAATGTCATACCCACTGCCATTACTCACAGTAAAATGTAGTTTAAAGGCGTCAATGTCTAACCATTTAGCCACATTGCATAATAGGGTAGAACTGCTTCCTAAACCCCAGTTGTTTGGGAATTCAAGTTCTGTTCGAACGATCCAGCCATTTTGCAAACTATTGCTTTGGTCTAAATGATTAGCCGCTTTAAGTATGTTTGATAGTCGAGATGCAATCTCAGTGTTAGTAGAATGAACTGTACTAAAATCATGACTATTGAATAGACCTTCAAACCAAGTTTGACCATTTGCGTCAACACTTGTCCAGTGAATTTCTAGGTGGCTAGATGGTTTTATGCTGAGTCGTTGTCCTTTTTTTGTAGGAAGAGCAAAAGCCTTTGCGCCATCAATAACAAGATATTCACCAGTTATTAGTAGTTTTCCAGGGCTATAAAAAGACTGCTTATAATCCACCGAATACAAATATTAATTGACCAAAACCTGCAGCCATTCCAAGGAAAGCACCAGTAAGGATTAGTTTTAATTCATCTTCTTGAAAGACCGGTCTTAAAAAATCCACAAACTCAGGTGGAGAAAGCGCTTGCATTTTTTCTCTAAACACAGTTTCTAAGTCCATCGCTTCTTCTGCATAAGGGAACACAGGTTTGACAGATGATGGTAACTCTTTAATTGTTTTCTCCACCACCAAGTCTTTCATTTTGTCATAGTTTCGTTTTCCTGCAATCAATTTAACCACTGGTTTACTTATTCCTACACCTTCATCTATGGCATTTTTAGCATGGACAGAAATCATATCCACAAACTTTTCTTTGGTAGGCCCATTAATGATAGCAGCAAAGATTCTATCAAAGGTGAATATCTCGTTGGCAAGCATTGCGGCATATTCCGCACTAACTTCGTTTTGGCGTGTTATAAAAAGTCCTTGGAAATCACGGCCAAAAATTTTGATAGGTTTTACAGGTTCAAAAATAAGTTTTAATGCCAGCCAATTGGTAGCGTAACCTACTAGCAATCCAAAAACAGGTAATATCCACCAAGCATCATAAAGGTACCAAACTGCCATTTGGACTAAACCAAATAAGAATCCAAAATAGATTCCAGACCGTTCTATGAATTTAAATTCTTCACGACCGCATTTTAAGAAAATCTCATTCAGTAGACTTTTGTCTTGCATCAATCGTTCAACAACCATTCTTTTCAAATCAAAAACATCTTCAATATTTTCTTTTACATCAGACATGATGTCATTGACTATTTTGGGCATGTCCCTGCTGATTCTAGCGTACACCACTTTCTTTACTGAATCTGGAAGTCTGGACCATACCTCAGGCATTTGATCTGCCATGAATTCATCCATTATCTCTTTGGATATTCTATCAAATTGCGGCCTCATTTCCTCTGCCACTTGCGCAGGGTCAATTTGAGCAAAAAGTTCTTTTACATCTACTAGTCTAGTGGTCCAGAGATCCACAGAAAGTTTAGCCATTTTGGCAGCTTTGCTAGGGATAATTCCCTGCCAGCCAAGAAATGGTTTTATTCCAATAAATTCTACAGGATAGAATGTCATCTTCAGTGCCAATACATTTGTAGCCCAACCAATGATTGCACTGGTAACGGGGATTGACAAATACATCAATAACTCACCATATTCCTCCAAAAAACTCATAGACAACTTTTATTTAGGGTATAAAAGTAAAAGAAAAGTTTATTTTAATATCTTTACCCATGTTAAAATTATAAAGTACTTTATGAAGTTTGTTAAGGTTTTCTCTGTAATAGCTATTGTTGCTACAATTTTTCTAACTGGATGTTATAAGTTCAACCACAATTATATCATGAAAGGAAAGTGGTATGTAAATTCTTTTGAGGTAAGTGGTGGAAGTACAAATTTAATGGAAGGTGTATTGCCTAATTATGTAGATGGTGACGGACAATATATGGTTTATATGTTGGATAACGGACTACTGAGAGGGGAATATTATGCCAATGATTCTTTGGTTTATTTTAGAACAGGTTTCTGGAACATGCCACATAAAGACAGTGTTACTTTTGATATTGATAAATTCATTAAAGGAACTTTTCTTATTGAGCAAGTGGATAACAAGGCCTTTATTTTGACATCAGCTGATAATTATATAGAGTTTTTTAATATAGGTTCAGTACCTACTGTAATGAGAATATCAAGAGGAGAATATGTAGATCCTTCACTAACAAAACCTTAATGTTATTTTTCTAATCATCTGGTTTACAATGAAACAAATCAGGTTCGGTAATTTTATGTAAAAAATATCCTTTTTTACTTTTCACATTCAATTCTATTTGTACCTTTGCAGTGGCAAGTCTCATACGACCAGCTCCTACATAATCCCCCAGGATGGGAACATAGCAAGGGTCTGTGGTTGTAGCGGTGCGATATGAGTAGCTTGCCATTTTTTGTGCCCTTAAGTCTCGTCTTGTTTCCTCGAAAATTTATATCTTTCAAAAAATATAAAATATGGAAAAGTTAACTAAATGCCTGTGCTGTGGAGGAGGATCTTTGTATGTAGGTGCGCCAGAACCGGTCAAAATAGGAAATTGGATTTCTGAAAAAGCAGGTGGAGTTTTTAGTAGTAAAGGAAAGTATAAGCTTTCATCAAAATTATGTGGAGATTGCGGATATATTCATTGGTTTGCTATTGGAAATTTTAAAGAGATAAAAGATTTATAAGATTTCATCAGAATTCCCTCTTTTTTCAACTTTTTAAGCAACTTTGCATTATGCCAAATAAAATAACCCACGTATTTTTTGATTTAGACAGAACCCTTTGGGATTTCGAACAAAATAGTCATGATGAACTTGCTGCCATTTTTTCCAGACATAGATTAATGGAAAAAGGAATCTCCTTGGTAGAGGAGTTTATTAAAGTGTACAAGAAAATTAATGATGAATGCTGGGAATTGTATCGCATGAATGCAATTAAAAAAGAAGATTTGAGAAGTCTTCGCTTTTCTCAAACGCTAGAGTATTTTGGAATTAAAGATGAGATGTTGGCAGAACGTATTGGTATTGAGTACATTACCAATTCACCTCTACGCACCAAATTGATTACCGGTTCGCATGAGATTGTTCAGTACCTAAATCCTAAATATAGTATGCACATGATTACCAATGGATTTGAAGAAGTGCAACATGTAAAATTGAGAGAGTGCGGCTTGACGCCTTTTTTCGGAGAAGTAATAACATCAGAAATGGCAGGGGTGAAAAAACCAGAACGACAAATATTTGATAAAGCACTGGACCTTACAGGAGCTAAGGCTTCTCAATCTGTTTATATAGGAGATGATTTATTAGTAGATGCTTTGGGTGCTGTAAATGCAGGTTGGCAGGCTATTTATTTTAATCCTCATCAAGTAGTACATAATCATACATTTTTAGCAGATATTCAGACCTTAGCCGAACTCAAAGAAGTATTGTAGTTATTTAACTCAATTAATTTTGAGTAATGATATGTTCCTTTTCCAGTTTTTTACGTTGTAGGGATGTAAAACAGTTTAGTATGATTTTATTTTCGATGTTATTGTGTCTTAATTTTTGGACTTATGCTGTTGAGGTGAATACCCCTGAAGAAAAAATAAACAGTATTTCCCAAAAAGCGGATGAAGCTTTATTTTTCTGCAAACAGAAAAATATGAGCACGGAGTTTTGTGTTTTGATAGATTACTCCATTCACAGTGGAAAGAAAAGATTGTTTGTTTATGATTTTAAGCAAGAAAAAGTTACCTTATCTGGAATGGTAAGCCATGGTTGTGGAGGTAATCCATGGGGATTGGATAATACCAAATCAAATCCTGCCTTTAGTAATATACCTGAAAGTCACCAATCTTCATTAGGAAAGTATAAAATAGGAAAAAGAGGGTATAGTAGTTGGGGAATAAATGTGAATTATAAATTACATGGCCTTGAGAAATCAAATTCTAATGCCTATGACAGAGTTATTGTTCTTCATTCATGGGACATGATTCCACATGAAGAATGTTATCCCTCAGGAACACCGGAAGGCTGGGGGTGTCCTGCAGTAAGCAATGAATTCATGAAACAACTTGATCTTAAACTAAAAACAAAAGAGAAACCGGTTTTGTTGTGGTGTTATATGAATTAGTCTTATCGATGTTTTGTGGCGTCTTATCTATTTAATTGTTGTTTTTATGGAAATTATTACTATATTTGGTATACATCAAAAAGAACACTATGCCCGCAGGTTTTGATATCCTTACAGAGATTAATAGTATTTCAAAAATTCATTCGTTAAAACGAGACGATATAGATGCTATAATGTCTGAGTTTGCCGATAGAATATCAAAAACTTTACAGATAGAGTGTTTGAGCGTTTGGATTTTTAGCCCAGAAAAAGATAAAATTACTTCCATGGGGGAGTATAATCAGTTAACTAAAAAGTTTGGTAAGGGCAGTGTAATCTATAAAAAAGATTGTCCAACTTACTTTAAAACTTTAGAGGATAACGAGATATTACTAATTCCTAATGTGAATGACAGTGAAATAACAATTGAATTAGTTGACTCCTATTTTAGAAAACTAAATATCATTTCAATAATGGATGTACCATTGCGAATTGAGGGAGAATTAATAGGAGTAATTTGCTATGAAAAGATAGGTGGAGCAGAAAGAATTTTCAGTGAAAAAGACAAACTGTTTGCATTGAGTGTTGGATTTGTTTTTGCGTCAAATTTAGAGGCTCGCCATAGAAGAGCTGTACAGCATCTTTTGGATGAAGAGTTAAAGGAAAAAACGATTTTAATAAAAGAAATTAATCACCGTGTAAAAAATAATATCGCTGTTATTTCTAGTTTACTTAAAATGCAAGCGGAAAAGTCGAAAGATGATTATCACAAGTTACTGTTTGAAGATTGCATTCACAAGATAGATGCAATTGCAAGTATTCATAGAATTACCTATGATGCTAAGAATTTTGATAAAGTAAACATCCAAGTGTTTGTAGAAGATCTAATTCAAGATTTATTGGATTTTCATGGAAATGATACCCAATCAATACTGATAGCTCAAGATATTGAGTCTACTATAATAACATTAGATAAAGCAACACCTTTGGCTTTGATAATAAATGAAATCATAACAAATTCGTACAAACATGCATTTGTAGGGAAAGATGAAGGCATGATTTTAGTTAAGGTAAGTTGTCTTGAAAATATTGTAACGCTAGAAATATCGGATAATGGAATAGGTTTTGATGAATCAGAGGTATCTTCAGATTCATTAGGGATTGGAATTGTTCAAGGGCTTGTAAAACAGATACAAGGACAAATGAAGTATGAGAATACAGACGGAACCAAATTTATTTTGACTTTTCCAAAGTAGATTTATTTTGCAAGCGTAATTCTATTAGCCTTAATAACTTTGCCAAGAAATATCTCTGCTCTTTCCTCAAAAATACCAGGATCATCAGTCGTAAAATAGGAAACAGAATTTCCTTTAGTACATTTAGATTCAAGTGCTTTATGCTTCTTTAAATATGTCTCCAATGAGTTCGCAACTAATTCACCTTGACTAAGGATAAGAGTTTCTTTGGGTAAATATTGAGCAATGATTTCTGCAAGAAGCGGGTAATGTGTACAACCTAAAATTATAGTATCAATTTCTGGATCTTTTTCTATTAGTGCTTCGACATGTTGTTTTACAAAATAATGCCCTCCTGGATTATCAAATTCATTGTTTTCAATTAGTGGCACCCACATTGGACAAGCTTCTTGTGATACTTTTATGGTAGGATGAAATTTAGCAATTTCCAATAAATATGATTCGGAATTGACAGTACCTGGCGTTCCAAAAATTCCCACATGATTGTTTCTAGTTTTTTCACCAATTATTTCTGCACTAGGTCTAATTACGCCAAGCACTCTTTTATCTGGACCTAAATAATTTAAATCTTTTTGTTGAATGTTTCGCAAAGCTTTTGCGGAAGCTGTATTACAGGCAAGGATGACCAATTCACATCCCATGTCAAAAAAAGTCTTTACGGCTTGCAGAGTGTAGTCATAAACTGTTTCAAAAGATCGAGTGCCGTATGGTGTTCTAGCATTGTCACCAATATAAATATAATCATATTCAGGAAGTTTTTCTATGATACTTTTCAGTACTGTTAATCCACCGTAGCCAGAATCAAATATACCAATTGGTTTAGTCTTCATATTACAAACTTAATGTAAAGTTTGCATTATTTAACAACAAGAACCTATTTTTAGATATCTATTCTTTCAAGAAAGGTAAATATTTTGTTACTTCGCATTAGTCAAAATCTCACGCCATGATTAAAGTTAACGATTTATCGCAAAATAATTCCATTTTCAATAACTTCTTAGGACAATTAAGAGATTTGAAAGTTCAACAAGATAGAATGCGGTTTCGTAGAAATTTGGAGAGAATGGGAGAAATCATGGCATATGAAATCAGTAAAACATTGACATTTGAGCCGGAGGATATTTATTCCCCATTAGGAGTTGCAAAGTCTAATATTATTAAAGATCAACCGGTTATTGCTACCATATTAAGAGCAGGATTGCCATTGCATCAAGGTTTTCTAAATTATTTTGATAGTTCTGACAATTGTTTTATCTCTGCTTACCGTAAGCATACTACGGAAGATGATTTTGATGTGGAAGTAGAGTATCTTTCTAGTCCATTAGTAGAGGGTAAGGTTGTTATTCTAACAGACCCAATGATAGCAAGTGGATCTTCTATGGTTTTGGCATATAAAGCATTATTACAAAAAGGGAAACCTAAACATGTACACATAGCTGGTGTTATCGCTAGCGCTGAAGGGGTAGAGTATGTAAAACGACATATGCCTTCTAATTGTACCATTTGGCTAGGAGCCATTGATGATGAGATGACTGCTCAGTCATATATTGTACCTGGCTTAGGTGATGCAGGGGATTTGGCTTTTGGTAGTAAAGAGGGGTAGAAATTTGTTATGACATGGGATGCTATTAGTTCAGGCTTTTTTCTTGGTATAGTCAAATTTCTTTTTGCCGCTTCTTTTTTGGAAGGGTTTTATCCGAGTTTAAGTGTATTTCAAGTTTTTATAATAACTGCTTCAGGGGCGCTTTTTGCTTTTAACTTAACTTTTTGGCTGTCAGAATACTTCTTAATAAGATCAAAGAGAAAACGGCTTGCTGCTTCACAAAAAAGTGGAAAGAAAAAGAAAAGAGTTTTCTCAAGAACAAATAAGACTATCGTAAAGATTAAGATGTCTCGATTTGGATTTTATATCATGACTACTATCGGGCTTTTGCTGATGTCTATTCCCTTAGGTGGAATTATTGTGGCAAAGTTTTATGGAGGGCAATGGAAGGCATATTTAATTTCTACATTTACAATTTTGATAACGGCCTTTATTTTGGCCTATTTTAATGAACAAATATTTACTTTTGTGAAGTCTATATTATGAGTAAAAAACATAAAAGTAAAATAAAGAAGTCTCCAAAGTTGTCGACTAAAAACAAAGAACCCAAAGTGCCTGAGGTAAAATTGGAAGTGCCTGGTGCTTTGAAAGCACTTTGCGTGTTAAGTTTTATTGGGTTTATATATTGTTTATTATTGGATTCAGGTGATTATTTGGCATACTCTACGATTAACGAATTTCGTGTTGATCCTAATGCAGATCAGGCAGCATTAGAGGTTTTAGAAGAAAGAATAGAGTTATTCAGATCGAGTGATATTGATGTGTCGGATGAGGGGATGCAACGTTTAGGTTTGATGTCTATTTATAGGACTATATTTGATGTTTTGGCCATGGTTGGAACAGCATTAATGTTTTTTCAAGTTAAGAAAGGTTATTACATTTATGTCTTTTTTCAGGTAATGTATGTAATTGTCCCATTTATCATGTTTGGAGTGTCTGCATTTGCTATATTTGACAAGGGAATGGTGATGATTCCCATTATATATATAGGTCTATTTACAACACAATTAAAACATTTAAATCGATGAGCGATAGTCCAAATCAAATTAAAGACCCCAATGAAGCTAAGGAAGTTTCAATTCTTAAGAGAAATCTTAGATTACTGAAGAGGATTGTATTGGGAAAAACTCCACCTCCAATGTATTTAAAGGTGTTGTGTTGGATTTTTATGGCTTGGTCATTGATAATGGTTATTGCTTTTATGTTTATGAGTTTAACATTTAAGATAGGTAATAGTTTTACAGATGCGCAATCTAATTTGGATGCGCTAACACCAAAGTACTTCTTTACATATGCGTTAGTGCATAGCGCAGCTTTATTAGGTGTGATTTTAATGTATAGAAAGAAAATAACAGGATTTTATATTTTCGGTGTTGCTACTATACTGATGCCTTTTTGGGAGTTTGCTATTAAAAGGACTTTTGACTTTGATTTATTAATATTTTCGTTTTCAGTAATTTCTGTAGGATTGTTTGCTATTCATTTTTATGTGCTTGCACCCAAACAAAAATTGAAAGAAATAGAAAAGGCAACAAAGTAAGGTGTTTTTATCTACCACCATTTGCCTACCAAAGGAATAGATAATACCCCGAAAATAATTAGTAGTTTGTATATTAAATTTAGTTTTTCGTAATCTTTTGCTTGTTTACTTTTGTTTAACAAAAATATACTTACAATGATAAGTGCTGCAGCAATACCAAAGTACCCAGCGATTGGGAGGTACATTATGCTTTGAAATAAGAATGATATGCAGCCAAGTGCAGCAAACATAAGTAGTAGAATTACATATTTTGTTTTTTTTATTCCTATCACAATTGGCAACGATTTTTCACCAACAATCAAATCGCCTTTTAATCCAATCATTTTTTTTATAACTTCTCTGGTGAGCGTCATGGCAAAAATATACCCAACAAATAGGAATGTCATTAAGTTGTATTCTTGATATAGCAATGTCATACTAAAAAAGGGTGCTATGGTCAGTAATGAGGCATTAATTTCACCTGCAAAAGCCTTTTTTCTCAATTTATGAGAATAAAACCAAAGCCCAAAGGAGAATAAAAAATTGAAAATTAGAATTTTCCATCCCGCAATCAAAGAAAATGTAAGCCCAAGTAAAATGAATATTACATAGGCGTTTAAACAAAATGATTTACTTACAATTCTTCCAAATATAGTTTCTTCCGGTTTGTTGATGATGTCTTTTTCAAAATCGTAAAAAGCGTTAATAATAAAACCTGCCATCATTAAAAATGCGATAGCGGTGATGTTAGCATATAAATGAAAGTCCTTGAGAACAACTTTAAAATTATGTATATCGTTGAGTAGAAATAATGCAGCCAATGCTAACGCTACGGATACAAGAAGTATGTTATACCATCTTACTATAGAAAGTAAAGAAATAATTTTGATGATTAATCTTTGTCTGTTTTTGATTTCTGGTACCATAACGCTGGTTTTAGAACCTGTAAATCACATCCAATTTATAATCTTTAAGTTTTGTTTGTGCTGTTTCTAAATCTTCGGCAAAGCCAAGGATAAATCCTCCACCACCAGATCCGCAAAGTTTTAAGTAGTACGCATTAGAGTTAATTCCTTCTTGCCAAAGTTCCTGATATAATTTTGGAATCATTGGTTTGAAATGCTCCAATAATATGCCGGAAAGACTTTTTACGTTTGAAAGTAATGATGTTCCATCTTTCTTAAGAAAAGCAGAAATACTTGCATCATTGTACTTTTTAAATTGGGTTTTTATCATGTTTCTGAATCCGTCTTCCTTACATCTTTCTAAGAAATGTTCAACAAGCGGTTGAGTCTTACCAACTTGACCAGTATTCAATA
This sequence comes from Parvicella sp., assembly GCA_041583015.1. Taxonomy (GTDB): domain Bacteria; phylum Bacteroidota; class Bacteroidia; order Flavobacteriales_D; family Parvicellaceae; genus Parvicella. Next base: position 3,572 of record JBFHGR010000070.1, on the reverse strand, counting down.
AGAAAATTCCTCCTTTAGCATTACCTTGAGCAGGAATACCAACAGATTCTAATTCAGATTTTGATTTGATAAGTAATGGAAGTTTTAAATAGCAAATCAATGGATCCAAACCTGAACTTGTTCCGTGAAAATAACTTTCGAGACTTCCAAAAATTTGTTTTAACTCTAATATTTTTCCATTCTCAATGTCTCTACTTTTTATCTTAGATATAGCATATTTGTCATAAATAGCAGCCACTAAAGCACCAGAACTTCCTACGCCATATCCTTGTGGAATACTTGAGTCAAACAACATTCCTCTATCAATATCTTCTTGAAACTGAGTTAGATCCAATTCACAAGGAAGATCATTGTTTTTTTGCCTTAAAAGTAAATGTTTATAAAATGAAAGTAAATGCCTGTTGCTATCTTTGGCAAATGCTTCATCATCTGAATGAAAGATAAATTGACCGTTGAAATGGTCAAAAGGAATGGATAAAGCCATTGAGTCTTCAATAATACCATACTCACCAAAAAGTAGGATTTTCCCATAAAAAAGGGACTCTTGTATAGATTTTTTTAATTGACTCATTGTCTTATCAGTAACGCAAAAATAAGAATAAATTCTTATACTTCTATTTTAAACTTATATCTTACTAACAGTTCTATTTCGATAATGTTTATCATTAAGCAAGTTTTTTTGGCCCTTGACCAACACAGTCATGGATTACTTTACCGTTTTGGCACAATTTAGAGAGTTCCTCATTAATGAAATTTTGGACATCATTTTTTTCAATAGAAGGGTATAGAACATGAACATTAGCACCAGCGTCTAGTGTAAAACAAATTTTAGAGTTGTTGGCTTTTCTATAAGACCAAATGCTTTCTATAGCTTTTAAAGTATTGGGTTTCATTAAAATGAAATACGGATTGGAGCACATCATCATAGCATGCAAGGTCAAAGCTTCGGATTCAACTATTTCTATAAAACGATTGAAATTACCTTCTTGAAGTACAGGTTTTAATGCTGCAAGATTATCATGAGCTTGTTTAAATCTATTCTCAGCAAAAGGATGATTATGCATTAAATTGTGTCCAACAGTGCTACTTACAGTTTTCTGACCTTCATCTATAAGTAGGATTGAATCTTGGTAATTCATAAAGTCAGCATGTACCTCCGAATATGGGCAGGCAAATAAATTAGAAGCGTTTTCAAAAGTTTCATTTTCTCCCCAGAAAGCGAGTCCTGGATACAATGACCTCGAGGCGCTGCCACTTCCAAGCCTTGCTAGAAATGATGCTTTTTGCATAAAAAAATCAGTTGTAATATCAGGATTTAACTGTTTTTCTATCTCCATGATACATAAACTTAAAGCACTTAGTCCAGAGGCAGAAGAAGCAATCCCAGAACTATGAGGGAAAGTATTTTCAGTTTCTATTAATAGTTTTAAATTGTTCAAGTAAGGACAATATTCAATAATTCTATCTAAGAATACAGCGATTTTAGGTTCAAATGATTTTTTTCGTTCACCATTAGACCAAACTTGAAAAGTAAGTTGGTTTGACAAAGATGCTGTAAGTGAAGTTGTAGTTTTACAATTTTTTAATGTGAAACTAATGGATGGGTTTGCAGGAATTTGATTGTCCTTTTTTCCCCAATATTTTACCAAAGCAATGTTGGAAGGAGATTCCCAAGTAGAAAAAATTTCATCTTTTACTTTTTCACATGATGTGAATAAAAATTGGTTTGTATTTTTGCTCATAATTAGCGCAAAAATAAGCTATTTACTTGTTATAAGTAACGTATTTAGTATTCTGTTGTTAAAAATAAAATGTTATTTAAATGACAAAAGTCATATGTTTTTAATTTCGTTTTGATGTATATTTGTATTCAAAATTATAAATATATGAGTATCCAAGTAGTAAAATTTGATAACAAAAAATCACCTGAGTTCTTCAAGGAATTGAACAAAAGAGTAAATGGTTATTTTAAGTCAAATAACATTAGTAAGCACGGTGATTATAGAATGGTCATCAAGACAATATTGATGTTAACGTTCTATTTGCTGCCATTTATTTTGATGATAACAGGAGTTGTAACTAACTATTGGTTAATTGTCCTTATGTGGATTTTGACTGGAGTGGGAATGGCTGGAGTAGGTTTGAGCGTTATGCATGATGCGTGTCACGGTGCTTACTCAAAAAATGCTAAAGTAAATAAGATTGTGGGAAGTGTAATGCACATTATTGGGGGTAGTGATACCAACTGGAAAATTCAACATAATGTATTACATCACTCATTTACAAATATCGATGGTCATGATGAAGATATTGATACGAACGGTTTGATGCGTTTTTCTCCAAACCAAGAACGTAAAAAGTATCATAGATTTCAGGTGTTTTATGCGCCATTTTTATATGGGTTAATGACGTTTTTCTGGTTTATTGCAAAAGACTTTCTAGGTCTTGTAAGATACAAGGAAATGGATTTGCTAAAATCACAAAAAACAACATTTAGAAAAGAGTTAATCACGCTATTAGTAAGTAGAACAGTTTATACTGGAGTTTTTATTGTGCTACCATTGATTTTTATTGATATGCCTTGGTATGGAACATTAGCGTGTTTCTTTTTGATGCATTTTGTATGTGGACTTATTTTGGCTTTGGTCTTTCAACCAGCACATGTAATCAATGATACAGAGTTTTTCGTTCCAGATGAAAACCTTTCTGTGGAAAATCATTGGGCTATACATCAATTAAAAACTACCGCTAATTTTGCGAATAGAAGTTTTCTATTCTCTTGGTTTGTTGGTGGATTGAATTTCCAAGTAGAACACCACTTGTTTCCTAACATTTGCCACGTACACTATAAAAAAATTAGCAAAATCGTAAAAGATACAGCAGCAGAATATAATGTACCTTACATTTCGGAAAGAACATTTGTTGGTGCATTGAAAAATCACTTTTCAATGATCAATAAATTAGGTAAAGGAACTGTATAATTATTGCTGTCCAAAAAAGCAAAATATGCTATCAATGCACTTGTGTACCTTGGTCACAGAAGTGATGATGGGCCTATTTTGATAAGTAAAATAGCGGAGGATGAAAATATTCCTCAGAAGTTTCTTGAAGCTATTTTACTAAAACTCAGAAAGGAACAGATCCTAAATAGTAAAAAGGGAAGGGGAGGAGGATACTTTCTAACTAGAGATTTGAGTACTATAAATCTAGCAGAGATTATTCGAATTTTTGATGGACCACTTGCTTTGTTGCCTTGTGTCACACACGACTATTATAAGAAGTGTGAAGAATGTAAGGATGAGGAGAAATGTGGTATACGGATGGTATTTTTAAACCTGAGAAATATTACTGTAAAACATTTGAAGGACGCTACGCTTGAGAAGGTGGTGTTGATGGACGGAAACAAATAAATATATAACTCTACTAGTTTGGTAGAGTTTATTCATATATTTGTTCAAAATAATACAATGGGTGTTACTGCTGTTATAACTTTGTGTGTTGTCTTAGGTGCGATTATCCTGTTTGTTACTGAGTGGCTTTCTATTGATCTAGTGGCATTATTGATTGTAGCT
>JBFHGR010000069.1:0-19635 GCA_041583015.1 Parvicella sp. | reverse complement strand
TTCAGGTAAGTGCTTGTTTATTTTGATAAAACTCTCCAAATCACTTAATGTCATCAATTCATAGTCTGGTTCAAAAACATAATCGCACCATGAATTAGCTTCTGCAATAAATTTACAGGCACGTACTGTTCCTGCCACTTCTAGTTTGTGAGCAGGGTTTGTGATTCCAATACCTACATTGCCACTTGTGGGAAGTGTGTTTTGTGATAAGAAATTTTGATACGATAGTACCATAAATGTTAACGTTAATACATGAAAAATTGACTTCATTTTGTTGCAATTGGTTGATAATTAGCAACTAAACTAAACTATCTAGAATGCCAAATTTTCAGGCAATAAGTTTTAATATTTTTTCACAAATGGCATGTTTTTAGTTTAATTTCTATATAGTTACACCAACAAAAAAAAGCCATGAAAATCTAATTTCACAACTCTTTATTTTTTAATAAGTACAATATTTCGGCTCAGCATAACGTCCGTAATTTAAAACTGTTTTCAACATCGAACCCCAAACCTCAAACCCCGAACAAGCCTACCACAAATCCCTACTTTGTAAATCGTACCTAATACAGAGTACAATAAAATCTAAACCAAATTCTCACCTGCTACAGCTTCACTTACATTAATGATGTGGTCACTTACCTTGTCTAGGTTATGAATCAAGTCATTGTAAATAAGTACAGTTTTGATGTTGAATTCACCATCTTTTACAGACTCCATGTGTTGTCTCTTAAGTGCTTTACGTGTTTTCTTGATGTCTTTTTCAGCTTCTATCGCTGCTTCAAGAGAAATGTCACCATAAGTACTGTTTAGGTTTGTGTTCATTATCTTAAAAGCAACTTCAATTTTGCTAAGCAGGTTGTTTACCCCATCTCTTTGTTCTGGAGAGAACCATACATTTTCTTGTTCTTTCTTTTCAAAAGACTTAGCAATTTGATAGTATATATCACCAATTCTTTCAAGGTCATTACCTATAGAAAGCATAGCTCTAGTTTTTACAGATGTAGAGGCGCTCATTTCCATTTGCGAAACCTTTCCTATGTAATTAACTATTTCTTCTTCTACTCGGTCTGTTATCTCTTCATATTTACCAAGTTTCTTAATGAGTTTTTTCTTCTCTTTTTTGTCCGCAGAATTGACAATTGTTTTCGTGAAATTATTCATTCTGGAGGCTACTTTACCAAATTTAGAAACTTCTTTCTTTGCTTCAAGAATACAAAGTTCTGCAGTAGAGCCCATTGGCCCACCTATGAAGTCTAGTTTAAATTCCTCATCTGATTCATCTTTGGCAGGAACAAGTTTTACAACTAGTTTTTCCAAATTTCCTACAAACCAAATGAGTAGGAAGGTATTGATAAGATTAAAAATAAGGTGAAAAACAGCCAAAGACCATCTTATACTAGAAGTCTTGTCTCCTTCTCTAACTAGAGAACTAAAGAAGGTGTCTGTAATCATAAAGTTAATCATTTCTAAGAATGGATAAAAAACGATAAGCATCCATATGACTCCGATAAGATTAAATAGTAAATGGGCTCTTGCCGCTCTTTTAGCATGCACATTACCTATCAATGATGCTAAATATGCAGTGATTGTTGTTCCAATATTTTCACCTAAGATGATTGCTGCTCCATATTCTAGTGGAAGTCCGTTATTTCCGCAAAGTGCAAGTGTAATGGCCATTGCGGCACTACTGGATTGTACTATGATTGTTAAAACAGTTCCTATAAATACAAACAAGATGACAGACATAAAGCCATAAGAAGTAAGAGGTTCAACTACATTGTATAGGAAGTCTGGGTCATCTTTTATGAAACTCATTACTTCTTTTAATGCGTCTAATCCCATAAATAGAATAGCAAAACCAATTAAAAACTCTCCTAAAGATTTAAAAAATGATCTATTAATGAAAAGCATTGGCATACCAAATGCAATGATTGGTAATGAGTAATCAGAGATACTGAATTTACCAAACCCGAATGCTAGTAAAAGAAATGAAGTAACAGTAGTTCCAATATTAGCCCCCATTATTACACCAATTGCCTGTCGTAGGTTTAATAGTCCTGCATTTACAAAACTTACCACCATAACAGTCGTGGCACTTGAAGATTGGATAATACTTGTGGTAGTAAATCCGGTTAGAACACCAGCAAATCTATTGGAAGTTGCTGCACCTAAAATAGATTGTAGTTTTTGACCTGCCAATTTTTGGATGCCCTCACTCATGGTTTTCATACCAAAAATAAAGAAACCAAGTGCACCTATTAATACTAATAATTTAAAGTAATTCCATCCACTAGTTGGAGTCCCTGAAATTTTATCAGACCAAGATGTTTTTTCGTAATTAGGACCATTTGTATCTTGAAACAGCCCTACTTGAAAGTAATAAGTTTCGTCACCAATCAAATCTGTGATGGAGGCTTGTAGACTGTCTGAAGATATCGGTTTTGTATGTGCCCAAGCTACTCCTTCAATATCATTGTCAAGTTTCTTTTTATCTGCTTTTGTAATATATCTTATGACGATTTTTGAGTTCGAACCTTTGATTAGGTCTAACTTCTCACAATCATAACTCCAAATAATTTTAATATGTTCTTTTTCTTCTTCAACTTTTACATTTGAAAAATAGTTTTCCTCAGATTTTATAAGTTGATGCTGAGACCAAACTATATTGGAAAGTAAAATAAAAAGGGTAGTAATTATTGAAACTTTGTTTAACATTTATTTGTTGTTTATCTAGGCTGCTAAAGTATCGAGTTGAGGTTATATTCGAATAATTCCAATGTTAAGGAATTGTTAACTAATCTTGGTTTATTGTTATCAAAATATTAATTCATTGTTAATGATGTTACCGTAAGGTTATGTATTTATCTTTGTCTGTATAAAGTTTTAATCTAGAATAATGAGTGTAGCGCGAGTTTTTTCTTTTTTTATTTCAATATTTTATTTCGGCATAAGTTCTTATGCTCAAGATATGTACGGTAATGGATTAATTAATCATTCTGATAGTACCTGGAGTGTTAAAATGGGGTTGAGAGTTCAATCTTTATTTTTAGGAGAATGGAATTTTAATAACAATAATGAATTTCAGAATTCTGACTCAAAATTTTTAATTCGAAGAGCTAGATTGAAGTTTAATGGTTTTATTTATAATCCCAAACTCACTTATAAAGTAGAATTAGGCTTGTCAAATAATGATATGTCTGGAGGAAGTGCGCACACGGGAAACGCTCCTAGGTTTATTTATGACGCAATGTTGAACTGGAATTTTTACAAAAAGTTTACGGTTTCAATTGGTCAAGGAAAACTTCCGGGAAATAGGGAGAGAATTATTTCTTCAGGATCACTACAATTAGTAGACAGATCTTTATTGAATGGTAAATTTAATATAGATAGAGATGCGGGAATTCAATTGAAACACAATTTTGTGCTTGGGAAACAATTTTATGTGAGTGAGCAATACGCTTTTTCACAAGGGGAGGGACGAAATGTTACTACTTCTAATTTAGGCGGATATGAACATACGTTTAGAGTGGAGGTAATGCCTTTTGGAGAAATGGAAAATGATGATGCATATGTAAGTTCTGATTTAAAGAGAAATGATAAATTCAAATTAGCTATTGCAGCAGCGTATGACATCAATGATAGGGCTGTGAGAGATAGAGGGAATATGGGGAGTTATATGGAGACGAATAGCGGATATTTTGAAGCTACAATTTCTACATTGTTTATTGATGTTATGGCTAAATACAAAGGCTTTTCTCTGATGGCTGAATTTGTTACTAGATCTAGTGATAAGGATGAGGTGATAAATCATCTAAGTGTACCAACAGGACAATTGGTGAAAGAAGGGTATGGATACAATTTATCTTCAGGTTATTTATTTAAGAATAATTGGGAATTTGCTGGAAGGTATACCATGGTCAATGTTAATGATTTTGAGGAATCTCAATATACATTAGGAGTGTCTAAGTATTTGCAAGGGCATAAATTGAAAGTACAGTCTGATATAAGTTGGGGAGAAACATCTTTTAATACTAACAAATTGTTGTATAGGTTCCAAGTGGAATGGAGTCTTTGATAATTTATTCTACATAGAGCCTAACTACTCTCTGAGAAATAGATGTCATAACTTCATAGGTAATAGTATCCATTTCATTAGCTAAATCAATCAATGGCCTGTTATGGCCAAATATTTCTACTTCGTCACCTTCTTTGGCTACAACACCTGTAAGGTCTATCATGGTCATGTCCATGCATACTTTTCCAAATACTGGTGCTAATTTTCCATTGATTAAAATATGTCCTTTCCCGTTACTTAAGCTTCTTGAGAATCCATCTGCATAACCAATTGGGATGACTCCAATACTCATGTCGTCTAAAGCAAATTGAGACCTATTATATCCTACAGATTCTCCTTTTTTCACTTTCTTTATTTGAGATATTACTGAGGTAAGTGATCCTACTGTCTGCAATGACTTCATTTGCTTAGATAAGCCATACATTCCCATGCCTAGTCTTACCATGTCCATTTGTGCATGTTGGAATCTTTCTATTCCAGAAGAATTTAAAATGTGTTTGGTGCAATTATAACCTAATCCTGTTTCTATCTGATGACAAACATATTGGAAGATTTGAATTTGTTTATTGGTAAACTGATCTTCTCTTTCATCATCGGCAGCAGCAAGGTGAGAAAAAATACTTTTTACCCTTACCTCTGGTTGCGATGAAATAGTAGAAATTAGTTCTTCCATTTCTTCTACTAAGAAACCAAGGCGCTTCATTCCTGTGTCAATTTTTAAGTGAATAGGATAAGACTTAATTCCTAAATCTATTAATGACCTGATAAATTGATCCAATTGATTGAAACTGTATATAGAAGGCTCTAACTTGTTGTTAATTATTTTATCAAAGGATCCCTCTTCAGGATTCATGACCATTATAGGTAATTTAATATTCTCTTCTCTAAGGTCTTCTCCTTCATCTGCATATGCTACGCCAAGATAGTCAACTTGACATTGTTCTAATACTTTTCCAATTTCTTTGCTGCCACTGCCATACCCAAAAGCTTTAACCATGCAGAGTAGTTTTGTGTTTGGATTTAGCAGGTTTTGATAAACTTTTACATTGCTCCTTAGAGCAGCCAAATCTATAGTAAGTTTGGTCTCATGAGATTTGTATTCAAAAACTTTTCCTAATTTTTCAAACTCAAATTTTCTAGCTCCTTTCAGGAGTATCATAGTGTCTTCTATGACAACTTCAGGTAAGTATTGTAAAAATTGATCTACGGTTTCAAAGAAAATGCCTTGTTTAAAAAGATGTCTTTGTCTCAGCAAATCCGGCCCAATACCATAGAATTTATCAATATGTCTACTTTCTATCAGTTCTGAAACCATTTGGTAAAGATCCTTAGAAGTGTGTTTGTCTTGTTGGATGTCACTCAGAATCAGTATTTTTTTTGCTCTTTCTTTGGATTTGGCTAAGAAGTTTAGAGCAATGGTTAGAGAGTCTATATCGTTGCTGTAACTATCATTGATAATTATGTTTTGGTCTCGGCCTTTTCTTGCTTCTAGTCGCAGGGCTATTGGAGGAAGATGAGGGGATTCTGCTTGAATTAATTCTGTTGATATTCCCATTTTTAGCAAAAAGCAAATGGTAGTAATGGCATTTTTTATTGAGGCATCATCGGTAAATGGAATTGAAACTTTGAAAATGTTTTCATTCCACTTTAAATTGATTTCGGTTTGACCTTCAAGTTTGTTGATATCTACAATATGTTGGTCATTATTTTTAAAAGAATAATACCATTTAGAATCTTTAAAAAGAATGTTTTTTTCTCGTTCAATAGACTCAATATCCCTGAAGTTTTCAGAGTGAGCAGTTCCAATATGTGTTAACACTCCATACTCAGGTTTAATCATTTCTTGGAGGTTACTCATTTCGTTTGGCATAGAGATTCCAGCCTCAATAATCCCTAAAGTGTGGCTTTTTGTAAGTTGCAGCAAAGACAAAGAAACTCCAATTTGAGAATTGTAGCTTTTTGGACTTCTTACAATATTAAATTTGTTTTTAAGGAAGTGATACAACCATTCTTTTACAATGGTTTTACCGTTACTACCTGTTATAGCAATTAATGGATAATTAAATTTTTGTCTGTGATGCTTAGCAATTTGTTGCATGGCAACCAAAGTATCTTCCACCAATAGTCCCACACTCTCATCAGGAATTAAATGAGCAAACTTTTTGTTTATTAGAAAGGATTTGCATCCTTCGTTGGCTAAGGATGAAATATAATTGTGCCCATCGTTGCTTGGTCCTTTAATAGCAATAAACATTCTATCTGCTTCACCAAAAAAATTCCTACTATCAATAAATACTTGGTTGACTGTAATGTCTTTGGCATTTATAATTTTAGCATTGGTGATAGTTGCTAATGTTGCTATGTCGTAATGTAACATCATTTGTTGGCGTCATTAAAGCATCTTCTGCATAAAGGTTCGTATTCTTCTGTTTCCCCAAGAAGAACAACATCATCATTTTGAATTTTTCTGTGTGAAAATTGTGCTAAATCTCCACAGTTCATACAAATAGCGTGAACTTTCGTTATGAATTCGGCATTGGCCATTAAAGCAGGCATAGGCCCAAATGGTTCTCCTTTGAAATCCATGTCTAATCCGGCTATGATAACCCTGATGCCTTGGTCGGCTAATTGTCTACAAACTCTTGGTAAATTATCGTCAAAAAACTGAGCTTCGTCAATTCCAATTACTTCTACATCATTTGCCATCAGTAAAATATTAGAGGAAGAAGGAACTGGTGTAGATTTTATAGAATTTCCTTCGTGACTTACTACATCTTCTTCGTGGTATCTTACGTCAATAGCGGGCTTGAATATTTCAACTTTTTGTTGAGCAAATTTGGCTCTTTTCATTCTTCGAATCAACTCTTCCGTCTTTCCTGAAAACATGGACCCACAGACTACTTCTATCCATCCTTTGTTTTGTTTCCTATTTCCTTTTCTTTCTAAAAACAATGATTCAAATTTTTATATCACAATGCCCAAAGTTAATTAAATCTATTGTTTCAAAACCATGTGTTGAAAAAATGAAATTCAAATCAACGAGTTTTTAAAATTTAATGAGCATTTTTGTATAAGATTAAGATAATATCCATTCAATGAATTCAAGCAGTAATTATAAAAGCATAAAAGAAATCCTTACTTCCCTAAATCAATCAATCGATGCACTAGAAGGTGGTGCGCTTAATGTAGAACAATTAGAAGGAGTACTTCAAGATGCTAGAGAACTACATGAAAGAATTGCGATTTTACAGTATATGTCTATTCTTCCAAAAGGAGAAAATACTTCAACTTCTGTGGAAAATAATGTTGACAAAGATCCTGCTCCAGTAAAGAAATCAATGAATTTTCAATTTGCTTTTGATGACTCAGAACCAATTGTTCCTACGAATCAAACAAGTTTGTTGGATGCCATTCAAGAGGAAGAAATTCCTGAGCAAAATTTAAAAGCGGAAGAGAATATTGCTCCAAAACCTCCGGTTGATGAAGTGAAGGCTCCAGATGAAGAGGTAACATTAAATGAAAAATTGGAAGATCAGCAGAAAGAAACATTGAATGATAAGTTTTCTGAACAAACAGAAAAAGTATCATTGGCGGAAAAACTGGGCAAAAAACCTATTCCAGATCTGGTAAAAGCAATTGGTTTAAATCAAAAGTTTTTATTCATGAATGATTTGTTTGAAGGGGAGAATAATCATTACAAAGAAGCAATAAACAACCTTAATAATTTTGCTAGTTTTATAGAAGCAGATGAATATATTAATACATTGAGGTCACGACATAATTGGGAGATAACTTCTAATACAGTAAAGGAGTTTGTTGAATTAGTTGAGAGAAGATATAGTTAAATAACTTCTTCATGGAAAATGACTAATTTTACTACCTTAATATATAGCACATTATGAACTTTTACAAACAAGTTATTTTACTTTTTACAGTCTTTTTTGCAGGTGTAGTAATTGGTCAGGACAAAATTCAGTTAATGAATGGGAAAGTTTTGAGAGGAAAACTTAAAACGGAATATGATGATTATTACAACTTTGAATATTACAAGAATGGCGGTAAAGTAAAGTCAATTGAACTTTCAAAATTTAGAATGTTCTCTGTAACGAATGGTAGCGAACCCGAAAAAGTGCTGTACAAACAGGATACCTTGTTAGGAAATTTCTATAGTGAAAATGAAATGAGAATGTTTGTTTATGGACAACGAGATGCTTTCAATTCTGTAAAAGGTACTTCGATGTTTATGACTACATTTTTGATTGGATTTGGAAGTGTACTAATAGATACTTATGAGTTCCAAACTGGCGGTAGTCAACCTCAAGGGTTTTTTAATCATACGCCTTCAGTTGGCCCTATAATTGTGCCATTCGCATTGACTATTGGTGCAGGATTACTTAGATCTAAAGTGAGGAAGGAGTATGTTACTGATGTTACTTTTCTAGCAAGTGAGTATTACATTGAAGGTTTTCAAAAAGTTGCAAAAGTAAAACGTGTTAAAAGTGCATTTTTAGGAAGTATAGGAGGTGTAATAACAGGGTTCTTGGTATACTCTATAGCAAAACCATAGATGCTAGTAAAGGCGGTAAAGTGGATAGTATTTAGTAATATTTGGGTTGGTATTTCTGTGGTGTCATTTGTGCTATATTGTGTGCAACTTGGCTGCTTCAAATTTGATTTACCGTATGTTTTGATAGCTTTTTTTGCGACATTATTTGCCTATAATTTTCAAAGGTTGATAAAAAGTAGAGCTAATAATCCTTCACCATCAGAAAGACACATTTGGATTGATGAAAATCAAAGAACTATACAAGTAATAACCTTGCTTTCAGGATTTGTGGGGGGAGCCATTGCTTTGAATTATTTAAGTGGTGCTCTTTTGTTAGGTTCTATTCCGTTTGTCATTATTGTCTTAATGTATGCTGGTAATAAATGGCTAAAGTATTCATTAAGGCATATCCCATATTTGAAAATAGTTGCTATTTCAATGGTTTGGTCTGTTGTAGTTTATTTGTTCCCAATGGTGCATGAGAGTGGGACTTTCTATACGTTAGATTTGGTCTTTTTTACAAATGTATTTTTGTTCACTTTTGCTTTATGTTTACCATTTGATATTAGAGATCTTAAAAGCGACAAAGGAAAAGTTAAAACGATACCTGCAGCTGTTGGTGTTATGCCTACTAAATTATTGTCTGTATGTTGTCTATTGATTGTAGCAGTGTCGTCATTTATTTTTGCATGGTATGCTTTGGGGATTGTGAGTTTAGTGAGTTTTGTGCCTGTTTTGCTTACTAATGAAAAGAGGGGAGAGTTGTTTTTTACAGGCGGTATCGATGGTTTGTTTATTCTATTACCTGTTGTTCATTTCTTATTATTTTAGGTTTAATTTATTACTTTCGTTTTATGCAATACAAAAAGATTTTATTGATCTATACAGGAGGGACTATTGGTATGATAACAGACCCTAAATCAGGAGTACTAAAACCTTTTGATTTTTCTGAGATTACAAGTCAAGTACCAGAAATAAAATTGTTTGATTGTGAGATCCAATCCTATTCATTTAAAGACCCTATCGATAGTTCTAATATGTCTCCACAAGTCTGGCAAGAATTAGTTAAAGTTATTGAGGATAATTATACGAAATATGATGGTTTTGTAATACTTCATGGTACAGACACCATGGCTTATACTGCTAGTGCAGTAAGTTTTATGGTTCAAAATTTAGACAAGCCTATAGTCTTTACTGGGTCACAATTGCCTATAGGAATTATTAGAACTGATGGAAAAGAGAATTTAATTACAGCCATAGAAATTGCCTCTACATATAGAGAGGGTAAAGCCGTGGTACCTGAAGTCTCTTTATACTTTGAGTATAAGTTGTATAGAGGAAATAGAACTACCAAATTGAGCGCGCACCATTTTAATGCTTTTGAAACATTTAATTATCCATATTTAGCGGAGGCTGGAATTGACATTAATTTTAATACGGATGATATTATGCCTGCCAATTCAGACGGTGCTAAATTTTCGTATGGAATTGAAAATGACATTAGCGTATTAAAATTGTATCCTGGCATATCCAAAAAAATGGTTCATCACTTTTTTAACTCACCAGGTTTAAAAGCTGTGATTCTAGAAACATTTGGGGCTGGTAATGCAACTTCATATGAATGGTTCTTGGAAGAGGTTGATATGGCTATTCAAAGAGGGATTATGGTAGTTAATGTAACACAGTGTAAATCTGGAAGGGTAAATCAAGCTAAGTATGAAACTGGTAAAGGATTGGAGTCCTTAGGTGTAATTAGTGGAGATGATATTACTGTGGAAGCAGCGGTTACAAAATTGATGTATTTGCTTGGTAATTATGAAGATAAGGATCTTATTGCAAAACTATTTAAGAAGAATATTGCAGGCGAAAAGACTGAATATTAATGTTGACAATGTGCTTTGTCACAATCTGAAGTGCCTGTCAATTTTCCCGCCTCATCAACATGGTACTTACAGCAAGAAATAAATTTGTTTTTGAGTAATTCTCTACCCCTAACAACTCTAGACTTGATAGCGGAAAGTGAAAGACCGAGTAAATCTGCAATTTCCTGATGTTTTTTACCTTCTATTTCTGATAAGATAATTACTTTCTTGTATTTTTCTGGAAGTTCACTAATATGAGGTTCTAAGCAGCAAAACCCTTCTAATTTTGTGTCGTCTTCTGATGCAGGAACAAGGTTGGTTTCAAGTTCTGTTTCAGGATGTTTTTGCCGCATTCTAAAATAATCATTAATCTCATTTTTAGTAACAACAAATAGCCACGCGTTGAGATTAGTATCTTCTCTTAGTGTATCTACTTTGCTAATTGTTTTGATATACACATTTTGGAGAATATCTTCAGCATCTTCTTTTTGATGAATTTTAGAAGTGATGTATTGCAATAGTTTTTGTGAAGAAGCTTCCCAAGATTTAGTAATAATATTTGCAACTTTAGAAGTCATAGCAGAAAAAATAAAATGCTTTTGTAAAGATACAAAAGCATTTTGAGAGTTAGTATTATTGACAACATTCACATTTTGAACATTCACATTTTTCACATGAGCAGTTGGAAGTTGAACAATCGTTACAATTACAGTTTGTGCACTCGCAATTTGTACACGTGCATTTTCCTTTTTGGACCAATTCTATCTTTTTCATAACATTATTATTTAAGTGATTATACTTATACAACGTTAGGAATAGAAAATAGTCGCAAAATTTTAGAAAATAATTAAAACAGAAGAAAATATTATCAAACCAATTATCATTAATAAAAGGGTGTAGGGTAGAACTTCTTTAGCTTTTAATCCTGTAATAGCAAGCAAAGGTAAGGCCCAAAAAGGCTGCATCATATTTGTTAATTGATCTCCATAAGACATGGCCATCACGGTCTTAGATAAAGGAATACCATTGTTGATAGCAGTTTCAACCAATACAGGGCCTTGAACTATCCACTGACCACCTCCACTCGGTACAAGAACATTGAGTGCACCAGAACTTAGTAAAGTGAGAATTGGGAAGGTTTGATTGGTAGCTATGCTACTAATGTATTCAGCGATTGATGTCATCAGTCCAGAGTTTTGCATTATAGCCATTATACCAAAGTAAAGAGGGAATTGAATAAGTATTCCACTTACACCGCTTATGGCTTGGTCAATACTTGTCAAAAATAAAGCAATGCTGCGGTGCATTACTAAACCTAATCCAATCAATGTGAAGTTGATAAAATTAGGTGTAAGAAAACTTAAGGTGGCTAAATTTTCAGATTGAAATATTTTGAACACGGAGAAAGCTAAAAATAATAAACCAATTATTAATCCTACTATTTTGGAATGATCGGCTTTTTCCATTCCAATATTTTTTATTTCCCTCACCTTACTTGATTGGGGTTTAGGTATATTTACAATGGATACTTTGATATGTTTTGCAAGCCAATACATAGACAGAGGAAGGATAATTAGTATTGCTAAGGATGCTGTAATATTCATTGTGGAAAATACTGTTTCAGACATGGGTAAAGATTCTGGTAGTGCTGTTTTTAAACTAACACCTTCCATCATATCGATGAGGTGATTTTTGTCCGAAACTTTTATCGGAGCAGATCCGGATAATCCTCCATGAAATACCATCATTCCAACATATCCGCATGCTCCTATGAAAGCGTAATTTATTTTGTGTCCTGCTTGAGTGGCATATTCTCCAATTTTACGAGCAAACAGAGCCCCGAAAATTAAGCCAAGACCCCAATTGATGAATCCAAAAATGATAGTGAAGAAAGTGATAAGTAATGCAGCTTTAGCATTTGAAGTACATATGGAAGATAGGTTATTTAATAACTTGTCAATTGGTTTGCTAAGGGCCAATACATGCCCCAGTAATAGGATGAGCATCATTTGAACCGCGAAAGCTAAACCGTTTACGTTCCATAATCCTTCATACCAATATTCTGCAGTGAGTGCAATACTGTTTTTGTCTGATTGGGAGTATATTTCATCGTCACCATAGATTAACGCCAGTAGAAAAGTTATAATGGTTAGGATCAATGCAATGGTAAAAGGAGCAGGAAGCAACTTTCTAAATGCTGTAGCATATTTGTCTGAGAAATTCAAATGACTGTCTTTCTTGCTAAGTTAAGAAAAATAGAAAATGTATTTTTATTTACTTGGATTTCCACATCCCAGAAAACTCCGTTAAGAATTTAACGATTGATTTTCTGAAAACAACTATCATGATAATATAAGGAGATACCATTAAAAGAAGTATTCCTGAGTTTAATCCATTCCCAACAGTTAATCCGTTTTCTTCACTGCTTTCAATTTGTGCTTTGCATTGTGAACAACCTTGAGCGAGAAATTGCGAAGATGTAATTGCAAAAAGTACAATTAGTGACAATATGTGTAATATTTTAGACATAAAACGGACTTATCATAAAATAAACTACTACTCCTGTAATGGCAACATAGAGCCACAATGGAAAGGCATATCTTGCCATTTTTTTGTGCTCTTCATATTTGCCAACTAAGGCTCTTACAAATGTAATTAATACTAAAGGAATAATACCAATAGAAAGAATAATATGTGTTATAAGAATAAAGTAGTACACGTATTTGGAAAAGCCAAGATTCGCACTTTCATCAGATTGAAGTATGCCATCGTGATTTATGTCTCCATAGATTGTGGAGTCGGAAGTCATGTGATAGGCTACATAAAGTACTAAAAACATTACAGAAAGAAGTATAGCAAACTTCATGATGATTTCATGAGCTTTTCTATTGCCTTGTTTTATGGTTATTACTGCACTAATTAAAGCAAATGCTGTAAGTCCATTTATTGTTGCATAAATAGGCGGTAAGAATGTTAATGGTTCAACATTAAAACCTAGTTTTCTTAAATTTACACCAAACAAAACAGCAACAGCAAGTGGAATGGTTATAGAGAGTATAACTATTGCTTTTTTGTATTTGTCTTCAGAGTTTTTATTTACTACTTGACTCATGTTTTATAAGTTTTTTCAAATCTTCTTTAAGTAATTCAACTTGTGCACTTTCTGTCCCTTCGTAGTAACCTCTAATTCTTGATTTACTATCTATCAGTATTAATTTGTCCGAATGTAAAAATCCTCCAGGTGCCAAAGCATCTTCTGAATTTGGTACTAAAAACCCATTAACACCAAGTTCGTAAATATCTTTTTGAATTCCTGTCACAAAGTTATAATGAGTTAAATCAAAATCGTACTCATCAGCATAGATTTTTAATCTTTGAACAGAATCTCTTTTAGGGTCAACTGTAAATGCAACAACATTGAAATCTAAATCCATTGTTGCATCTTGAAAATTTTTCATGTTGCTATTTATCTTAGGACATATTTGTGGACAATGAGAAAAGAAGAAATATGCTACGTATGGTTTTCCTTGATAGTCTTGCGAACTAACATATTTTCCATCTTGATTAACAAAACTCCAAAATGGTATGGTGTGATAAACAGTGTCTTTATCTATGCCTTCAATAAATTCTTTGTTACCATAAATTGGTAAAGCTGATGATGAGTTGCTAGAGTTTGTTTCTTCACTTTCGGAACATCCGGTTATTATAATGCTGAGCAATAAGATTATAGTATATAGTACTTTATTTTTCATCTGATTTTTCTTTTTCTTCACGAAGTAAAATGCTTATTTCTTTGGTAATTCTTTTGTTTTCACTAGTCTGGGATGTGATATATTTACCTCTGATGTGTAAGTCTCTATCAATTAATAATGTCATGTTATAAGCAACCTTGTCTAGTTTAAATATTGAATCTTTAGCAAGCCAAGGATTTTGAGTAACCATATCTGTATTGTAAAATTGAGCCATATCACCTTGTACGAGGTGCCACCTGTCTGGATTTATTTCAAAATACTTAATAAAGTTATTCATCTCAGTTAATGTGTCTTCTTTACCTGTACCTACAAACAAAGATATTATTTCTACATCTTTAAAACCATCATTTTTGCTGATTTCATCTGCTACAAATAATTTAAAATTTTTAAAGTCAATTGGGCAAAAACTATTTGGGCAATCACCATATATATAGTTGATAATTAAGATTTTATTTTGGAAGTCTTTTTCAGTGATTAGGTTGCCGTTGTGATCTGTAAATTCAAATGCGGGTACTTTATAATAGATGGTATCATTAACATCTTTGCCGTCAATTGTTTTAGTTATAATTTTATGGTCTCCATAATATTTAAGACTTTCAAACCTTTGTTTCCCTAGTGAAAAAAAGATTATAAAAAATGCCGGTAACCCAAGGATTCCGGCAAATAGTAAAATCTTTGATAAAAGACTTCGTTTTTTTATTTCTGTCATAATTTAAGGAAACAGAACAGTGTTAATGTGAGATGCTTCAGTAAGTAGTATGAAGATCAAATAAGCCATAAAAATAAAATATGGTGTTAAAAGAACATACTTGAAACTTTTTGTTTCATCACCTAAGTGCATAAATTTAAGAACAATATAAGCAGCTTTCACTAATGTAAGGATTATAAATCCCCATTTGATTACTGGCCAAATAGGATTGGCTACACCGTCTGTAAATTGTTTTACAAAAGCACCCGTCAATACTTCTACGATAGTAATTATGGTTAGTAATGCTGTTACTTTCCAAATTGTTTTTCTAATTGCAATTCCATGCTCTTCATCGTGATTAGCACCAACTGAATATGCGTGATCTCTATCTAAATCGTCTCTTACCATGATATAATTTTCTTTAAATCTTTTAAACTAAATAGAAGAATGTAAATACAAACACCCATACTAAATCTACAAAGTGCCAATATAAACCAACTTTTTCAACCATTTCAAAATGCCCTCTCTTATCGTATACTCCTTTTCTCACATTAATAAGAACGATTAAGTTGATTACTACTCCAGATAGAACGTGGAACCCGTGAAATCCTGTAATGAGGAAAAATAAATTAGCAAACTGAGGAATCATTGGTGCATACTCGTTTTGAGTCATATTCGCTCCAAATATCGTAGCAGCATGTGGGTCGTAAAGTGCTAGTGCTTCTGCACCGGCTAATTCTTTGCCATGGCCAAAGTTTAATGAAACCTCTTTAACAATGTCGCCATCCATAACTAGACTGGAGACGGTAGCCCATCCTTCCGCAGTTAATGTTGCTCCAAAATGGGAGCCATGAATAAAGTGATACCACTCCCATGCTTGGGATCCTACGAAGAAAAATCCTCCAATAACAGTTAATGTTAGCCATTTAATTACTGCTTTTTTATCAAGTCTATGTCCTGCTTCAACTGCAAGTACCATTGTTACAGAACTAACAATAAGAATAAATGTCATTAATGCCACATACAATAATGGGAAACCATTACCTAAGAAAGGCATTGCATTAAAAACTTCCTCACCTACTGGCCAAGAATCATATTGATGTCTGAAAAATCCATAAGCACATAATAATCCTCCGAATGTTAGGGCATCCGATAATAGGAAAAACCACATCATTTGCTTACCATACGATAATTTGAAAGGTGATCCATCTCCTCCCCATGCTGTTGCTGCATCTACTTCTTGTGCGTGTCCTGCCATGTTTAATTTATTTTGAAAGTGCAAGTTTAAACATTATCTCTAAAATTTTAAAGAATTCTCTTAATTTATTCGCTTTAGAATTATTCTAAATAGTGTTGGCGTACCAAAATAGAAATAAAAATAACCATAAAATCCCTAAGAAATGCCAAAAATAACCGCCAATTTTTAATCCTACAATATGGTCTTTGTGGTAGTATCCTTTGAAAGATCTGTAAAGTAATACAGTAATCAATCCAAATCCTAGTAGAATGTGTAAGGCGTGCATGAATGATAATACGTAAACAAAAGAACTTGCAGTATTATTTGCTTGGTAAAATTCATTGTATTGTAGGTCTGATAGTTCATCTCCCATTTGATACCATTTGTCTCCGTTGACGTATATGTTTTTTTGTGTTAATTTGTCAATGAAATAAAGTTCTTCTGGTTGCTCTTCTTGTCCGTTAACTGTAATTTTTCCGTTTTGAATGACGTACTCTTTTCCTCCTTCGAAGTGTTTTGCTTCTATTTTAGATATGCCTTCTTGGTCTAATTGTGAAGAAGGAAAGTATAATTTTCGGTCAATTAAATCTAGGACTTCGCCATTTAGTGATATTGTAAAATCCTCACCATATATTCCCTTCATTCCGAAATATGGCGTCTCATTCTTTATGCCAAAAGCAAAATTAAAAAGTGTTGATTTGTCATTGGTAGCCAATGATATTCCATTCAATAGAAATTCTCCGTCTTTTAATTCTAGTGGTTCGGGTTGCAATTTGTCAATACTTACTAACCCAATTGTGTAGGGTGAACCATAGTTCTTAAATTCATATTTGTGAGGTCTATAACCTCTGTCCTCTAAACATATTGGAAATACAAATTCTTGTAATGCTACTTCTTCTTTAGGTGTTAGGGTATCACCTTGGTGAATGTATTTTATGCCGTTAAACTCGATAGGATAACCATCTTTTAAAATGATAAATTTCTCTCCATATGCTCCTTTTTGAAAGAAAACACCTCCTGTTACCATATTTCCAGATGAGACTAATTGTGACCAACCTTTTATTTGGAAAATAATAAAGCCTATTCCTAAAACAAGTGTCGCTGAAAGCATTACCTTAATCATAGACGTATTATTTTTCTTTGCGAAAAATTTAGATAGCCAAAGTGTCAAACTACTTGCTCCAATTATTGCTGTACTAATCCAAAAAGCGGATGGAAGTCTTAGGTTTACCCAAAATTTATCCATTTTACTTACAACTACTGCACTAATCAATCCCATGAAAAGCATGATGATGGAAATAATTGAAAGAAGAGTAATTAACTTTAAGGTTCTTTCTCTTTGCGCTTTTAGTTCTTCAGGTGTTCTGCCACCAACTAATTCAACTTCTTGTTCTTCTATCATAACTTAAAAAAGTAATATGCTAATTGAGCCACAGGTAAATAGATGAAAGATGCAAACATTAGTTGTTTGGCGTATTTCATTTCCATGGTTTTGTATAATTTATATCCTGGGATAGCAAACAGCAATCCTAGCGCTCCAAGTAACGGCATCGCATACATATTGCAAATTGGATCTACATCTGGTAAAATTTTTATACACGGTAAAATTCCAATAGGAATCATTGCCGCACTATAAATAAATATTTGATATGCACTAGCCTTTGTTCTGCCTTTTTTACTGGGAAGTAACTTAAAGCCTGCCTTAGCATAGTCATCATTGATTTTCCACGCAATTGCCCAGAAATGAGGGAATTGCCAAAAGAATTGAGTCAAGAATAATATTCCTGGTACCAGACCGAATTCTCCTGTGACCGCAATGTAACCTAACATAGGAGGAATACTACCTGGGAAAGCACCAATAAAAACAGCAATTGGACTTATTGTTTTCATTGGAGTATAAACCATGACATATAAAAACATGGCTAGAAAACCTAGTACACCACTGAGGAAATTTAATTGGAATAGACATATTTCGCCTATGATACCAATGATAGTAGCGAATACTAATGCTTCTGCAATTCCTAATCGCTGTGCTGCTACAGGTCTGTTTTTTGTTCTGTCCATCTTGATGTCAAGATTTCTTTCCCAAACTTGGTTGTAAGCGTTACTTGCTCCTGTTACTAAAAATCCACCAATGATTAATAATGAGAAGTTGACCCAATTAAACATGCTGATTTCCTCTAAGGCAATCAAATATCCTAACGCTGCAGAGAAAACAACCAAGGATGCCAGTCTGAATTTGCCTAATGCAATAAAATCTTGAACTTTGCTTACTTGAAGTATTTCCTGATTTGTAATATCTGTATCTTTGGTCAAAATAGGTTTTTTAATACGGTGCAAAGTTAACTTTTGGCGTTGAACTTAGGAACTAAAATTTATTTTTTTTGGAAGTTTAGAACGGATTTGAATAGTAAATTGAAATGATTAGTACAAAAGAGGCGTTAAATAGAATAGAAAAGTCTATAAAAAATGAAAGAATTATTACCCTTTCTTTAAAGGATAGTCTAGGGTGTATTTTGGCAGAAAATATTAAATCTCCAATTGATTTGCCGCTTTTTGATCAATCTGCCATGGATGGTTATGCTATCAAGTTGGGTGATGGAAATAAATTTGATGCAATAGGAGAAATTCAAGCGGGTGATGATGCATCCAAAATTGTGTTAGAAAATAATCAAGCGATTAAAATATTTACTGGTGCTATGTGTCCTGATTCAGCAGATTTAGTTTGTAGGATTGAGGACATAGAAGAATTTGATGGTAACATTCTGGTGAATGAAATGCCTGCGGATGGTGCTAATATTAGAAGAAAAGGAGAGCAAATCAAAAAGGGGGATTTGGCTTTGAAAGAAGGACATTTAGTAACGCCTGCAACAATTGGTTTTTTGGCTAATCTGGGTATTTCGAAAATTAAAGTGTTTACTTCACCAAAAGTTGCTATTCTATCTACAGGTAATGAATTGTGTCCGCCAGGAAGCATTCTGCCAATTGGTAAAATATATGAAAGCAATGCTGTAATGCTAGAATCTGCATTGAAGCAAATTGATGTTGAAGTGATTGGTTCTAACAAAACCTTGGACACGTTACAAGCCACAATTGGTAGTGTAGATGAATTGCTTTCTCAATCTGATATTTTGATAATCACAGGAGGTATATCTGTAGGTGATTATGATTTTGTTGCCGAAGCACTAGAAGCCAATGATGTGGAGCAAATTTTTCATAAGGTGAGTCAAAAACCTGGTAAACCATTTTATTTTGGAACGAAGGATGATAAGTTGATATTTGCATTGCCAGGTAATCCTGCAGCAGTTTTGACTTGTTTTTATATGTATGTGCTTCCTGCTATTCAGAAATTCAAAGGTGGAGGTTTTGAAGGATTATCATCTATGGAGTTGGTTTCAAATTCTGTAATTGAAAAGACAAATGGACGAGAGCAATTTCTTAAAGCTTTTGCAGTAGGCAACGAAGTAAGTAT
>JBFHGR010000068.1:0-19929 GCA_041583015.1 Parvicella sp. | reverse complement strand
TGTCCAGATATCTCTACCGCCAATTCCGCCAGGTCTATCCGAAGTGAAAAATATTGATTTACCATCAGCGCTTACGCTTACATCAGTTTCCCAATAATTTGAGTTAACGTCTGCTTGAAGTAATGTTGGTTCTGACCATTGCTCTCCATTTAATACAGTTTCATATATACCACCTTCAGTTAGTGTTGCTGCGCTGGCTCTAAAGATTAACATATATTGTCCGTCAGGAGATGTATAAAGACAAGCATCGTGACTTGGAGTGTTGATGGATTCATCCATTAACACTGGTTTTTGCCATTCTCCAAATTTTCTTTCAGAATAATAAATGTCCTCATAGTATTTTCCTTCTTCATCTGTTGCGGTATGCTCCGAGTTTTTCCTTCTTGAAGTGAAGTACATAATGTTTTCATCACCTGTTACTTTTGGTCTGTATTCCGCATATTCAGTATTGATGTTTGTAAGCCCTTTGATTCTCATGTCAACAGGGGTGCTTTTTAGTTGCATCGCATTTTTTGTAATTTGGATATCACGATCTACAATCTTATTGTCAGAAAAGTTTTGAGGGTCTAGGACGTCTTTGTATTCTGCAAATTTTTCTAAGGCTTGTTCAAATTGATAATTAAAATGATAAGCCCGACCTAGTAATAAAAAGGTAGCAATGGGCGCCTTTTTTTCTTTGTGAGAACCTACCTTGTAGTCAATGGTTAAGTTTTTATAGTTCTCAAGAATTCTTTCAAAGTAAGGGATAGATAACTCCTTATTGTAAGTTGTGTGGATGTAGCAATTTCCAATTGAGAACAAAGTGTTGTAATTCTTGCTGTCCATTTTTTCCATTTCCAATAAAATTGGAAGTGCTTTTTGATAACTTTCATTACTTAAGTGAATGAAAGCTTGCTCATACTTTTCCTTAAAACTTTCTTGAGAGAAAAAAGTAAAGGAAAGCAATAGGGTGAAAGTTATTAATGCTAATTGTTTCATGTTGCAAAATTTGAGTGTGGTTGTGTCTATTTGTTGATTTTTATTTCAACACGTCTATTTTTCTGTCTTCCTTCAGGGTTGTCAGTGCCATCTGGGTTTGAATTCGGTGCTATTGGTTTCGTTTCACCGTAACCTTTTGTGCTGATTCTAGAAGATTTAATGCCTGCTGCAATTAACTTATTTTTTACGCGAAGCGATCTTTTTTCAGAAAGCGATTGATTATAGTCTAATTCACCTTTGAAATCTGTATGCCCTTCTAGAATTACTTTAACATTAGGATTATCTTGCATGTATTTAATTACTTTAGATAAATCAGGTTTACTCTCTGAAATCAAGCGATCTTTATCATAGATGAAAAACAAATCGTTGAGAACAATACTTTTTCCTTCGTTTAAATTTTCAGAAACTTGTTCGTCTGTTAAGTCGGTTATGTTCTCTGGTGTTTCAGCTGCAATTTCATCTTCTTTTAATTTGATTTCATCATTTACTATTTCTGCCTCCTTTAGCACAAGTTCATCGTTTTCTAGGGTAATTATTTTTAAAATATTAAAAGTACCACCACTAGCAGGGACAACAATAGTGTCTTGAAGTGTTTGATTTGCTAAACTGTATTCAACGTGAAATGTTTTTCCTGGTTGGAGAATGAATAGGAACTCACCAGATTCTTCATTGGGTTTATATTCTCCTACTAAATCATTTGTTTTGGCCGATTCAATTATGATGTTTAATTCGGTAATTATTTCATCCGTAGAATATTTTGCGAGACCTTTATATATAGCAACTGTTTTTGTTTCAAAAGAAGGGATGTCTATCATGTAGATGTCTTGTTGTCCTTGTCCACCTTCTCTAAAGGAAGAAAAGTATGCTCTTTTACCGTCATTTGTTGGAAAATAGAAAACATCATCACCTGGGGTGTTGATTGGGTAACCTAAGTTAACAGGTGTAGACCAAGTACCATCATCTTGGAGGTTTGACATGCAAACGTCAAAGCCTCCCATAGTTTTATGACCTTTACTACTGAAATAAAGTGTTTTCCCATCAGGGTGTAAATATGGGCCTTCTTCATCCTCTTCTGTGTTAATGATTGAGCCGAGATTTTGAACTTTAGCCCATTCTCCAGTAGGGAGTTTCTTCATCTGCCAGATGTCTCTTCTGCCTTGTCCGCCAGGTTTATCACTTGTGTAAAACAGTGTGTTTCCATCTGCACTAATGTTGGCATCTGTCTCCCAGTAGTCTGAATTTACTTCAGCAATCATTAAAGTTGGTTCAGACCATTCAGTTCCTTTTAAGTGAGATTGGTATATGCCACCTTCGTTATTGTTTTCTGGGTCGGTTCTGTAAATTATCATGCTTCCTCCATCTGGAGAAATATATAAACAAGCATCATGGCTAGGTGAGTTTATTTTAGAGTCTACTCGAGTTGGTTTTTGCCAAATCCCATTGGACTTTTTTGCTAAATAAATGTCTTCATAATATAATCCTTCCTCATCTGTTGGATCATTTACATTCAAGGGGCGTCTTGAGGTGAAAAGCATTTCTGTTTCATCACCATTGATTTTGGGTCTGTATTCGGAGAATTCAGTATTTAGAATGTCCAATTTATCAATAGTTATTGTTGTAGGATGTTTTTGATATTCTATAGCGTTTCTACTGGTGTAAATGTCAGCATTGATTGCTGTTATAAGTTCAGTATTGCTAGGGTCAATTAATTCTTTATATTCTTGAAATTTAGTGATAGCATCTTCGAATTTGTAGTTTGCATGATAAGCTTGTCCTGCCCATCTGATTACTTCTACAGGTGCTTTTTTCTCTCTGTGATTGCCAAATTGATAGGCGGGATT
This sequence comes from Parvicella sp., assembly GCA_041583015.1. Taxonomy (GTDB): domain Bacteria; phylum Bacteroidota; class Bacteroidia; order Flavobacteriales_D; family Parvicellaceae; genus Parvicella. The sequence goes on along the minus strand of JBFHGR010000068.1, from coordinate 17,110 downwards.
AAGATTTTTATAGTCTACTAATACTTTGTCGAAGTATTCCATTGCCTTTTTCTTGTTGTAGTTTGATTGTAAATAGCAGTATCCTATTGATGATAATGTGTTAAAGTTATTGGGCTCTAATTTCTCCATTTCTAACAAGATAGGGAGTGCATTTGTATAATCCTCGTTTTCCAACTGTGTCGCGGCTTCACCAAATAAAACCTTGAAAGATTTTTCTTGCGAATAACCTAGAGAGAACATTAATGCTAAAAAAAGTATTGTTGTAAGTTTTTGTGTCATTGGTTTCAATTAAAGTAAGGATTAAATATTGATGCTAAATCAGTGGGGATTCTCATGGGTTTACCAGATTTTTCATCTAGAAATACCAATGTTGTTTTTGCTACATTTAGGAGTTCTTCTTCTCTGAAAGTACTATAATTAAATATGATTTTGACATTTGGTTTTTCTTCTATCTCACATTTTATAGTTAACTCGTCATCGTAAAATGCTGGTTTTTTGTAATTTATGTTGAAGTCTATTACAGGTAGTAAAACGCCACTGTCTTCAAGTTTTTTATAACTAATGCCTAAAGAACGTAATGATTCGACTCTGGCAACTTCAAAATATTGAGCATAATTGCCGTAATAACAGTATCCCATCCTGTCTGTTTCAGAATATCTTACTCTTATTTTGGTCTCTGTGACGTACATATTTTATTATATTTGCGTGACTTTACAATTAAATGAAAACAACATTTTATATATTCATTTTAGCATTGCTTTCCTCCACCTTTTTATTGGGGGGATGTAAAGACAGATACAAAGTAATTAAATCAAACAGCAGGAATGAAGTTGTACAAAGGGACTTTTCAACAGAGGATTCTTTGTATGGATTGGTTGCACCGTACAAAAACAAGTTAGAAACTAGAATGTCTGAGGTCATCAATGAATGTTCTGTTGATATGGAAATAGGTGTTCCAGAGGGGGTGTTGGGTAATTTTGTGTCGGACCTTGTGTTGGTTTCAAGTGCTGAATTAAGTCAAAGTGATATAGATTTTAGTTTGTTAAATAATGGAGGGCTTCGAACTCCTATTATGAAAGGTGAGGTTACCAGAGGTATGATTTATGAGTTGATGCCTTTTGAAAATGAATTGGTAGTACTCACGCTGAGTGGAGAGAAAGTTGCTGAATTAATAAGTTATATTGCTAAGAAAACGCAAGGAGCTACAAGTGCAAAGTCAGGAGTGCCAGTTAGCGGGATTAGAATAGAATTAAGCAATGGTGAGGTAGCGGATGTAGAAATTGGTAATGAAAAGTTTGACCCTAAGCAAAATTATAAAGTTGTTACCTCCGATTATTTGGCACAAGGAGGCGATGATATGATATTTTTCTTAAATCCTATTGCTACCGAAAAATTAAACGTTAAACTCAGGGATGTAATTTTAAATTACATCTCTGAGTTAGGAAGTAAGAATATAAAAATGAATGCTACCTTAGATGGAAGAATCTACATTGCAGAATAGAAGAGACTTTATAAAGAAAGTTGGATTGGGTGCAGCAGGGATTGTTGGCTTGAGTAGTTTTGGGGTGTCTGGATTGGAGGCAATTTTAAAAGAAGACTTCATTAGTTTGACAGTTCTTCATACCAATGATATGCATTCGCGCATTGAGTCTTTTCCTAAAAATCATAAAAAATATCCTGGGCAAGGTGGGATGGTGAATGTTGGGAAGACAATCCAAGAAGTACGGAAAGAAAAAGGTGAGATATTACTATTAGATGCTGGCGATATTTTTCAAGGTACTCCATATTTTAATGAGTTTGGAGGTGAATTAGAGTTTAAAATTATGAGTAAATTAGGTTATGATTGCGCCACCATGGGAAATCATGACTTTGATAATGGACTACAAGGTTTTGACACTATGTTGCCTCATGCAAATTTCCCATTTGTAACTGCTAACTATGATTTTAGTAATACACAATTAAACGGAAAAACTCAACCTTATCATATTCTATATAAAAAAGATTTGAAAATTGGTGTTTTTGGTGTTGGTGTAGAATTGGATGGGTTGGTGAGCAAGTCAAATTATGGGGAGACAAAATATTTGGACCCTATAGAAAAGGCAAATTATTATGCAGAACTTCTTAGAAAAGAGGAGAAGTGTAATTTAGTGATTTGTCTATCCCATTTAGGATATAAATATAAGAATACAAAAGTATGTGATCAAGACCTTGCAAAACAAACAGCCAACATTGATCTGATAATCGGAGGACATACTCATACTTTTTTAGATAAAGCTGAAACTTTTAGCAATAAAATTGGTAAGAAAGTGTTAGTAAATCAAGCAGGCTGGTCTGCCTTAAGTTTAGGGCGGGTAGATTTTGTTTTTAGCAGAAAAGAAGGCAAGGTCATTGATAATGAGCAGGCTGGAGTCAAAATACGCAATTATACCAGTTTCTAAAACGGGTTTGAAAGTAAAACTTTTTAAATATACAAGGGGTATTTGACTTTTTTTTTAACTTTTTTATGTAAATATTTGTACTCCCGATTAAGGGAGGGAATATCAGCCCTCAATTTCGGGCAAGGAAAGAATTTTTTAAATTTTAATAATAATTAAAACTATGAGTAAAAACCTGGAAAAAGTTTGGAGCAATTGCTTGGCAGTTATTAAGGATAATGTACCATTGCAAGCTTACAAAACTTGGTTTGAGCCAATTCAACCTGCAAAGTTGAAAGGGAACGCACTAGTCATCCAGGTCCCTTCACAGTTTTTTTATGAGTGGTTAGAAGAACATTACGTGGAATTGTTGAAAAAGACAATTCGAAAGGAAATTGGCCCAGATGCCAAACTAGAATACAGCATTGTTATGGAAAACAAACAAGGTTCTTCTAGTCCTTACACAGTAAAAATTCCAACCTCTGATAAAAGGGCTGTAAAAAATCCAGCAGTGACAATGCCTTTGGATATTAGTTCTAATCCAATTAGAAATCCATTCATTATCCCTGGGCTTAGAAAAGTAAATGTAGATTCTAATTTGAATCCCAATTACTCTTTTGAGAATTTTGTTGAAGGTGACTGTAACAGACTAGCGCGATCTGCAGGATACGCAGTGGCAGAAAAACCAGGAGGCACAGCCTTTAACCCCCTATTGATTTATGGTAGCATCGGTCTTGGTAAAACACACTTAGCACACGCTATTGGAATCTCAATTAAAAACCGTTTCCCTGGAAAAACTGTTTTATACGTTTCTTCAGAGAAGTTTACCAATCAATTTATTGATGCAGTAAAGAATAATACAACAAACGATTTTATACACTTCTATCAAATGATTGATGTGTTGATGATTGATGATGTTCAGTTTTTTGCAGGTAAAGAAAAAACACAGGAAGTTTTCTTCCATATATTTAACCACCTACACCAAACAGGAAAACAATTGGTACTTACATCAGATAAGCCGCCAGTAGAGTTGCAAGGAATGGAACAGAGATTGTTATCTCGTTTCAAGTGGGGATTATCAGCAGATATTCAAGTTCCAGATTTGGAAACTAGAATTGCTATCTTACAAAAGAAAATGTACACCGATGGTATTGAGTTGCCAAAGGAAGTTGTAGAATATTTAGCTTACAGTATCTCTAGTAACATTAGAGAAATGGAGGGAGCATTGATCTCATTAATTGCTCAATCTTCTCTAAACAAAAAATCTATCACGCTTGATTTGGCTCGCCAAATGATTGATAAATTTGTTAAGAATACTGCTAGAGAGGTGTCAATTGAATACATACAAAAAGTAGTATGTGATTATTTTGATTTGCCAATTGAGTTGATGAAGTCAAAAACTAGAAAAAGAGAAGTGGTTCAAGCAAGACAAATTGCTATGTATTTCTCAAAGAAAATGACTAAGTCTTCTCTAGCAAACATTGGAATGCATTGTGGTGGCAAGGATCACGCTACTGTGTTGCATGCTTGCAGAACGGTTAATAACCTTGCTGAAACTGATAAAAACTTTAGAGTATATCTAGAAGATTTGGATAAGAAGTTAAGTGTTCAATAATATTGAATTAAAATAGTGGAAATCCCGAAGTTTACTTCGGGATTTTTTTTGCTTAAATTTGTCTTATGGAAAGTACGGAGATTACAGTTTTGAAAAAAACCATGAGGCAAGACATGTTAGTTAAAAGACTAAATGTCAATCCTGATGATAAAAAATCTTATGATAAATGGATCTGTACTCAATTATATAACTTCATTAAAGATAGAGGGGCTAAAACTGTACACGCTTATTTACCAATGGGTAAAGAAATTGATATTACTTCCTTGTTGGAGAAGTTATTGGAAGAAGGAATTAAAGTAATTACACCTAAAACTTTACCCAATCGTGTTTTGGAAAATAGAGTTTTAAAGAGTTTATCCGAAATTGAAAAGGGTGTTTTTGGAACAACACATCCTTTAGCAGCGGATATTTATGAAGGACCATTTGATGTTGCAATAGTTCCTGGATTAGCTTTTGATGAAAATAAATATAGACTTGGGTATGGAGGTGGATATTACGACAATTTTTTAGTTAATCATCCAGAGACTTTTAAAGCAGGTATTTTCTACCCTTTTCAGAAAGTGGCTGTAGTTCCTCTAGAAAGTCACGATTTACAATTAGATGTTATTTTCTCAAAAGAACTATTATGAAAAGAGAAGATTCAGAGTTTAATTTGGAATTGCTATCTAAAAACTTGAATGAGCGTGTCAAAGAATTGGCTTGCCTTTTTAAGATTTCAAAAATTGCTCGTAGCCACAAAGAGTCTTTATCAGACACACTTACCGCTATAGTAAAAGTTATTCCGGAAGGGTGGCAGTATCCAGAAAAAATCAGAGCTTGTATTCGTTATGACCATAAGGTTTATGGCAATCCTTTGGTTTCGGATTTTCACCAAAGCACCCAGTTTACCGTAGATGGAAAAGTGGGTGATTTAGTAGTTTTTTATAAAAATAAGTATGACATACCCTTTGGAGATTCCTTTTTGCATGAAGAGCAGGAGTTGATTAATCAAATTGGGCTGGAGTTAGAGTCCATTATCGAATTGCATGAAAAGAATGAACGGGAGAAGTTGATTAATGACAGATTGAGATACAATGATAAATTAACGTTGCTAGGAGAGATTTCAGCGGGAATAGCGCATGAATTGAATACTCCTTTGGCTAATGTGTTAGGTTATTCTCAGTTGATGCTTTCTAAAGAGGCGAATACAGAACGTAAATTAAACTTAGAAAAAATAGTTAAATCTTCTTTGCAGGCACGTGAAATTGTTAAAAAATTAATGTTTTTTTCATGCGAAATGCCAACGCAATTTAAGGAGTTAAGTGTCAATGATTTGATTGTAGAAAGTTTAGATTTGTTAAAACTTCAACTTCAGGATTCTAAGGTGGAATTGATATTAAATTTGCCCGAAAAATCTCCCAAATTATTGGTAGATGCAATCCAGATTTCTCAAGTAATATTCAATATCGTTTTAAATGCTTTAGGGGCAATGAAGAATGGTGGTAAATTAGAAATTACGGTGAGAGAAACTAAGGGGAAAATATATATTGAGTTTAAAGATACCGGTAAAGGAATACCCGAAGAAGTGCTGCCAAAGATTTTTGAGCCATTTTATACGACTAAGGAAATAGGTGAAGGGACAGGTTTGGGCTTGTCTGTATCATATGGAATTGTACAAGCGCATAAAGGGAAAATAGAAGTGGCTTCCGTTTTGGGTGAAGGCACAACTTTTAAATTGATTTTTAATGTAGTAAATAACAGTTGACGTATGAATGATAGATTATCCGTATTGGTTGTAGATGACTCAAGAGATTTGTTGGAGTTATTGCGCATTAATCTTAATGAAATGGGCTTAAATCCATTTGCATCGGAATCTGTTGTAGATGCAATAGAAATCTTGGAGAATACCAAAATAGATTTGGTGATTACAGATTTGAATATGCCACATATCGGAGGTCTGCAGTTAGTGAAATATATTTCACAACATTTTCATGATATACCCATTTTAGTTATTACTGGTTATCCAAATGTTCAAAGTGCAATTGATGTAATGAAATTAGGTGTGCTAGAATATTTGGTAAAACCATTTACATTTGATGAACTGCAAGATGCTGTGCATAAAATTATTCCGCAAAAAGTTGCAGTCATTGAAGAGGAGGAAAAATCTCAAGTTAATGTTTTTCATGGGATAATTGGAGCGTCCGACAAGATGCAAAGACTTTTCAAAACAATAGAGAGGACTAAAAACAACAGGGCTTCAGTGTTGATATATGGGGAAAGTGGAACAGGTAAAGAGATGGTTGCGAAAGCGATTCATAACAATAGTGTTTTTGCTGATAAACCTTTTATAGCGGTGAATTGTGGAGCACTTTCTGAACAATTGCTAGAAAGTGAATTATTTGGTCACGTAAAAGGAAGTTTTACTGGAGCTAATGCTGATAAAATTGGGCTGATTGAGGCAGCGAGTGGTGGCACCTTGTTTTTGGATGAAATTGGTAGTGCTTCTCTTGCAGTACAAACAAAGTTGCTTAGAGCGATACAAGAGAAAGAAATTACTAAAGTAGGAGCAACTAAACTCCAAAAAATTGAAGTTAGAATCATCTCAGCTTCAAATGCCAATTTGCAAACATTAATTTCTGAAGGAACTTTTAGGGAGGATTTGTACTATAGATTGAATGTTGTGAATTTGGATTTGCCGCCATTGAGAGAGCGAGAAAAAGACATTCCTTTATTGATTAATTTTTTTAATGAGAAATTTAGTAAAGAATCAAGTAAGAAACCATTGAAATTTCCGGCAAAAGTGATGCGAATACTAGAGGCGTATTCATGGCCAGGTAATGTAAGAGAATTAGAGAATTTCATTCATAAAATGGTGGTCATGTATGATGATTCAGTGGGAGTGGAGGAAATTCCTAGTCATATGAAAACTACTGCGCCTAAGAATGATGGTAATGTCCACGAAACTTTAGCCGAAGTTGAAAAAAATCATATCCTGAAGGTGCTGGCCTCAACGAAAGGGAATAAAACTAAAGCTGCAGAGATTCTTGGTATAGATAGAAAAACATTGAGAGAGAAAATAAAATAATCAATTCCCATGCTGGTTCAAAATTCCCCACATGGGTAATTTATTCCCGATATATTTTTGGTTTTAAGAAAGTTGTTTGTCTTGGTATTTAAGTAGTGGTTGATGTAATAATCACCCATACAGCGAGTTAACTGTTTGTTGGTTCGTAAATTTCAATAATTTGATTCATTTGGCATTGCTCTTGCCAATGGGTTTGGCATATGAAAACAGAACAAGTTAATAATCAAAAAAGTATTTGTGACAATTGTACGAATAAAGGAGCATGCGTTTTTGAAAAAAACCTGGGGAGTCCAATTTATAGTTGTGATTCTTATGAGTTTTCAGTAGGGGAAGTAAAATCTCTAAAAAGTAAAATAAAAAAAATAAGAAAATCAAATTCGCTTTACAGTTTCGGCATTTGTTCAAATTGTACGAACCTCAAAACTTGCTGCATTAGGACTAAAGGGGAAGTGAAGACTTATTGTGATCAATACGATTAATCAAATTAAATATAAAAAATCAAACCATGAAAGTAGAAGAAGCACCAGCTAAAAAAGAGGGGATGTACGAAAATGTATTGCGTCAATTTAATTATGCCGCTGATATAATGAATATTGATCCAGGTACAAGAGAAATATTATCAACAACCAACAATGAGATTGTTGTTCATTTTCCAGTAAGAATGGATAATGGAGAAATAGAAGTTTTCACGGGTTATCGTGTGCAGCATAATAATGCGCTGGGGCCTTATAAAGGAGGTTTAAGATATCATTCTACGGTAGATATTGATGCTGCTAGAGCATTGGCCATGTGGATGACATGGAAAACAGCCTTAGCGGGACTTCCATATGGAGGAGGTAAAGGTGGAATTCAGATTGATCCAAAGAAATATTCGCAGGGAGAGTTAGAAAGAATTACAAGAAGGTTTACCTATGCATTAGGTGATAATATAGGACCAGATAGTGATATACCTGCACCTGACGTAAATACTAATGCGCAGATAATGGCTTGGATGGCAGATACTTATTCTTCTATCAAATCACCTACATACAGACAAAAAAGTATGCACGTAGTGACTGGAAAGCCAGTAGGTTCAGGAGGTCTTGAAGGTAGAGATAGAGCAACAGGCTTTGGAGTAGTCGCGACTATAAAAGCATGGTATGCTTCCAAAGGGAAAAGTTTAAAAGGACAAAAGTATATTGTACAAGGATTTGGAAACGTAGGATATTGGGCATCTAAATTTATGCAAGAAGAAGGTGCTATTTTAATTGCAGTGCAAGACCATAGTGGAAGTATAATGAATTCTGATGGTATTGATCCTAACGGTCTTCAGGCGTATGCTTCTAATAATGGAGGTGCAATTGAAGGATATTCTGATGCAGCTAAAATTTTATCAGATCAATTTTTTGGGATAAAATGTGACGTAATTATTCCAGCAGCTTTGGGAAATCAAATTACAATGGAAAATGTAAATAAAATTGATGCTCCGCTTGTAGCAGAAGGCGCGAATGGTCCTGTAGACACGGAAGCAGAAAAAGTTTTGCTGTCCAAAGGAGTTGAAGTTGTACCAGATATACTTTGTAATTCAGGTGGTGTAATTGGAAGTTATTACGAATGGTTACAAAACAAAAGAAGTGAAAATTGGAAGTTAGAAAGCGTCTTGGAACAAATCGAAGATAAAATAATGATTGCATATAACAAAACTGTGGATTGTGCTAAAAAGTATAACACAGATTTAAGAACTGCAGCATATATAGTAGCATTAGAAAGATTAGAACTTACTTATAAAGAAAGAGGAGTTTTTCCTTAAAAATGAAATGAGAAAATTAGGCATTCTTAAAGAAGACAGCGGCAAGAGTATTGTTGCACTGAGCCCCAAAAATGTGAGGGTTTTGTCAGAGTATTATGACGTTTATGTAGAACATGATGCTGGAGTATATTTAGGATATAACAATGAAGATTATATAAAATCGGGAGCACGTATTACCAAAGATAGGATTGGTTTGATTGGAATATCGGAGGTGGTAGTGAGTTTTAACAGTACTTCAAACATTGCGTTTGGTAGTAAGTTAAAAGCAATAGTGGGATACTATGATGTATTAAGTAACTTTTCCACTATTGCTCCCTTTATTAATCTAAATCTGGATTTGTATAGTTTAGATTTAATTCCTGATACCGATTTTTATAACCCGGCATGTGTGCTGAGTGAATTGCCTGTTATTTCGGAAGTGAAGAATGACTTAGACTTAGAAAGTATAAATGAGATGTTTACTTTGTTTTTAATACAGTTAAAAATTAAAGATTCTCAGAATGAATGTCTAAATATCATTGAAAATACCAAAATCCTTTCTAAAGGTAAATTGGTGAATAAAAGAATTATTGAAGAGGTTAATAGATTTTAAATATTGGAATTGTTACAAAAAAATATAATTGTTTCCGAACATGACTTTCATCTTATTTTAAATTTGATTGATAGTTCATTTACCATCGACCCATTGATAAAAAAAAGCCACAGGCAATTGTATAATCACTTAAAGTCTGCAGAGGTTACTACATCAGAACTAATCCCAAATACGGTGATTAGAATTAATAGTGTTGTGGATATCAAAACTTCTTTTGGAAGAAAAATGGGATTGAGAATTGTTGAGCCAGACGAAGGTGATATGAAAAGAAACAAGTTGTCTGTTCTTTCGCCAATTGGTGCAGCAATCTTGGGCTTTAGTGAAGGGGATAAAGTAGAATGGCTCTGTCACGGAACCATTGAAACACTTTTGATAGAGAAAGTTATAAATGAAGGTTAAATGATATCGTAAACCTCAAAGTAAAGGTTCTTGCACATAGGCAAAGTCTTGATAATGTCCATTAACTCTTCTTTACTTCTTGTTTGAATCTCCAACCAAATGTTATCCATTTGTTTGCTCATCTTGAGGTTAATCAAAATTTGATCACGCATAAGGTCTGACATTCTTTGCTGTTCTAGCCTTAAAATATCTGGAGAGACATTCATTATTGGACTTCTTTGAAAGTGAACGATGTACTTATTCATATAATTATTTTAACTGATTAGTTCTGCTTTATAAATCACAGGTTTGCACGGTGATGCATCATTTACAAAGCTTGCAGGTTGTAAGTTGAGAAAATAAGTGCCGTCTGCAATTTCATTTTTCACATAAATCATTTCTGTGATGGTTGCGTCAAATCTTGTTTTTTCAGGGTAGTTCCAAAACCCACGATGAGAAAGCATTTTGCCTCCATCAAATTCTCGATCTACCGAAGGTAAATCTATTAATAAATGTTTTATGCCTATTGCTGCCAAGTATGTAGCGGCTTCATGATCTAGATACGGCCAGTTGGATGAAGACCATTGCATTGTTTTTTTACTGTCAGAATTTGGCGTGGTTCTAATGATTAATGCTTCTGTATCTGTATCTATTTTTGACTTAAACTGTTCTAGCATTAATATTAAATCTCCTTGTTTTCGCCATTCAGACTCCTCTTCTTGGTAGTTCATAGGAGCCAAGGTTATTACTTGTGATTTAAAAAGATAAGTAGTAAGGTGGTCTTGCAAGTTATATACTTCATCTGCAATATGACCAACACATTCGGTATGGGTAGTATTGCCATGAGGATTGAAAAATATATTTCTAAAATTAACGGTTCCACCCGCTTTTACGCTTCCAGTGAATTGCTCAGTGAGTACGGGTTCTATGGTCACTGGGTCTACATACCATGCTTTGGCGCATGCGCTGGATTCATCAGTATGGATAGAGATGTCTATTGGTTTCGCAAAGTCGATAGTGTAATCTCCGCTATGGTGATGAATAGTAGCTTTCATGCTAACGAAGATAAGGAATAGTTATTTGAATTGAGATTTTTTCTCAGATAATCATTTTTGAAGCAGTAGACGATTGGATTTTGAGCAATGCGAAAACCCATTCACTCAAAACTATTTACTATCAACTTTTCTATCTTCCTATAACTTCGTACCCATCTGATATTTTTCGATTTTATAAGGCTCAGAATCCTTGAAGTCATCATAGAATTTTCGGTCTCCTTGAAGTTGACCATTGATGTATAGCATGCGTTCTTGAATATTCCCAGAAGGATAAAAAATCTTGTATTCACCATTTAAGATTCCGTTGGTATATCTACATTTTAGTTTTATACTTTGGTCTTCATTGTACTCCGTGTAATCACCGTGAAGTTGACCTAGTGCATATCCTCCAGATATTTTGGTCTTACCACTTTCGTAGAACTCTTTAAAATCACCATGATACATTTTGCCGCTACCTTGAGCACTGTAATGATGTTCTGACTTTAATTGCGTTTGCGCTCCATCATAATAAGTCTGTATGGTTTCTTGTGCGTTTACAAAAGTCAAAAATATCAAGGATAAGAATAGGCTTATGATTTTCATAATCCAAATGTAAGAAAATATCTTGCCAATTATTTAAACTTTATCATAACCCGATCATGCTGTCCAGAGTTCATTACTAATTTATCCACATGATAAATGCCTTTAAGGCTTTGGCTACCTAAGATCTTCTCTCCTGTTGCGGTATAGGTGTATGGAAAAATGAGCACTTCATCACCAGAGATATAGTATTTGCCATTGGTGTTGTTCAGGATATTCCAATCCACCTGGTCACATTGCTTTTTGATTTTCTTGAAATTTGGTTTTTCATTGAAGAAAAATACCGAGCCATCTTCTCTGAAGATGTAATAACTCCTACATTTTTTGCTAAAAACAATACTTCCTTTAGCGCCTCCTTGAAAAATATTAGAGTAAGTATCTACGGCTGTTTTTTCCGAATAGTAAAAAGCGTTAAAAGTTGTATCAGATTTTCCTACTTTGATAATGTTTTGGGCAACTATATTATTAAGGGAAAGGATTAGTAAGCTGAAAAAAAAGGTTCTCATTTGGCGTATTTATATAGATAAATACTTAGTCCTACCTTTGAAGCGTGCGTAGCCTTATAGTCAAGGTAGATAGTGTTGCTGCTTACTAATTCTCCATAATATCTAAAAGAAGCATCATATCGATATTGATCTTGTGTTTTCATATAAACTGAGCCATCTGAAAATTCAATTTTGCCAGTTTCTTCTGTCCATTTTTTAGGATCTTTCATAAACTTGGCAATCACTTTGCTAGCATTCTTGTTGGAATGAAAAATATAAGTTTGTCCGTAGTCATCAATGTACAAATACATTCTTTTGTAATCTGTTGGTGGCTCACCGGGAGCACCGGTAGAAAGGGTAAATGGATCAGAATAATAAATACCTTTCGGTGAGAACGTTTTTACTTTTTCTTCTTTCTTGACTTTAATAACATTTTGCGTGTGAAATGTTGCAGCACCAAAAACAAAAATGAGCAGAACGCAACATTTCGAAAGAAAGTTGCTACAGTAAAATCGCAATACTTTCTCCCGAAATGAAGCAAGGAAAAATATAATACCTAGATGTAATTTCATTACATAGTTTTTGATTTTAGCGATGCTATTAAATCCTCAGTTAATGGCTGAATGTCTAATACAAATGTAGTGGTTTTCTGTTCTTTATTTTCTTCAAATTGATCATTCAAAACAATTCCTACTTTGTCTGTTCCCAAAAATGCTACAATTATATTTTCTTCTTCAGGATTGTATTCAAAATTTTTGAAATCGTTTTTATTGTAGGTGTAAATCGTCTTTTTTCCTTTTTCAAAAAGATTAGCATAAAGAATATCTACTTCGTTTCCATGTTTATCTTTGAAGATGACTTTTTGAGCAATGCCTGTTGGTGGTGAAATACCACAATCAATATTCCATATTCCGAATGTAGTAACATTTAGTACTCTCGCCATCAGTTTCACTTTGTTGGTGTTGTCTACTGCGTTTTGTTTTAATTCCAATGCTACTGTTTCCTTTTCTTTGGCTTTCTCCCATTGGGCTAGCTTTCCTTCAAATTGAGCTTTGTAATCCGCTTCTGCCTTTTGTCTTTTTTCAAGTTCATTGGAGTAAGTGGCAAATGATTTATTGAATGCCGCTTGTGCTTTTTTCAAGTCCTCACCACTAAATACTGGAAAAACAGAAAAAGTTTTTTTAGCACCAGATTTGAACAATGTCAAATAGTATTTCTTCCCTTTTTCTTTTTCAGAAAGACTCACGTCCGACCATTCTTGCTGGTAAACACTTGCGCTAAAGTTGGGGTCATTTTTCTCAACTTCAAATACAAGATTTTTGTAATTGGAGAGTTCTGGGAATTCTTTTGGGTTTACATCCAATACAAATTGACGGTCTTTATTTCCTCCTGTAATAGGTTTTTCTGGCGCGGTTTTTTTCCACTCATTCACCGCTTTTTGAGCAGTTTCATATTGATGCTTGGCAATGTTGGATTCCTTTTGGTATTGTTTTAATTCCTCAGCAAAACTTTTATCTGGCTGTTTCACCGTGTGATTGACCACAATATCTTCTTTTTCATATTCAGGTTTACCAGTATAATTCCATTTTCTTGATATTGTATCTAACTGATAGGAATTGAATTTTGTCTCATCAGTTGTTGCTGGAAGGGAAACATCAATAGATTTGTTAGGCGCAATTTTCACCTTTTTTCCATGCAGATATCCTTCTATTTCTATCATGCCATCAGAAAGCAGTACTAGATCTAGGTTGGCACTGTCGTATTTCATCGGTATACCCGATACTAATAAGTCTATTGGGTGATTAATCTCTCTAAAATGAATGTCCACTGTTTCATTGATAGGTAAATTATTTTCATCTATGAATGTGTTGCTTGGAATAGTTATTTTAGTCCCTGTTGTGTGTGTTATTTGACCTCCGTTTTTCCCATCCACTTGATATACTGACATTGGGATATCCAATTTTTTATCTGGAGGATTCACACATGGAGTGTCTTCATTGTAAGAGATATCTTTTGATACGTTACTTGATGTGGAATCCACAACAGGCGGATTGTTTGTGGTCATTGACATTTCTTTCTCCGGTTCTGAACTAAATTGATTAATCGCTACCAGTGTTATCCCAGTCACACAAGCAAGTGTGGTATAAAACCATACAGACTTATAAAAAGGAACTGTGGGTGCAGCTGGTACATTGTTGAGCACCTGAGAAAAGTCTTGCTTAGCGGCAATTTCTTTGGAATCAATAGTAGGTCGGTCAATAGTAATTTTTCTTTTCATAGCTTGGGTTGGCTTTTACGTTAGTTGGAACGCTTTTTTTAATTTTCCAACAATTCGAAAAGTCTTAACTTTCGCGTTGTTCTCAGCAATGCCAAGAATTTCCCCGATTTCGCGATAGGAGCGCTTTTCAAAATACCTCATTTCAATCATTTGTAACTCTTCTTCTGGAAGTTCACCAATTACTTTAATCAATTGCTGCTTTTGTGCTGCTCTGTTGTCATCATCAAGGTCATCCACTATTTCTGATAATCCTGATGTGTCCACATTTACAGTTCTTTGAGCACTATTGTCTTTTAAGTATTGATAAACTTCACTCATTGCAATACGATAGAGCCATGATGAAAAGGGTACTCCCCGGAATTCGTACTTGTGTAACTTGGTTATCGCTTTGATAAAAATCTGCGATGTTACATCATGTGCTGTGTCCTTGCTGTCCATTCGCTGGTATACATATCTAAATATCTGCTCGTGATACTTCTTATATATTGGCTCGAACCTTTGTGGGTTCTTTTTGGCAGCCTCAATAATATCGTTCTCACGAAGCAATTGCTCATTAGATTGATGATACTTACTGGTTCCTTGCATTTGCGAATGTCTTACAATTTCATTTTGTTAATTCTTTACTTTTTCAGAACGTCACTAATTTGCTACAAGTGATGATCATTAGTGGTAAAAAACTTGCTTACGTTTTGCAGTTGTTTTTATAGTTTGATTGTATAACCAAAGTGATTAATTTGGTTACAGATTGATTGAAAAAAACTAATACTTGACCAATATTAATTTTTAGTACTTCGTGAAAAGTTTGGGTGATTAGATTAACGCCAAAGTATTTGATAAGGTTACAATGAGTTTTAAACAATACAACTATTCACTTATCTAAATAGCTTGCCAATAGTTCTGAAAATCAATTGTATATCTAGTTTAAAAGATTGCTGCTCAATATACTTCAGGTTGAGTTTTAGTTTGGCTGGCATTATTTCTTCTATGTATGTTTTATCTGGATTGGCAGATTGACCAAGTAATACATTTTCGTCCATGTATTCAATGGAAGCAAAATCAGTTAATCCTGGGCTTACGCTAAGCACTTTAAGTTGCTCCTCATTGTATAAGTCTACATATTTTTTTACTTCAGGTCTTGGACCTACAATGCTCATTTCTCCTTTTAGAACATTTAACAATTGGGGAAACTCATCTAGCTTGAATTTTCTTAAGAAATAACCTATTTTGGTAATTCTCGGATCTTTTCCTCCTACAGTTATTTGTCCCAGTTTCTCTGAGTCAGGTTTCATGGTTCTAAATTTATAGAGTCCAAATTCTTTGTTCCCTTTGCCTACTCTTTTTTGTTGGAAAAACACTCCTCCCTTGCTGGTTGTTGCAATTAGAATGGATATAATTATAAAAAATGGAGCGCCTAGTAAAAGAACGATGGAAGAAGAGATAATATCAAAAGCTCTTTTAGCGTAAGATGGGTATTTAGCAAACTTACTTTTTAACTTTTCTGAAAATAGCAAATAGATAAGAATTGTTCCAAGTGTTCCAATAAGTGTTCCTGCAAATACATCCTCTATAAAATGTTGTGAAAGATAAATTCTTGAGAAAGAAGCAAGTATTGCCAATATTGCAAAGGAAAAACTTGCCCATTTGTTTTTGATAATTAAGGATAGTATGCAAAATATGCTCATGGCGGAGGTTGTATGACCACTTGGAAACGAATTAACAATTCTCATTTCACTTTCTTCAAGTACTAAATGGCCACGTCCGTCTTTAAAAAAATCCCACAACTCGTGCATTGGTCGCCATGTGCCTTCATATACAAAGAACTTTAATCCATGCGTTATTCCTGCTGTGAAAGCAAATGCTATTAAGGCTAATAGACCATATTCTAACCTCCAAACTAGAAGAAGTATGATTATTAGGACTGCTGTCAAACCATCTCCAATATGAGTTATGTATGGAAAAATGGCATCTGCAAAACCAGTATGAAACTGATTTATATACATGTGGCCATCAACTTTATTGTAGGTGATGAGAAAATAACTAAGCAGGATGCAAAATATTGCTACTGTAATCAGAAATGGCCAAAATGCTTTGTTAATTATTTTCATGCGAGGCTCAAAAGTAAAACTTATAATCTTCTATAACAATTTTTGAAAGGCAGTGTATTCTAAAAAGTATAAATTTACAGAATGAATTTGACAAAAAATGCAAAGTCTAATATTGTTTTCTGGGTTATCGCAGTTTCGTTGATGTTTTTTTTATTTTTCACCAATGCAGGAAACTCATTTAGATCATGGATGATGAGTTTTACTCTGCGAACTCCTGAAGTGGCAACTTCCAAGGTTGAAAGTTTAGATGAACAATTTATTGAAATGGACTGGAAAGTCGTAAGTGATGAATCTGAAGATTTGTGGATTTCTGATATTGAAAAACCTATTTTTCTAAACATTTGGGCTACTTGGTGCGGCCCGTGTAGAAGTGAAATGGCCTCAATTATTGATTTGCAGAAAGAGATGGGGGATAAAGTGACTTTTTTATTGGTGAGCCCTACGGAAGGTAGAAAAGTTGTGCATGAATATAGAGTGGATAAAGAAATTAGTTTTCCATTGTACACAAAGGGAAGTGCTATCCCTGATAATCTAAAAGCGACTACTTTTCCTACTACATTTATCATCGATAAAAACAAACATATTGTGTATAAATGGGTGGGGGCATATGACTGGAATGATGATGAAGTAAAAGAATTATTAAACAAATTATATTAAATGAAATCAATTGGTTTGACAATATTTCTAATGGTTGCTATATGCTGTAAAGTACAAGCACAAATCGTCAACATTCCTGATGCTAATTTTAAATCATAT
>JBFHGR010000067.1:0-20219 GCA_041583015.1 Parvicella sp. | reverse complement strand
TTCTTTAATTCGTGCAGGACGAATTGGTTTCAGTAAATAATCAATTGCATTTAATTCAAAAGCCTTAAGCGCATATTCGCTGTAAGCTGTTGTGAAGACAATCTCAAAAGTGATTTCATTTGGCTGGAAATAATTAAAAATTTCAATTCCCTGATGATTAGGCATTTCGATATCTAGAAAAACCAACTTAGGCTGTTCCTTCTTAATTAATTCAACTCCATCAACTAGGTTTGATGCTTCAAAAACCTCGTGTTCGCTATCTGTTTGCTTTTTAATTAAAGCAATCAATAGACTTCTTGCTTTTGTTTCATCATCAATGATTACGATTGTCATACTTTCCGTATTTTTCTCAAAATCAAAGTTAAGTATATTTTAAATATTAGAAATTCATAGACTTATAGGAGCATTGTTTCAATTTCAGAATAAGTATTCTCAATGTTTAAGATGACACGAATGAAAAGTAATTTAATTAAATTTTGTCTTCACAGGAAAATAATTTGCATCAATATCTTTATGTTTGTTTCTGATAAATTGTTTACCATTGAATTCTAAACCTTTCCGTCAAGCTGTAATGGCTATTATATTAAAGCCAGATAATACATTCCTAATTGGTTCTTCACCACGTGATGGCGGCTACAAATTTCCACAAGGAGGTTTGGAAGAAGGTGAAGATAAAAAAGATGGATTATATAGAGAATTACAAGAAGAATTGGGAACAGTCCTAACAAGCGATGATAAGATTATTAAACTTCCCCAATCTTTCAAATACCCTTATCCGGAACACAGACCCTATTCTGAAAAATATTCAGGGCAAGAACTACATGTTTTTGTTGTAAAATACAGAAAAACTATGTCTTTCGTACCACAGGACGATGAGTTTGACAAACTGCATTGGATAGCAGCAACAGAACTGGATCAATTTGATTTTCGACACAGAAAGGAGGCATATTACAATGCAATTCTTAAGGCATTGAAAATGATTTAAAAAAGAAGTACAATTTTGGCAAAAAAAATGAGCCCCAATTGAGGCTCATCCATAATTATTTTCTTAAGTAAGCTTATTTATCTATAATATCACCTAAAGCATTGTCAAATTTCACTTTGTAATCTTTAGAAAACCCAAAAGGAACATCATCCACATGCCACTTACCTTGTGTAACATGACCCAATAAAGTGAAAGGAACTTTAGAATCAATCATAAAATCTAAGAATTCTTCTTCAACTGCATTTTCAACAGTTACTACAACTCTACCTTGCGCTTCTCCAAATAAGAATGCATCCTCTCTTACTTCACTATCTGTAACAATATCAAATCCTAATTCTCTAGGAAAAGACATTTCTGCTAAAGTCACGAATAAACCTCCATCTGCACAGTCATGCGCTGCAGTAATCAATCCTTCTTGAATTAAACCTCTAACGGTTCCTTGCATTTTATGTTCTTCATCCAAATTGAAATATGGAGCAGGAGATCCTTTTACACCATGGTAAGAATATAAATACTCTGATGAATTAATGTCGTTAACAGTTTTACCAATTAAGAAGATAAGATGACCTTTTTCCTTAAAGTCTAACGACATTGTTTTTGTTTTATCTTCTATAATTCCTAACATTCCAATAGTTGGTGTAGGGAAAACAGGAACTTCCTTGCCATCGATAACAGATTGATTATAGAAACTTACATTTCCTCCAGTAACTGGAGTTTCAAACTTCAAACAAGCCTTGGTCATTCCTTTAATAGAACCAACAAACTGCCAATAAGACTCTGGGTTATAAGGATTCCCAAAATTCAAACAATTCGTAATAGCAGAAGGTGTACCTCCACTACATGTGATATTTCTTGCTGCTTCAGCTACTGCAATAGCACATCCCTCTTCTGGATTAGCGTGTACATAACGGCTGTTACAATCTACAGTCATTGCCAATGCTTTATTAGTTCCTTTGATGTTTACAATTCCCGCATCAGATGGAGCATTTGTACTCATATTAACAGTACCAACCATGCTGTCATACTGTTCAGAAACCCATCTTTTTGACGCAATATTAGGATGAGTAAGCAAGTAATCCGCAACTACCTGCAAATTAGCAGGCTCATCTATTGATTCAATATCAAATTTTTGGAATTCTTTGAAATATGCTGGTTCTTTATATTCTCTTTCATAAACTGGAGCGCCTCCTCCCAGCACCAATGAATCTGCGTGTACTTCTGCAACTTTCTCACCATGGTAATGGAAAACAATGTTTGGCCCTTCCGTCACCACACCAATCTCAGCACAATTCAAATCCCATTTATCAAAGATTGCTTTAACCTCTTCTTCTTTTCCTTTATGCACTACCACTAGCATTCTCTCTTGAGATTCGGACAATAAAATCTCCCAATCTTTCATGTCAGCCTGTCTTGTAGGAACTTTAGACAAATCTATTTCCATACCTACTTTTCCAGCCGCACTCATTTCTGAAGTACTACAAGTAATCCCCGCAGCACCCATATCTTGCATTCCAACAATACAATCAGTTTTAGCTAATTCTAAAGTAGCTTCTAATAATAATTTTTCTTGGAAAGGATCTCCAACTTGTACTGCTGGTAAATCTCCCACAGACTCTTCAGTAATATCTTTAGATGCAAATGCTGCTCCGTGAATTCCATCTTTACCAGTAGCAGAACCTACTATAAATACTGGATTTCCAACACCGTTAGCAGTTGCAGAAATCATATCTCCCGCTTTCATAATTCCGGCAGAGAATGCATTTACTAATGGATTCTGGTCATAACATTCGTCAAAGAAAACTTCTCCACCAACAATCGGAATACCGAAAGCATTACCATAATCACCAATACCTTTAGTTACACCTTTCACCAACCATTTTGTTCTGTCGTTCTCAGGATTACCAAAACGCAAAGAGTTTAATTGAGCAATAGGCCTTGCACCCATTGTGAAAATATCTCTATTGATTCCCCCTACACCTGTAGCAGCACCTTGATAAGGTTCCAATGCACTTGGGTGATTATGAGATTCTATCTTAAAACAGCACGCTAATCCATCGCCTATATCAACAAGGCCGGCATTTTCTTCACCCGCTTTCACCAACATATGTGGTCCATCTTTTGGTAAAGTTTTCAACCATTTGATTGAATTTTTGTAACTACAGTGCTCACTCCACATTACAGAGTAGATACTCATCTCAGTAAAATTGGGTGTTCTTCCAAGAATCTTTTTTATGGCCTCAAACTCTTCTGGTCTAAGTCCTAATTCTTGTGCTTGCTCTAAAGTTGCTTCTGGTGATACGATACTACTCATTCGTTATAAATTTCTATGTGATTTATATAATATTGCAAAGGTAAGTTTACCTTTCAAAAGTTCACTAATTTCAGATTGAGTTTTTTAACATAATTGACTATTTATTGCACAAACCAACTTTAAACCTCGTGAACGAATAGTTTTTCGTCAAATCTTTTTCTAGGACCATAAATTCCTTGTTTTGCTCTTTTACCCACCGAAATAACCATACAAACTTCTGATTTATAAGGCATTTTAATAGCTTTTTCGATCAACTTTTCATCAAACCCCTCCATTGGACATGTATCATATCCTTGTGCACGAAAAGCCAACATCAATTGTTGGCATGCCAATGCAGTTGACTTATTAGCCCACACCCTCATGTCTGCTCTAGAAACGGGTCCTCTAGGTGTAACTTTCGTTAATCCTCTAAAAAACAAAATCGGTCTTTTTATCAAGCCAAACAATCCTAAAGGACCTTGATTGTAAGCAAGTGGCACTAATTTTTCATAATAATCTATCGCTGATTGTGGCGCCTTATTATCGCTATCTTCTTTAAACGCCTCTAGATTGAGCAACCTAGTTTTTCTCCACATTTCTGGATGCGCCACAGCCACTATCAATTCTTGAGCAGTTTTAGCCGCTGGCTGACTCAAACACGCTTTCACGATTTCACTTTTTACCTCTGGAGTTCTTGCCCAATAAAATTGCCATGATTGAAGATTTGAAGAATTGGGAGCCAATAAAGCTTGACTTAAGCAAGTCCTCATCACTTCCTCAGGCACCTTTTCATCTGTATAAACCCTACAACTTCTTCTTGCCTCTATTAGTTTTGCAAAACTATTCGGATCTTTAAAATCATTTTGTTCTGAATATCCAATGTCTGGAACTTTTGAAAATATATCGTCTTTTGCCATAATTATTTAGGAATAAAAAAGGGAGTGTTGTAGAAACACTCCCTTTCATTAATAGATAACTCTTATTAAATTGAATCAATAATCGCATTGAATGTTTCACTTGGTCTCATTGCCTTTGTAATCGCTTCTGTACTTCCGTGATAATATCCTTTGATATCAATTGGATTTCCTTTTGAAGTCAACTCCTCAACAATTTTAGCTTCATTCGCTTTCAATTCGGCTGCAATTTTTGAAAATTTATTTTTCAATTCTGCATCTTTATCTTGATTTGCCAATTCCTCTGCCCAGTACATTGCTAAATAAAAGTGACTTGCTCTGTTACCAGGCTGTCCTGCCTTTCTTTTAGGACCTTTATTATTGGAAAGCAACTTTGTAGTAGCTTCATCCAATGCATCAGCTAATATCTGTGCTTTAGGATTGTCATTAAACTCACTTAAATGTTCTAATGATGGCGCTAACGCCATAAATTCTCCTAAAGAATCCCATCTTAAATGTCCTTCTTTGATAAATTGCTCAATATGCTTAGGAGCTGATCCTCCAGCACCAGTTTCAAACAATCCTCCACCCTTCATCAAAGGAACAATAGACAGCATTTTAGCACTTGTACCTACTTCCAATATTGGAAATAAATCAGTTAAGTAATCTCTCAATACATTTCCTGTTACAGAAATAGTATCTTCTCCTTTTACAATTCTTTCCAAAGTAAATTGACAAGCATCTTCTGGTGATAGAATTCTAATATCTAACCCTTCTGTATCTTCTTTTGCTAAATATTTTTCAACTTTAGCCATGATCTCTCTATCGTGCGCTCTTTCATCATCCAACCAAAATACCGTTGGAACTTTGGTTGCTCTAGCTCTTCTTACTGCTAATTTTACCCAGTCTTGAATTGGCTCATCCTTAGCTTGACACATTCTCCAGATATCTCCTTCTTCCACGTTATGTTCAAAGACAACATTTCCCTCACTATCTTTCACAACTACTTTTCCTGCATGTGCAATTTGGAAAGTTTTGTCATGAGAACCATACTCCTCTGCTTTTTTGGCCATTAAACCTACATTAGGAACTGTTCCCATTGTAGTAGGGTCAAATGCGCCATTCTTTTTACAGAAATCTATTACTACTTGATATAAACCTGCATAACTACTATCTGGAATAATTGCTAACGTATCTTGAAGTTTACCCTCTGCATTCCACATTTGTCCTGACGTTCTTAACATTGCTGGCATAGATGCATCAATGATTACATCACTAGGTACATGCAAATTGGTAATTCCTTCATCAGAATTTACCATTGCAACTGCAGGGCCATTTGCAAACGTTGCTTTAATATCTGCCTCTACTGCTGCTTTTTTATCAGCTGGTAGTTTGTCTAATTTCTCAACTACATCTCCGAAACCATTATTCACATCAGCACCTACCGCTTCCAAATCGTCACCATACTTAGCAAATAAATCTTTAAAATATGATTTTACTGCCAATCCAAAAATAATTGGATCAGACACTTTCATCATAGTAGCCTTCATGTGTAATGATAAAAGCAAATCATTGTCTCTAGCCTCAGCAACTTCTTTATCCAAGAAAGCAACTAAATCTTTTTTACTCATGATAGTCGCATCTGCTATTTCTCCAGGCAAGATCTCTAAATCTTTCTTTAAAACTGTTACAGAACCATCATTACCAACATTCTCAATGGTAAGTTTAGTTGCCTTTTCAAACGTTTTTGATTTTTCATTTGCTTTAAAATCGCCTTTACTCATTGTTGCTACGTGCGTTTTTGAGTCTGGTGACCATGCTCCCATTGAGTGTGGATTGTTTCTAGCAAACATTTTCACTGCTTTTGGTGCTCTTCTATCTGAGTTACCTTCTCTAATCACAGGATTAACTGCACTACCTTTAACTTTTCCATATCTAGCAGCGATTGCTTTTTCCTCTTCTGTTTTAGGGTCTTCAGGATAATCAGGCAAGGCATAGCCTTGTCCTTGTAGTTCTTCAATTGCCTCTTTTAATTGAGGAACTGAAGCACTAATATTTGGTAATTTTATAATATTTGCCTCCGGAGTAAGTACCATCTCTCCCAATTCCGCCAATGCATCTGGCACTCTTTGATCTTCCCTTATAAACTCTGGAAATGCCGCTAATATTCTAGCCGCTAAAGAAATATCCTTAACATCAACCTCCACACCTACTGTACCAGTAAACGCTTTTACGATTGGTAAAAATGAATGAGTAGCCAACATTGGCGCTTCATCTGTCTTAGTCCAAGTAATCTTGGATTTTTGTGAACTCATGAATTATATATTTAAAAATTGAATAATCTATTTCTATTATCTACAAAGATAATTTTCTGAAATAAAAGAGATAAGATTTACCACAAAAATATTTGCGGACTATATAATAAGGAAGATATTTGCCAAATTAAAATGCGAGAAAAATAAAGACTAATAATTAACTCTTAACTTAACCATCCCACTATTTTCCGACATTTCAATTTTATGGACAGGATTCTTCCCAATGTTGTTCCAAAAGAATTTTGCCAATTCGTTCTTACTATTAAATTGGCAATATAAAGGTCTTCCTTTTTGAAGTAAATTTTCAATAACTACAGATCCAACACCTTTACCTCTCCACATATTTAGAACAAAAAGATCATTCACTTTTAAATCCTCGCCAAAAGGTTCAACTAAAACAAATCCGATAATATGATATTCAGCATGAATAATAAAAGCGCTCTTTTCAAAACTTGAAACATACTGAGAAGATAAGTTCTGTTCATATTTACCAGAAGGTCCTACTTCAATTGGAATATATTCACTCAAATCGTGAAGATACAATTGCAACAAATTATCCAACAAACCTTTGTCGTTTATTCCTGCCTTATATAAGGCTATGTTCATTACCTGCTCCATTTCTTTAACAAAGATAATATAAAACATAAATTATTAACAACTTCTAAGTAAATTTAATAGTTTCGTAACCTCAATAGCTTCAACACTTAAGAATAAAAATGGGTCTATTCAATTATTTATTTCAATAAGTGTTTGTTAATTAAAAATTTACTTCTATCTTCGCAGCCCCAATTAGGGAAAGTAAGCACTTTTTAAAGATTAAAACCGTGGATACACTAAGTTATAAGACAGTTTCTGCCAACAAAGAAACAGCCGACAAGAAATGGCATTTGGTTGATGCAGAAGGAGAGACACTAGGAAGACTTGCTACAAGAGTAGCAAAAGTTTTACGTGGTAAATACAAAACTAACTACACGCCTCATGCAGATTGTGGTGACTATGTAGTAGTAATTAATGCAGAAAAAATTGAGCTTTCTGGTAAAAAGTGGGACGATAAGGTTTACACTCGTCACACAGGTTACCCAGGAGGACAAAGAACTTTAACTGCTAAAGAACTTTTGGAAAAAAGACCAATTAGGTTAGTAGAAAAAGCGGTTAAAGGAATGCTTCCTAAAAACAGATTGGGTAGCAAACTATACAGTAACATGTATGTTTTCGCTGGAGCTGAGCACGATAAAGATGCTCAAAAACCAGTAAAATTAGATTTAACTTCAATCAAGTAATAGAATATTATGAGTGTAATTAATACAATCGGAAGAAGAAAAACATCTGTAGCAAGAGTTTATATGTCTGAAGGTAAAGGTAAAATCACGATCAACAAAAGAGATTATACTGACTATTTTCCAACAGGCGTACTTCAGTACAAAGTAAACCAACCATTTGCTTTAACAGAAACAACAGGTAAATTTGATGTTAATGTTAATGTTAAAGGTGGAGGAATCAACGGTCAAGTTGAGGCAGTAAGATTAGGAATCGCAAGAGCACTAGTTGAGAACGATCCTGAGCACAAGCCTGCATTAAAAGCGGAAAGCTTAATGACTAGAGATCCAAGAATGGTAGAGCGTAAAAAACCAGGTCAACCGAAAGCGCGTAAGAAATTTCAATTTAGCAAGCGTTAATATTTTTATACCTAAACAAGCACCCAAGCCGGGTGCTTATTTAGTATCTAAGCTTTACCTAACCATCGCAAGATGCTTTTGTATTGCTGCTGAGTAAAAAAGAGGCTTGAATTTATAAACAACAACTCTCAGTAAAAAGAAAGTAAATTAAACAAAAAAATGGCAAAAACTAATTTTGACGAACTGCTTAAAGCAGGTGTTCACTTTGGACATTTAAAAAGCAAGTGGAATCCAGCAATGGCTCCTTACATCTTCGATGAAAGAAAAGGAATCCACATCATTGACCTTAATAAAACAGCAGTAAAAATTGAAGAAGCGGCAAACGCTATTCAGTCTATTGCTAAGTCTGGTCGTAAAGTTCTTTTCGTTGCAACTAAGAAACAAGCGAAAGATATCGTAGTAGAAAGAATTAAACCAACAACAATGCCTTATATCACAGAAAGATGGCCAGGTGGTTTGTTGACTAACTTCAAAACTACAAGAAGAACTATCAAGAAAATGACTACTATCGAGAAGTTATTAGCTGATACAGGAAACACAAATATTTCTAAAAGAGAAAGACTTCAAAAGTCTAGACAAAAAGATAAAATGGCCAAAGTATTTGGTAACATTATTGACATGAGTCGTCTTCCTGCTGCAGTATTCCTTGTAGATGTAAGAAAAGAGGATATTGCTCTTTTAGAAGCTAGAAAATTAGGAATTCCTGTTTTCGCAATGGTTGATACTAACTCTGATCCTAAACCAATTGATTTCGTAATTCCATCTAATGACGATGCTACTAAATCTATTGATTTAATTATTAAAATTATGGCTGAAGCAGTACAAGCTGGTCTTGAAGAAAGAAAAGCTGGTAAAAACAAAGCCAAAGAAGAGGAGAAAGCTGTTGAAGCTAAGACTGAAGCAAAAGCTGAAGTTAAAGAGGAAGCACCAAAAGCTGAAGCTAAAACAGAATCAGCAGAATAAATAAGATTTTTTTAACTTACAATATTTGAATTATGGCAGCAATTACTGCAAAAGACGTAAACGAATTAAGAAAAAAGACCGGTGCCGGGATGATGGACTGTAAGAAAGCACTTACAGAGGCTAACGGTAATATGGATGATGCTATTGACTTGCTAAGAAAACAAGGTCAAAAAGTAGCAGCAAAAAGAGGTGACAGAGAAGCATCAGAAGGTTTAGTTATTGCTAAAACTAATGCTGACGGGAGTAAAGGATACATCCTTTGCTTAAACTGTGAAACTGATTTCGTTGCAAAAAATGCTGACTTTGGTAAATTAGCAAATGGATTTTTAGATTTAGCAATTGACAATTCAATTGGTTCTAAAGAAGATTTATTAGCAGCAACATACGAAGGTCTTACAGTAGCAGACAAAATTGTTGAGCAAACTGGTGTTATAGGTGAGAAATTAGAAATTTCTTCATACGAAGTTGTTTCTGCCGCTAAAGTTGTAGCTTACAATCACCCAGGAAATCAAATTGCTTCTATTGTTGGATTAACAATGGATAATGAAGATGCAGGAAAACAGGTAGCTATGCAAGTTGTAGCAATGTCACCAATTGCATTGGATGAATCTTCAGTTTCTGAAGAAGTAATTGCTAAAGAGTTAGAGATTGGTAAAGAATTAGCTATCCAAGAAGGGAAACCTGCTGAAATGGCTGAGAAAATTGCCAAAGGAAGATTGAATAAATTCTTCAAAGAAACAACTTTACTTAACCAACAGTTTATTAGAGATAATAAAATGACTGTAAAAGATTTCTTAAAGTCTGAAAACCCAGACTTAACTGTAACGGACTTCAAACGAGTTTCATTATCAGTTTAAATAAACTTAATTTTAAAAACCCTGACAGCTATCGCTAGTCGGGGTTTTTTTTGCATATTTGTGTCATACATATTCATAACCAATTCAAATGAAATACAAAAGAATCCTTCTAAAACTAAGTGGTGAAGCCCTAATGGGTGAAAAACAATTTGGTATTGACAACAACAGACTCATGCAATATGCTTCTGAAATTCAAGAATTGATTGCTCACAAAGTTGAAGTTGCCATCGTAATTGGAGGAGGTAATATTTTTAGAGGTGTTCAAGCTGAAGAAGGTGGTATGGATAGAACCCAAGGAGATTACATGGGAATGTTGGCTACCATGATTAACAGTATGGCGCTACAAGCTGCATTAGAGTCACTCGGATTACAAACAAGACTTCAATCTGCTATTTCAATGAAAGAAGTAGCGGAGCCTTTTGTCAAGAGAAGAGCAGTTAGACATCTTGAAAAAGGACGAATTGTCATATTTGGTGCTGGTACAGGGAATCCATTTTTTACAACCGATTCTGCTGGCGCATTAAGAGCCATTGAAATTGATGCCGATGTAATCTTAAAAGGTACAAGAGTAGATGGAATCTATGATGCAGATCCTGAGAAAAATCCAGACGCTGTAAAATACAAACAGATTACATTTGATGAAGCCTATTCTAAAGGATTAAATGTCATGGACATGACGGCTTTTACACTTTGTAAAGAAAATAAAATGGACATGGTTGTATTTGATATGAATACTCCAGGAAACTTATTGAAAGTTGTTCAAGGTGCTGATATAGGTACCACAGTAGAAGTATAATAATTTTGCTATTTTTACAATATTGATATTCTAGACAATTATGAATGAAGAAATAGAAATGATGATGGCAGATGCTGAAGAAGGTATGCAAAAAGCCTTAGACCATTTGTCAAGTGAGTTAACAAAAATTAGAGCAGGGAGAGCAACTCCATCAATGCTGGATTCTGTAAAAGTAGATTATTACGGTACTCCCACGCCACTAAGTCAGGTTGGAAACGTTAATACCTTAGATAGTCGAACCCTAACTGTTCAACCTTGGGAGAAATCAATATTGGATGAAATAGCCAAAGGTATTATGAACGCCAACCTTGGATTAAATCCTCAGAGTAATGGAGAAATAATTATTATTTCCGTACCCGTATTAACGGAAGAAAGAAGAAAGGATTTAGTAAAACGAGCAAAAGCGGAAGG
Source organism: Parvicella sp. (assembly GCA_041583015.1). Taxonomy (GTDB): domain Bacteria; phylum Bacteroidota; class Bacteroidia; order Flavobacteriales_D; family Parvicellaceae; genus Parvicella. Next base: position 9,033 of record JBFHGR010000067.1, on the reverse strand, counting down.
TGAAAGTGCTAAAATTGGTGTCAGAGCCAAAAGAAAAGACGCTAATGACTTCATTAAAACGCTGAAAAACGATGGTTTAAGCGAAGATCAAGTAAAAGATACTGAAGACACCGTTCAAAAATTAACTGATAAATTTATCCAAAAAATTGATCATCTTGTTGATGCCAAGGAAGTGGATATCATGAAAGTATAATCTTAATTATGAAAAAATCATTAATCGCTTTAGGGATGTTTAGTTTGGCATTAATAGCATGTGAAACTAAAGAAAATAAAGAAGAATCTAAAAATGAACCTGTGAAAACAGTTGAGATTTCAAAAGATTCCTATTTAGATTTTAATGACGCTATTGTTGTGGAAATTACGGAAGCACAAGCTATCCTTAATACACTTAAAGATTTAGATGATAAAAATGTTTCTGAAGAAGAAATGATTTTAGCAGCATCTGATGCTAAAGAAAAAGCAAAAAGTGTAAAAGAAAACTTAAAAAACATTATTCCATCAGGAAAAGGAAGTGAAGATTATTTAGTTGCTGCAATTGGTGTAGTAGAAGCTACTATCAATGTAACACAAGTTTACAATGACTTTGCTGGCACATTAAGTATTCCTGAAGATGAATGGACCGAGTCACAAATTATGGAATGGATGAACATGGCTGAGCCTCCTTTTATGGAGTATCAAGATGCTTTTACTCATCTCGGTTTAATGCAAGGAAATTATGCCGCGTACCAAAATTTAGAAATAGAATCTTTGGTTGTAGCAGACACCACAGAAGAAGTAGAGGCAATATAAAAATATATGAAAATACTTACATTGGCAGTAATTGCCGCAAGCGCATTACTAATATCCTGCGGAATCACAGACGAATCAAAAATGAATCCCGTAGGTTTCAACGATGGCTTAGTAGAACACATTGAAAAGTCAGAAGGCTATTTAATGGAACTTTCAGATCTTGATGACGAAGATGTTTCTGCAGAAGAGATGTCAAAAGTTGCCAATACCATCATCGAAGATTTAGACAAGAGAATTGCAGAATTAAAGCAAACGGACGCAAGTGCTGATGGTGGGAAAGATTTTCTAAACGCCACAATTAACCAATTAAAATCTACTAAAGCACTAGTAGAAGCCTATGACGAGTTCTCAGATGAATTATCAATTCCAGACAATGAATGGTCTGATGATATGTTGGATGAGTGGGATATGGCCACAGGTCCATTATATGAGAAGTATAATGAAACATTTGAAGCCTTGGAGACAGCACAGACAGAATTTGCATCAAAACAGGACTATCAAGTTGTTGATTAAAAATTGTTAGAGCATTATTAATGAAAAACCACCATCAAATATCTGAAGGTGGTTTTTTTGTAATTATTAATCCCGTTTTAATGTAACACTGTTGATGCGCATTGAATTTTGCACCTTAAAATATACCCAAGCTCCTGCTCCATACGCTACTACATCCCACCAATCTGCATGAAAATTACTCCTATATATAGGAATAAACCATTCAAAAACTAAAGACATATAGATAAAAGCAAAAATTATTTGCGCAATACTAAACCTAAAGCTAGGATTATTTGTGTACCATCTCATTATGATTAGAATAACACCTAACATCAAAGGAATTGCTAAAAAATCAGAAAGGTAGCCCTGTACAAAAGGATGAGCTATAAATCCATTTCTCTTAGCAAAGAAAAATGTCCAATAGGTAACTAAACCTAATAAAAACAGCATTTTTTTATTTGTAATGGGCCACATTATCCAGGCATTGCAGCCACCATATATAATACTATACTAACCAGGAAAAAATATACCGTAGACACCGAAAAAAGAAAGTAATACAACCCTTTTACCAATGGGTTACTAGATTGTTTCATTTTACCGAAAAGAATTTCTGCTTTTGTTGCGGGCTTTAATGCATCTTCTCTATCTATTAATTCACGATAGTCCTTATTAACTTCTTCTGAAACCAATGGTGCATTACAATTGGTACATCTTTTTTCATTGGTATTCCAAGTTTTACATTGGCTACATTTTTGCTCCTTCATAAGTCAAGTATTTATGAAAATGTTTTTTTTCTAATCTTTCAATGTCCGCTTCAACCATTACTTCTCCTTTGTTCTCTATTTGATTTAACAACTGATTGGCTAACAAAGGAGCCATCATTACAGTTTTGCTTCCCATCCCATTAAAAATATACAGTTGCTGATGCCTTGGGTGATTACCAACTAATGGCCTTCTATCATGCGTAGTAGGTCTTATGCCGCACTTTTGAGCAACAATTTCATAATCTATCACACCAGCCTTAGAAAGTTTCTCTTGCAACTCCTTTTTACCATCTTCAGTTATTTTATCATCCGTACAATTCCAAACATAAGTACTTCCCACAGTAAATATATTTTTCTCTTGGTGGGGAGCTATAAAACATCCTTTAGAAATCAAATCTCTAGACAGCGTTTTTGACTCTATTTCCAAAAGTTCTCCCTTGGTAACATTGTTAGGTAAATAACCAAAATATGGATTGTCCATGTACTGATATCCTTCACAAAAAATAACTTTTGAAAATTGTTGCCCTTTGTAATTAACTCCATATTCAGTCAGTTCTAATGCTTCAAAAGCAAAAACTTCACATTTCAGTTGACGCTCAAATTTTACTTTCATCAATTTAAGAAAAGTGACAACATCCATTTTGCCTGAGGGATAAACCTCTCCAATTCCATAGGGGTGAAGGATTCCTGTTAAATTATCTTTGCATACATTCATCCATTCCCTGAATTCATCTTGCTTCATCTTGCTCATCCAGTCATTTTGTTCTTCTATGGATCCAAAAGGTCGTTTCAGTTTAAAAGCTTCAAAAAACTGAGCATCCAATTCATTTTCTAATTGAATATAATAATTAGTAGCAAATCTGATAAACTCCAATGACTTCCATGATTCAATCAATCTTTTAAAAGACATAGGATGCATAATTCCACCAGCTGCAAGGGAGGCACTCTTTTGATGATTGTTATCTATAATATGAAAAGAATATCCTCTGGACTGTATTTCATTTGCAACAATACTACCCGCCAAGCCTTGACCAACAACTAAAAAATCTATGATCTTATTTTGGCTCATGTGATATCTCTAAAAACAAACATGATTCCAAAGACAATGAAGAAAATACCAATGACAACTGAAATGTTTGAAATCATTTTTGGAGTCATCTTGGTTTTCAATTTTCTAGCAAAATAAATTTTAAGTAAATCTATTCCAAACATCGTAAGTAATGTAGCTCCAAAATAATAAATCATCTGATTTTCGGTAATGTGAAGTTTCTCCGTTGCTGCAGTGCATGCTGCAATCCAATAGATTAAAACACCTGGATTTATTGCATTGAGACCGATTCCTTTTAGCACAAGTGCTATTGCCGTTCTTTTTCGAAACCTACTTTTCACTATTGGCTCCTCATTTAGCACTTCATCGATGTCAATTTGTTTTTTCTTTTTGGGCTTGTCTCTAGACAAAATAGAAACAATACCCATAGTGATAAACACCACTGCGGCAATATATTTCACATATACGTTATCACTTAGTATTTCATTTACTTTTTGCGCAAAGAAATATGCAAGCAACAAGTACAATATGTCACTTATTATAACTCCAATATCGATAAATACAGCATTTTTTACACCTTTTTTAATACTTGTTTCTAGAAGAACAAAAAAGACAGGCCCAATTAAAAAACTGAGGATAATGCCTGAAATGATGCCGTTTATTAAAATATATCCCAAAATGGAAAAGGTTTACTACAAAAATAACGAAAGAAGCGTAAACTTTATGTATTAAAACAAAAAAAGACCATCTTGAAATGATCTTTTAGATTGAATATAAATTCTGGATTAGAAACTTATGACAATAGTATCAACTTTAGACCATTATTTATACATTACCTATTCAGGTATTCAAGAAGTTATGACAATAATTAACGCACATGCCATTGTCTGAAATAACTTGATTTTACTAAAAAAAACAAAGCGATGATAAAACTTAATTTATCACCGCTTTGTAACCTTTATTTAACCTACTAACTATGAAAGTTCTTATTTGGACTTCAAATTGTATTCTAACAATTGAAGTTGTAATTCATTTACTCGAGTAATTGTTTGGAAGTACTCTTTCAAATTTCCTTTTTTCATTAAAGAAATTGCTAATTCTTTAAGAACATTGTATTGTGTTTGTACTGCTTCCATGATATTTATTTTTACTGTTTGATAAGAGTACTACAAATGGTGTGCCAAAAATTAAAAAAGGAGCAAAATTCAATTAATTTCACTCCTTTAAAATATCATTTAAATACTTGCATTACTTTTTTTTTCTACTGAATAGAGCAAGAATTCCGGCAATTACAAATGCTATAACAGCAAATGATATCATCCAAATTATCATTCTGTAAACACTCCACAAAATTAGCAACCCTGCGAAGATCAATACAAAATTCAATATGAATCTATTTTTCAATTTACTGTTTTTACTTTTTCATCAATGAGAACAAATGCCGAAACGTCTACGTCAGGCCATGTAACAGACACATCTCCATCTCCTCTATGTTTTTCTTCACAAACCACATTTAATGCATCTAACGCTGGTTGTGCATTCCAATCAGGCACATTGATGTTACCATGAATCAGGAAAGTAAAATTATCTTTAGTATATGACCAATCCAATTCTTTTTCAATCTCCTGACCATTCATTGTAATCGCAACGAAAGCTTTTCCTTCGGTTTCTCCTGTTAATCCTTTAAGCGTAGCAACTATGTATTCTGTGTTTTCCATTGTCCCGAAAAAAGAATCAACCAATTTACCATCACGTACTTCATCTCCTGTTTTAGTAGATGCTACTTTCAAACTAATTTCAGTTCCTATCATTAAGTCAGCAATACTTGCTGCTCCATTGTTATAACCAGTGATTGAAAAATCTTTGAAAGCACCATTTACACCAACTTTTTCAGCTAGTTTAAATCCAATCCATTTCACTTCTGCAGTTTCTGGCAATAAAGAAAAAACCGTTTCTTCTACCACCTCTGAATTTTCTTTACCTACATCTTCTTGACCTTCCTTGTTCTCCTCTGTAGAAGTTGCCGCGTCTCCGCAACTTACCATCATTACTCCTAATGCTAAGCTTGCTAATATACTTTTAGTAATTTTCATTTTATCCAATTTTTGTTTACACAAAGATATATAATGTGACAGAATTAGTTCTTTTATCTTGCAATTAATCTAGCACAACTTTGATACGTTCTATGTCTCCATTACTCAAAGACAACTGAATAATATAATATCCTTTAGCAAGCAGGTTTTTATTTAAGACATACACTTTGCCATTGTTTTTATTGCTTTGTTTTAGACCTCCAAGTGTATCATACACATCCACTTTTTTTATTTTATACTTTTCTGTTTCAATTTGGAAATATCCATTCGCATTTCGTATTTTGGTTTGGCTAGAATTACTTTCTACAACTCCCAAAGACATTGCGTATGTAATTTCTCCAAATTCACTCTCTAAGTCTAATGTGCTAAATATGAAATGTTCACTAGAATAAAATATCTTGCTGCCATTACTGCAAATTCCTTCCACTTGAAGACTATTGATCACATCTAGAATACAACTGTACTGTTCTGCATTCACTAAATCGATTCCCGACACATTTCTTAGTGTTTGTACAAAAGGTTCTATGGTGTATCCAACAAAAAACAACTGATTTAAAGCAGGTAGGTAAACAGCATCTGTAACTTTTCCTATGGTGGCAATACTATCTATAGGTGAAAGACTGTATGTTCCTGGAACTTTAGGAATATTAAAATATGAAGTCATATTACCTTTCCAGTTTTTACTAAACAACAATAATTCTCCATTAACATTTGCTATTGCTTCTGCATCAAACCTTGTATTATTAGGTTCAGAAATAAAATTTGTCTGGTTGCTATATTCAAAATTAATAATCTCTGCGGTCACTGTATTTGAAGAGAAAAAATCACTCTTGCTAATTTTATACAACCTCAAGTCTGTTCTGGTGCCGCTATTATTGCCAATATCACCTATGTAAATAAAATCATCATCTGCAGTAATTGCCTCCCAATCTACATTAGTAGCATTTTGAATCAACACTGTTCTTTGTATGCTTCCATTGGCTGTATCTATTTCGTATAATTCTGGTTCATTATCACTGTCATTAAATGTTATAAAATTTCCATCTAAAAACAACAATCCCGATGTTTCTGCTATTGACTGGTCAAGCAATGTAACAGTCCTAACTTCGCAATCTTGTGCCAAAGAACTGCCAAACAACATCATTAAAATCGATATCAGCCAAATATTTTTCATTAAATACATTTAAAATAATCAAAAGGTTCTTTGCAATCCTGACATTGATACAATGCTTTACAAGCTGTGGATCCAAATTGACTAATCATTTTAGTGTTTTTCGACTTACATTGTGGACAAATCACATTCTTTTTGGACTCCCCTATCAAATATTTTTTATCTGTAGTTTTCTCTTCTGGTGGAGCAATACCATATTCTTGTAATTTTAGCTTGGCTTCTTCAGATAGCCAGTCGGTAGTCCAAGGTGGGTCATAAGTTGTGACTATTTCGACCTCTTTGTAATTGTGCTTACCAAGGGTAGCTACAATATCATCTTCAAATTGTGTCATTGCAGGGCAACCTGTATAAGTTGGCGTAATGGTAACAATTACTTTCTCGCCTTCCATCTTGACGTCTCTAATGACGCCAAGGTCTGCAATGGTTAGCACAGGTATTTCAGGATCAGGTATTTCTTTGATTAAATCCCAAATAACTTCTATATTTTGATCAACAGTTGACAAGGGCGATTCCTTTAATTTTTTTAACCATACCAAGCAATCCATTTGCTCTAGTTGGAGAAAGATGTTCTTGTAAACCTATAGCATTAATGAAACCTAATTCCGCTTTTACGATATCCTCTGGTTTCTCATTGTTTAAAACCCTAATCAATAGTGCAATGATTCCCTTTGTTATAATGGCATCACTATCTGCAGAAAATGCAAGTTTGCCATCCTTAAAATCTGCATCCAGCCAAACTTTGGATTGACAACCTTTAATCAGATTTTCATCTAGTTTTGCAGATTCTGAAATTAATGGTAAGTCTTTTCCTAGTTCTATGATGTACTCATATTTCTCCATCCAATCTTCAAACATTGAAAATTCTTCAACGATTTCCGCTTCTTTTTCTTGAATATTCATAATTTCCAATTTTAATGTTGATGAACAATTTCCAGTAATGTTCTAAAAGCAGCAAACTTTCCATTATACTTATCGGTATGTTCCTTTTGCAACGTAGGAGCGTGTTTTTCTTGATACTCTTCCAAATCTTTCATACTTGCGCAAGTGTATTGAACAGCATATGATATACCACCTTCCGCATCCGCTAATATTTTACAAATTTTGTTATCCAAAAAGTATCCTGTATTCATTACGTCTGGAATATGTTTATTCTTCATCCATTCTAGCCATTCTGTTTCTGCAGCTTCTTCAATAATTACAGTGACGTTATATATAATCATATCTATTTTGTTTACTACAAAGGTACTTCAACTAAAACAAAAAACCCTCACGAAAAATCGCAAGGGTTATAATTTATCCTCCTCTTTTACCTCCAACCGATGCTGGTTTGGTAATTATTACTGGTTTTGTCTCCTCCGAAGGCTCAACCTTTGGCGTAGTAGTTTTCGGCTTAGTTATTTTCGGCTTTGTTACTGATGGCTTCGTCACAGTTGGTTTTGTCACAGCAGGCTTAGTTACAGTAGGTTTAGTTACAGCAGGTTTCACTGCAAGTTTCTTTTCTATTTCCGAAAGTTTACCTTTTGCATAAGATGAGTTTGGCTTATAACCTAATGCCTTATTATAGTACGTTTTAGCGGTGCTATACTTTCCAGCCTTGAAATATAAATCACCCTTATTTATTTGGTCATTATAACTTTTTTCTTTTGCCGCTGCCGCTTGTTCCGCTTTGGCTTTGGCTGCCGCCTCTTGTTCTGCTTTTGCCTTTGCCGCAGCCTGCTGAGCTTTTAATTTAGCCGCTTGATCTGCTTTAGCCTTAGCATTGGCTTCTTCCTGCTTTCTTATTTTTTCCAACTGTTGAAGTCTTTCCTTAGGATAAGCTTCTGTTGGTTTTAGTTCTAATGCATTAAAATAAGCATCACTAGCAGCACTAAAATTCTTAGCAGCGTAATAGGCGTCAGCTTTTTTAATTTCAGAATTGTATTTTTCATTTAAAATTCTTGCCTTTTCCGCTTCCGTATCTCCTGAATTTTGTTGACCAATGTTAGTACCATTTCCACCAGCATTACCATTTTCATCATCTATTGTTCCTGAAGGATCATTTGCTTCATTTGGGCCTCCATTTCCTTGACCGGGATTACTTGAATCAACTCCATCTTCATTATTTCCATGACCATTGTTCGTTCCATTTCCTGTATCAGTTTCTTCATCTACTGGATCAAGAATTGGTCTATTTCCTAATGCGGAATTAATCGAACTACTTTCTGTGTTATTTTCATCAGGGTCTGAAATGTCAGAATTTGATTCATCCAACTCTTCATCACTTTCCTCTGCACTAGAATTGCTACCAGAAACTGTGTAGTTAATGCTTATTGCAATCTCATCACTACCACATTCATTCTTGGTCATCACAACCAATTCATTTCTCCCTTGAACCAGTGATAAATTCAACGTTAAGATACCACTACTTGCATTAATACTTTGATTGATATATGCATTGTTTAGTTTCGAAAATATTTGAGATTCACTAGCAACGTTTGTTGCTTTTACTTGAACAACTTGTGTAGGGTTAGTTGTTGCAATTTGAGTTGTATTAGGCGACTGCATTGCAAGAGTTGGCGCTACACATGGAGGCGCTGGCGGGATATACTCAATAATAACAGTTTGTGAAGCAGTAGCCGATCCACAATTATTAGCGGCAACAATTTGAAAATTATTCACTCCTTGATTCAATGCAAC
>JBFHGR010000066.1:0-20908 GCA_041583015.1 Parvicella sp. | reverse complement strand
TGTACCGATACTACCAGAGACTTTAGAGGCTCCATGCAAGGAATGGGTTGCTTTGACGGCTTTTACAATAATTGGACAATAGAAAACAATCTTATCGTGACAGATCATTGGCATGGTATAACTCTTTTAGGCGCCACTAATTGCAGAATCGTAAACAATACAGTTGTAGACATATATGATGTTACACCTATAATTTCTTGGGATTCTCAAAGCCAATCAAATTATGGCCCCGCCTGGATAAAAGTTGCCGCTCATAAGAACGGCACACCTTCAACAGGTAATAGTGTTTTAAATAATATTTGTGATGATATGCAAAACGATACAGGAATTGGCACAATTTCAAATAACCTTGTTTTAGGTAGTAGTAACAATCATTCTCAGCACTTTGAAGATCCTCTGAATTTTGATTTTCACCTGATTAATACGTCAATCGCTATTGATGCTGGCACTATGACTTATGCACCAAACACAGATATAGAAGGTAGTCCAAGACCGAATGGAAGTGCAATAGATTTAGGCGCTTATGAAAATCAAGGATGTGCAATTAATGTCACTCCAATAGTCTCAACAAATTCAGTTTGCGCTGGAGAACCTATTCACTTTAATACTTCTGGCAATTATTCCAATATCTCCTGGAATAACGGGATAATAAACAACGACAATAATATCATTAGCGCATCAGGTTATCAAGTAGTTACCGCATCCGACAACAATGGTTGCGAAATTAAAGATAGCGTGCTTATCACCATAAATCCGTTGCCAAGTGTTACTTTAACAGGCCCTTCATCAACATGTGCATCTGAGACCATTACAATAAATTCCGCAGGAGCCAATTCCTACCAATGGACTTTTTCTAATGGAACTTTAACTTCTAATACTAGTCTTGCCTATACACCTTCTTCAGATGGTACAGTTTCAGTTGTAGGTACAGACACTAATGGTTGCGAAAATAGCGCTAGCCATTTTGTTAATGTACTTCCATTGCCCAACGTTAGTTTTGAATCAAGTATCCCTCCAATTTGTGATGGAGATACAGTATCAATATCAGTAACTGGTGCCATTTCTTACACTTGGTCTCCCAATGTTGCGATAAGCACTACTAGTGGCTCTTCAAACTACGTTTATCCCAGTTCCAATCAATCATATAATATCCTCTGTGAAGGGAACAATGGTTGTGAGGTAATGCTTCCTTTTTTAATTGAGGTTTCTCCTCTGCCAAATGTTATTTTCTCAGGCATTCAAGATTCAATTTGTATGGGTATTAATATTGATTTAACACAAACCATTCACTCTCCATCAGGAGGAAATTTCATTGGAGTTGGAGTTTCTGGCAGTGACTTTATCAGTTCTATTGGAGTAGGGTCCTATCTTATTGGCTATACATATGAAGATATGAATAACTGTAGCAACACGGCCTACCATTCATTAGATGTTGTAGATTGCGCTTTGAGCATTCATCCCCAAAGTTCAAGTGAAGTGACAATTATTAAAATGAACGATTGTATTCAATTTCAAAGCACCAAAATACTAGACCAAATATCCATTTATGATTTGTTCGGTAAATTATTATATAAAGTGGATAGTTGTAAAACAAACATCGTAAATTGTTCCATTCATAATCTTTCAAAAGGAATGGTAGTAAGCGTAATAAAATCTGGTAATCAAATTAGCACACATAAAATAATTATACAATAATGAAATTTTTCAGCCTCACATTAATGCTGTTGAATCTGTCTATTTATAGTCAAGACGTTAGTTTTAATGTCCAAAATATTCAAAAAACATCTCTTTCTTTTAAACTAGAAAATGAACATGAAAGTTCGATAAAACTGCACTATGGTCAAACACCTTCGCTAGAAATGGGACAAAATAATGGATGGGTAATTGAGAACTTATCGCCTGCAACAACATATTTCGTTCAAGCTTTTAAAGGTAAAAACGCTATATCACAAAAAAAACTATTTAGTACTGCTTCTAAAAGTTCTGGAGATATAACGGTATACTTTAACCAATCTGTTAATAATGCTAGTTCGACAATTGCTGATGCTGTAACTGCTAACGTAAAAGATACAATTATAGCATATATAGATAGAACAGAAAATACGCTTGACATTGCCAACTATAACACAGGAAGTTTAGATATTGTCAATGCAATAAATGCAGCAAAAGCAAGAGGTGTTGCTGTAAGATATATTGCTGCAGATAACACAGGAACAAACAATGATGAACTCTCTAGTCTAGACTCATCTATTCCAATGATTCAAAGACCTCATGATAACGAGGTCATGCATAATAAGTTTTTGATTATTGATGTAGGAGATTTCCAAAAGGCAAAAGTGGTAACTGGCTCAGTAAATCATACAGAAAATAGTTGTTTTGATGACTACAATAACCTAGTAATTATTGAAGATCAATCATTGGCTAATGCCTATACAACAGAATTTGAAGAGATGTGGGGAAGCTCTACTACAACTCCGAACCTCACTAACGCAAAATTTGGAGCGGATAAACTTGACAACACTCCACATAATTTTTCTATAGGGGGCAAAACAGTAGAATTGTATTTCTCACCTTCGGACAATGTAACTTCTCACATTGAGGCTGCTATTCTTACAGCTAACACTGATATGCAATTTGCCATGCTTACCTTCATCAATAACGATCTTGGCGATGCCGTAATTGATATACATAATGCTGGGGTCAATGTAGTAGGTATCATTGAAAACGTACTTTATCTTGGGTCTGAATACAATGGATTGCAGAATGCAGGTATTGAAGTATACTCACATTTTAATGAACCTGAAATATTACATCATAAATATGGAATTATAGATGCAAATAATATCGCAAGTGATCCTTTGGTTATAACCGGCTCGCATAACTGGACCAACTCTGCCGAAGAAGACTATGATGAAAATACATTAATAATCCATGATGCAGAAATTGCCAACATGTATTATGAGGAATTTATGGCTAGGTATCAAGATATTGCTGGAGCATCTATAGGAATAATTAATAATGTACAACAAGAAGTTACATTATTTCCGAATCCTTCTTCTGGAATTATTAATTTGGACAGCAAAACAAGATTGGATGTCGTAAATATTACTGTTATGGATTTACAAGGAAGAAGAATTACTCTTAAACCTATGGAAAATTCATCATTACAATTCGATTTATCTAATCTTCAGAAAGGTGTTTATACAATAATTATAGAGCATTCAATAGGGGAAAATATTTTAAAAAAAATAGTTCTTATTTAATTAAAAAATATCAAATTACTAAAAAAGGAGCACCAAATTGGTACTCCTATAACTTTCTATTGAATTGCAAAGGAAAGTCCACCAATAGGTCTTGATTTTGTTCCTTTTATGCCCCCAACAATATTAATCAACTCCAACCTTTGGCCACTACTTAAATTATTTTTAACTGCTTTCATCTGAGGCGTAAAATGTTTAGAATTACTATGCAAAACTTCAATTGCACCATTCTTCACAACAAGCATATCAAAACTTTCTACCTCATATTCAGCAGGTAGTGGAGCATTAGGTAAAAAACAGTTTAAAATGTTTACATTTTTTACAAATGATTTGGAAACAGATTTAGTTTCAAATGACTTGCCTCCAAAATTAGGTTGAGCACTTGGCAATCCTAATATTCTAAACTTTTGTTGTGCCAAAGTAACTGAATTACCTTCTTTGTCTCTTGCCTTCACTGTTATAGTAGCATTACCATTTACATTAGTGGCTGTAGCTACATAACCATCACCTTTTTTTGAAATTACACAATTACTACCAGATACAGTAATTGTAGATGGATCATAACCTCCAGCAGAGACACTTATATTGTTATTCCAACCTCCGGCATACAAAACATTCAAATCAGTAGCAGCAACTGTTGCATTTGGTGAACCAACACTATAATTAAAATCAAAAGGTCTCCATTCTTTACCAGACTTAGTCATTACAGCTATTTCTCCAACTATCCTATGATCACCTACGCTACCACCAAAATTTAAAGAATTCATATTAGATACTTTCATATTCTCAGGAGTTTTTAGCGTATCATCCATCCAATATCTCACTTCTGTCTGGGCAGTAGAATCAAAAGCAGCTACCATTACAGCCATATTAAGACTATCTCCAACATTGATATAACTAGTAGAAGAAAATGCTAAAGGTTTAATTTTATTAAATACAAAAGGTGGGACATCATTTTCCTCATTAAACTTATTGAGTACAATTTTCTCCGCCTGCAAAACTCGACCTTTTAAAGACGTAAAGATTGCAGATGCAGCAACCATAGGAGCATGATCAAATTGGCCTGCTTGCCAAGGATACCATTCATCATGATTTAACACCTTTTTAGGCAAGGTCAATAATCTATATATATCACGAATAGCTTGTTTATCATTATTATCCACTGTTAGCAACGCCTCTTCCAAAACCTGATAAAAAGATGTATCCATTTGATTTTCCTTAACAACCACAGGTGGTATAAATGAATATGCTTTATTTTCTTTTGTTCTATTTCCCAGTATAATACAAATAGAATCTCTGTAATTTTCAAGAGTTGAAACAAGTTGCAATCCTTTATCATTTATTTGCGAATGATTTTCTCCAACAAATAACCTTGTTGGAATATCGTAATCATCCTTCTTATCATACTCATTTACCACTAAATCTTTAACCGCTAGAAAACCATCACCTGCATCATAAATCCATTCTCCTTCTTGTCCTTCTTTCAACATTTCTTCAGCATTGAAAATATAGAAATTAGCAGTACGTCTTGCCAAATTATGAACTTCAACTGCTTTTGTATACACCAATTGAACAGCTACTTTTTCTTCCTCAGATAGTTCATCACTATTAACTTTTGAAAAGAGTTCATTAATTTGATCTCTATTAGACATAGCCATATCTAAATTTTGATCTTCCATGTTATTTGATAAAGTTACAAAAGCATTTATAACTTCTTTTGATACATTCATTGCAAGAAGTGCCATTAGCACTAAATACATAAGCCCTATTAATTTCTGTCTTGGTGTTTCTTTTGCGCCTCCCATAATCTTTAGTTTTAAGTTATTAATTGAATCAGTTTGAATTAATACAACTCAATCAAAAAAATAAAACCCGTGCACAAGTGTTATCTATATAGGTAATGTAAAGAAATAAAAAAGGTACAAAAAAGAACAAAAAAAATCCCAATTCATTGCTGAATTGGGATTTAAGTATTTAAAATTCAATATAATTCTATAAGTTCCAAAGATCATGTTCTAATCTAAACATTTCACCTTTAATCTTTTCAGACTCTAGTAAAGCATCAACACCTTTCCAGTTTGGCGAAACAGTTCTATCAAAGATGTTACTTTCTTTATGAATATAACTATTGAAATCTCTTTTCCAGAATAAATCATCAAAACTCATACGCTGTGCATCATTGTGTGGATTGTATACAAAGAAATTTTGAAATACATATCTACACTCTGGGAAGTACAACCAGAATAAATTCTTTACTCCCATAACATTTCCATTTTGATCCTTCATTTGAACAACCGGTGATAATCCAATAATTCTAACATCCATAACAGATCTTTGCTTATCAAAAAACCAATCTTCTTTCATCTCATATCTAATGATATCTCTAGCTTCATAAAGACTTGGAACATCTTCAAATTCTGGATTCCCGTATTCATCATACATAGGCATCCCTGTTTCCATATCAATCTTAGCTTCTGAAGTAACCTCTCCAAAGAATGTTTCCAATCTTAATTTATACAAAGAATCACTCTCTCCTGGTTCTCTTTTAACTGGAAATCTGAATTGATCATCAAAAATACCAGTGACATCATAAATAGTTAAACTCCCCTCTTCCAATACACCATATCTAATAACATCATATAAAGACATTCTATCAGAAATAGGTGTTGTTGGGAAGAACAAAGGGTGATTTTGTTTTTCACGAAGATCAATCGAACGCCATACACGCTTTGACCACATAACATCAGCTTCTCTTAGGTGAGCATACTGAATGACACGTTTAGTAGGTATATGTTCTTGAACATATACACCATCTAAAACTCCAGACTCAACAGCTGTACCTGTAGAAGGCAATTGCGCAGTTGCGGTTAAAGACAAAAGAAGTAAGGCTGTGGTTTCGGTTAATCTTCTTAAAATCATATTGTTTATTTTAGTTAAGTACAAACGTTAAGTTACCAATTGGAATAGATTTTCCAGATGGTCCTGCTGCTTTGATTTGAGTTAAGTTCAAAGTTGAACCTTTACCCATTCCTTTTAAAGCTCCTAACATTTTGCTATCAAATTTATTACTAGACGATTTCAAAGTAGTTACTTTTCCATTCTTAGATACAAGCATTTGGAATCCAGTTACTTTATAAGAAATATCTAATGGCGCTCCACTCATATCAGCAACAAGCGGTGGTCCCTTTTTAGCAATAGCTGCAGAAATAGAAGCACTTTCTATACCTTTTCCACCAAACTTAGGCGTTGGTACAGGTAATGGGAATACTCTAAATTCTTCTGATGCTAAACTTACAGATTTACCATCTGGTGTTTTTGCAGAAACAGAAATTGTAGCTTTACTTCCTACTTTGTTTGCTGTAGCAATGTAAAACTCTCCTTCTTGTTTAATAGAACATCCACTACAAGCTACAGAAACAGAAGATGGATCAAATCCACCAGCAGAAACTTTAATTCTATTCTTCCATCCACCGGCATAAAGTACCATCAAATCGTATGCCGAAACTGTAGCATTAGGTGCTCCAACAGAATAGTCGAATTTCCAAGGCTTCCATTTTTCTACACCTTTTTCTTTAACGGCAATATTTCCATAAATAGTATGTCCACCTACACTACCTCCTGGCAATTTAAGTTTAGTACCTGCAGGAGCCTCAAATGACTGAGGTTCACTAGTTTTAGTAGAATCATCCACCCAATACGAAATTTTCATTGATTCAGTAGAATCATATGCAGCAATCATCACAGACATCTGGATAGAATCTCCTTGATTAATATAACTAGCAGGAGCAAACGCTAAAGGTTCAATCTTGTTAAAGTTAAATTTAGGGGCTGCAACTCTACTTGCGATATGCGTTACTGCTTTATTTTCTGCTTGTAAAATATCAGATCTAATTGCTGTAAACATAGCAATTGCCGCTACTAGTGGAGCGTGATCAAATTGTTTTGCAATCCAAGGATATTTTTCACCATGATTATCCGTCATTTCAGGTGGTGTCAAAATGCTATACAACTGTTTAATCAATGCAGTATCTGCAGGATTAACAGTACTTAAAGAAGCATTAACACCTTCTTGAAAAGCTTTTAATGATTCTGGATCACCTTCCATTTCATATTTTACTTCAGGTGGAGTAAAACTCCATTCTTTTCCTTTATCATCAGTATAATTTGCAATTAACATACACAGACGATTTCTGTATTCAGTAATACTATCTACAATGTAAGTACCTTCTGGATTTGCAAATCCTCCTTCACCAACATAAAGATTAGTTGCTGCATCGTAATCATCTTTCTTAGATAAATGCATTAACGGATATAATTGGTAATATCCATCTTCAGTAACACTATAATGTTGAGTACCTGTTGGTTCTCCTTCATGTTGCGTACCAAAAGCCTCATCTTGAGCAAATTTAATTAACTCACTAGATTGCTCCACAAAATAATTTGATAGTCCTTTAGACCACTCCTTAACTTGCATTGCTTGTGCTTGGATTTTCTTTATATTCTCTATATCTTCTTTAGAACCTCCAGTAGCTTGAATTCCAGCAATTGCTTGCTCGAAAGATCCATAAGCACCATCCATGGTTCCTTTAATAATAGTATTTCCTGCTTCAATTTTATCATTAAGCGTTACAAACGCGTTAATCACTTCTTTAGAAACGTTCATTGCTAACAAGGCCATCAGTACTAAGTACATCAAACCAATCAGTTTTTGTCTTGGGGTTTCCTTACCTCCGCCCATAATTGTTAAATTTTAATAGATTAATAAATTAAATAATTCTTGAATTAATACAACTCAGTTTATTATCCATTAGTATTCACATTCATAGCGTTCAGCATGTTACCGTAAACAGTGTTCAATGCAGTTAGATTTTGACTTAATGAAGCCATTGTCTCTTTATATTTCTTAGTATCATCTAGTGAAGAATGTAAGTTAGTCATCAACTCATTAATTCCTCCATACATAGATTCTGTAGCATTTAAGTGTTCTGTTGCTCCTTTCAATTGCATTTCATAAACACTATTAAGTGCAGATAAATTACCCGATACTTTAGTCATTTGCTCACCGAAGTTAGCACCTGCTTCTTGAGTATTAGTTAATCCCATTAAAGCCGATGAAGCTTTTTCATAAGCTTCAGACAAAGCACCAACTCTAGTAGAAGCAGACTCGATGTTTCCAACAAATGCATCCGTTGCAACAGTTGCTTTAGTCAAATCACCCAAACCTGACGCAGATGATGATAAATTTCTCAATCCATCACCTAAACTTGCAATTAATTCTGGTTCAATTTTAGCATCAGCCAACATTGAATCTAATTGCTCTACAACTGAAAGATCACTTCCTTCTTCTATTGCTTCTACAGACTCTTCAATTTCAGGTAAACCTGCAAGTTCATCTTGAGAATGACCTAAGGCCAATTCTGGATAAACTAAAGTCCAATCCACTTCTTCATGTAATGGTTCAAATGCTGATAAAATAAAGATCACAGCCTCTACCAATAGACCTATCAGTAGGTAGGGTCCAGGTATGTGATAAATTTTACAAATTGCTCCAATAATTACGATTGCACCACCCCATCCGTAAACGAATTTCATGATGTTCTTAAATCTCTTACTTGCGAAAAAACCATTTCCACTCATTTTCCTTGCTTTTTTTAGTTAGACAATTATTATTTGATTTTACTGATTCCGTTGTTTAATTGTGGATTATTTCAATCCGTCTGCTGTTACGTCCTTATCTGCTCCCCCTCTACCAAGGTGGGTCATCACACTTCTATACCCTACGTATGATTTAGCAGAATCTTGGTACTCAAATGTTCTTGTACCAGTCTGTAAATAGTAACCTATATCTTTCCAAGATCCACCTCTAATAACTTTTCTTTTCATAGATGGAGGATCATGATCCAATGCATGGTATGTATATTGAGGATTCAAATCATGAGAAAACTCATAAACTGACTCATCATAAGCAGTACTACACCATTCGGCTACGTTTCCTGCCATACAAAACAAACCATAATCATTAGGATTGTAAGAAGTTACAGAAACTGTGTGGAATCCACCATCTTCCATGTATCTACCTCTCATAGGTTTAAAGTTTCCAAGGAAACATCCTCTTGAGTTTCTAATGTAAGGTCCACCCCATGGGTATGGACTTAAATCCAATCCACCTCTAGATGCATATTCCCACTCTGCTTCTGTTGGTAATCTAAAGTCTTGAACATAAGAATCCCAATTGGCACTTCTCCATGTATTCAAAAGTTGTGTTCTCCATACATTAAATGCATTTGCTTGCTGCCAAGTAACACCAACAACAGGATAGTTATCATATGCTGGATGCCAAAAATACATATTCGTCATAGGTTCATTGAAACTATAAGTAAAATCATGAATCCAACATAGCGTATCAGGATAAACATTAATAACTTCTTTGATTATAAATCTTGAACGATCCTCATGGCCTCTGATAGCATTGTTTTGACCTTTAGAGTTTCTTTGTCCTAAATTTAAATCTTTACCTTGTTGAACGGTTCCATCTTGAGGAAATGGCAAATAACCATTTTGCATAGTTACACGATGTTCTGGATCAGTATCATAATCTGCGTTAGAAATTTTCTTTACTAAAGGGCGTCCTTTTCTGGCAGCTTCTTGCATATCAACCCAGTAGTATTCAAACATTAACTTTCTTGTATCAATCTCTAAACGATCATAAAAACGATCACTTTCTCCTAAATACATTTCAGCTAAATATTCAAATTGGTCATTCTCTGAATGTTTTTCCCAATCAAGTCTAGTTCTCCAATCCAGAATCCATTCGCTTTCGTCTTTTTCTTCCAAAGCGTCATCCAACACAGGAATTGTCCATCCTTCTGGTCCTTGACCATCAGCAAGTATTCTTCTTGCCAAGGAATCTCTAACCCAATAAACAAATTGACGATATTCATTATTTGAAATTTCCGTCTGATCCATGTAGAACGCCTGAACAGAAACAGTCTTTGCTCTAGTATACTGAGCAAAAGGAACGTCTTGATCACTTTGTCCCATGGTAAATCCACCAGCAGGAATGTATAACATCCCATACAAATCAGGATGATACCAAGCTCTTCTTCCGAGCACACCGACCAATTCTCCTCTATTAGAATCGGCACAACTTGACACTGCAAGGGTGATTATGAGTAAATACAACAACTTTTTCATGCTACCTTTTTTTATTTAACTTCCTTTATTGGTTTTCAACCGCCATTTGTTTATAACCCGATGGTAATTGAAGTGCCTTTAACGGAGCTAAATGATTTTGGTTTCAATTTTAAGAACATTTTTTTTTATAAGAATCTTGGATTCTTAGATTTCTGTAATACTGGTGGTTTCTCTAAATTAAAGCAATAATTCAACATTATATCATGTGAACCACTACTATAACCTTTCAACTTCGAAGTGGTTACATCATATGCGTAACCAATTCTCAACAATCCGTCTCCAATCTTTGTTTGATACCCTAACATTGGTGCAATTGCATCAGACAATCTATAGGAAACTCCTCCCCAAACCATATCTTTATACAACACATTCACATTTAAATCAATTTGCGTAGACGCGACATCTGTTTTTGCCAATACCGAAGGTCTCAACACCCAAGTTTGATTAATCTGGTATTTATATCCAGCAGTTATCCAATAATGATGAACATTTTGCAAATTCAATTCAGACATATCAAACTGACCTAAGTGAGTAGCGCTTATCCCCATATACAATTGATTGGTCTGATAAAAAACACCGAAGTTAATATCAGGAACTAAATCACTACCTCCTGTCGCAGCGATACTTTGATCATCTGCTGCAGGAGTACCATCAGGAGTAATCCAATTTGCGTTAATACTTTTTTGTATAATCCCTGCAGAAACTCCAATACCCAAATCTCCAGGTCCTAAGCCTAAGTGATACGAGTAAGATAATCTTGCCAAGTTATTCTTCTCAAACCCCAACTGATCATTAACATAAGTCAATCCAACTCCTCCTCTTAAGAATTTAACTGGAGCGTGAATATTTATTAATCCCGTCTGAGGACTGCCATCAAAACCTGCCCACTGTTGTCTCAACAACATTGTTCCACAAATGGACTTTGTAATCCCAGCATATCCCGGGTTAAAAGACAAGTTATCGAACATGTAATGTGTGAATTGATAATCTTGCTGCGCTGTAGCAAACAAGCCACTCACGGCAACTGCAATAGTTAGTAATGTTTTCTTCATAGTTCTGATTATTACTCAGTTAGGTTCAAATACAGGAGTATTCAGTTAGTTTATTAAGTCGTAAAAGTAAACATATTTTTCAATTTTTCAAATATTTCTATGTTTTTGTTTCACAGGATAAAAAAAAAGGAAACACAAATAAACACAATCATAAGACCAGAAATTTATTTATCAATACCTCATTTTTGATAACCAAAATAGATGCACTACCCATTTTAAATCATTTCCTATATTTGTATAAATATCTTTTAATCATGGGAAGAATACCTGTTAACAAACCTAGAGTTCAAAATATTGTAAAACAAAAAGAAATTGCTTCTGCTCTGTTTGAGTTATTTATGAAGGAAGGATTCCTTGCACAATCAACAGAAAAATTGTGCTCGGTTTCTGGTAAATCAAAAGCTACGTTATACAAGTATTTTGAATCAAAAAAAGATATTATTCAATTTATTATTCAAGATAAGCTTCAGGCCATTTCTCAATTTAACGATTTTTTGACTGACCCAAAAATAGACCATAAAACAAGGTACCTTAATGCTGTATCATTAACAATTGATGCAATAGAAGGTATTACACCTATTTTTCTTAAAGATGTTTCTACCGCATATCCAGACCTTTTTAAAATGATTTTAGACCTGAAAGAATATTCTCTGCAATTACTGAAAGAATTTTATGCCGATGGAATTCAAAAAAATGTTTTCGTAGATCTTTCTGCAGAAATATTAGTCATGAATGATGATTTATTTTTTACCGCAATATTAGAATCAGACTTTATGGATTCTAAAGATATAAATCTAAAAACATTATTTGAAGGATACTTTAAAATTAGATTTAATGGTATACTTAAGTAAAATCTTCATCATTTTTCTTTCCTTTTCTATTTACTTCTTTCCAATTCACCTTTTTTCACAAGTATCATCATCAGACACACTAAAAATAACTAGTTGGAATCTTCACCTTCTTCCTGCTCCAGTTTTTTTTCGTTCAAAAAAAAAGAAAAGAACTGAAATCATCATAGATAAATTCTCTAAAAATTTAGAAAATGATGTATTAATTTTCCAAGAAGTATTTCACAAAAAAAGAAGAGCACAATTAATAAATGGCTTATCAAAAAATTATCCTTTCTACACTAAGATTGTTAATGAATCAAGTGGTAAATTATTTAAAACCAATAGTGGTTTGATTATTTTCTGCAAAACAGCAATAACAGAAGTCAAAAATATTCAATTTGATAATTGCAGTGGTTCGGATTGCATGGCACAGAAAGGAGCTCAAATGGTCAGTCTATCATTTAACAATAATAAAGTATACATAATAAACACACATTTGAATAGCGAACCTCCAAAATCTATAGCGATTAATCAAATGAGAATGATAAAAGACTCTTTGGCTATTTTTGCATACAAAAATTCACCTTATGTATTTATTGGAGGTGATTTCAACATCAATAGATCAGATAGTGTATTTTATCAAAAAATGACAAAGGTTTTTAAAACCAGAAACAAATATCATTTTGACATATCACAGAACACTTCATCATTAAACAAAGTTAAGAACACACTTGACTACATTTTCTTGTACAATTCCATTGAGAGTAAAATCAAAATTAAATCGTACAAATACTTAATTGGCCCTGAATGGGAAAAAGGTAGGTCAAGAAAAGTTTATGGAAAAACGGTTGGCTTATCAGATCACTATCCTATTCAATCAGTTGTAGTGTTTGACAAATAAAAAATCCCCTAACTACATTCGTAATTAGAGGATTTATATATTTTGATAATTAAATCAGATATTACTCAGCACTTTGCGGCTTCGCTTCTTTCTCTGGTTTAGGAAGTAAAACTTTTCTAGAAATTTTCATTTTTCCGTTTTTAGGATCTTTCCCAATAACTTTAACTTCGATTTCTTGTCCTACTTTTAAGTAATCTTCTGGTTTTTCAACTCTTTCCCAAGCAATCTCAGAAACGTGAAGTAAAGCATCTGTACCTGGAAGAATTTCACAAAAAGCACCAAATGCTACTAAGTTTTTCACTTTAGCGTTATAGGTCGCTCCAACTTCTGCTACTGGAGGGAAAGCAATCAATTTAATTTGACGCATAGCCTCATCCATTCCTTCTCTGTTGTTAGAGAAAATCTCTACCAATCCAGAACCATCTTCCATTTCATCAATAGAAATTGTAGTACCCGTTTCTTTTTGAAGGCCTTGAATAGTTTCACCACCTTTTCCGATGATTCCACCAATAGCATCACCAGGGACAACAATACTTTCAATTCTTGGCACATGACCTTTGTAATCTTCTCTAGGAGCAGCTATTACTTCATTGATTTTATCTAAGATGTGTAATCTTCCATTTTTCGCTTGCTCTAAAGCCTGCGCCAACAGAGCGTAATCTAAACCTTCAATTTTGATATCCATCTGACAAGCAGTAATACCATCTCTAGTTCCAGTTACTTTAAAGTCCATATCACCTAGGTGATCTTCATCACCCAAGATATCAGAAAGAACACAAAATTCTTTAGTAGTTGAATCAGAAATCAATCCCATTGCAATACCAGAAACTGGTTTTTTCATTTTAACACCACCATCAAGCAATGCTAATGTTCCAGCACAAACAGTTGCCATTGAAGACGAACCATTTGATTCAAGAATTTCAGAAACTAATCTAATTGTGTATGGGAATTCTGGTTTTTTAGGAAGCATTGGTTTCAAAGCTCTTAGCGCCAAGTTACCGTGACCTACTTCTCTTCTAGAAGTTCCTCTGATAGGTCTTGCTTCTCCTGTAGAGAAAGGAGGAAAGTTATAATGCAAGATAAAATCTTGATCATCTGTCATCAATGCATTATCTTTTCTTTGAACATCCAAAGAAGAACCTAAAGTCAAAGTAGTTAATGATTGAGTTTCACCTCTTGTAAAGATGGCTGACCCATGAACATTACCTGGCAAATAACCTACTTCACCCCAGATTGGTCTAATTTCATTTAATTGACGTCCATCCAATCTACCTTTGGTATCCAACATCATTCTACGAACAGCAGCTTTTTGTGTCGCCTTATAATATTGACCGATAAGATATTTGTTTTCTGCAACAACTTCTTCACCAAGGAATTCTATTAACTCATCTTTTACAGCACCAAATAATTCTGATCTTTTTGCTTTATCAGCAATTCCTTGCTTAGCTATATCATAACATTTTTGGTATGCAAAATCGTGTATTTTTGCCTTCAATTCTTCATCACTTTTCTCGTGACAATATTCTCTTTTTGGGTTAGCAGTAGGAATCTGAGCAGCAATATCCAATTGTAATTGACATTGTTCTTTAATAACAACATGTGCAGCTTTGATAGCCTCTAACATATCCGCTTCGGAAACTTCGTTCATTTCTCCTTCTACCATATTGATAGAATCCAATGAACCTGCAATTATCATATCCATGTCTGCACCTTCCATTTCTTCAAATGTAGGATTTACATGGAATTGTCCATCTTTTCTAATTACTCTTACTTCAGATACAGGTCCATTAAAAGGAACATCAGAAACTGCAACAGCAGCAGAAGCTGCTAAACATGCTAATGCATCTGGTTGATTTTCTCCGTCTGAAGACATTAATTGAATCATTACTTGCACTTCTGCGTGGTAATCATCCGGGAACAACGGTCTCATTGCTCTATCTACTAATCTCATTGTAAGAATCTCCTCATCAGATGGTCTTGATTCTCTTTTTAAGAATCCACCTGGGAATCTTCCTACAGAAGCAAACTTCTCTTTGTAGTCAATTGTAAGTGGAAGGAAATCTACATCATCCTTCGCATCTTTACTAGAAACAATAGTTGCAAGCAACATAGTGTCTCCCATTCTAACAACAACAGCACCATCGGCTTGTTTTGCTAATTTACCTGTTTCAATGGAAATTTCTTTTCCATTTGGCAAGGTCATTTTTTTGTTTACTATATTCATTATTTGTTTTGTTAAGCCTTCCTTAATTCTTCAGGGGAAGACCGTGATTTATATTTAATTTTTAGCAAAAAGGGACCATTACGCATTGCGCAACAGCCCCCTCTAATACATTTATTGCTCTAACTTTTTGAGCAAAGGAATTATTTACGTATTCCAAGTTCTTTGATAATTGCTCTATATCTTTCGATATCGATTTTAATCAAATAGTCTAATTGTCTTCTTCTTTTACCTACTAATTTTACAAGTGCTCTTTCAGTAGCGAAATCCTTTCTGTTCTTTTTCAAGTGCTCAGTAAGGTGTGCAATTCTGTGAGTAAAAAGAGCAATTTGCCCTTCTGGTGTTCCTGTATCCGCTTCGTTTTTGTTGTGCTTAGCGAAAATTTCTTTTTTTACTTTTTCTGTCAAATACATTGTACAATACTTTTAGTGATTGATATGCGATTAATTAATTTGAGTGCAAAGATATACTTTTATTTAACAAAAAGCTTTTTCCCGTATAGTTTTTAGAAAATAGTCCAACTTATTTAAGATAGAACCAATTATACTCTACTCTCCCAACTTGATTTTTCATCGCTTGGCGAATAATCTGCTACGGTTTCATTTTTACTTAAAAAGTAATTATGCATCATTGCTGCTACTTCTAGAGTATCTTTATCTGTCACATCCAAAATAGAAGGGTCAGAAAAATAGTGTTTTACAAAATGTGTATCAAAATCCCCACTAACAAAAGCTTCGTGATTGATGGCGTATTTACAAAAAGACATTGTAGTTTGAATTCCTACAATATCAAAATCTTCAATAGCCTTGGTCATTTTACGAATAGCGGTTTCCCTATCCTCTCCCCAAACAACTAACTTAGCAATCATTGGGTCATAATAGATTGGAATTTCCATACCTTCTTCAAATCCGTCATCTACTCTTATTCCATCCCCTTCTGGTCTTCTATAAACTTCTAATGTTCCAATATCTGGTAAGAAATTATTTTTAGGATCTTCAGCATAAACTCTTACCTCCAATGCATGACCGTTGATCTTTAAATCATCTTGTGTGAATGCCAGTTTTTCACCTCTTGCCACTTTAATTTGCTGCTCTACTAAATCAATTCCAGATATCATTTCAGAAACTGGATGTTCTACTTGTAGTCTTGTATTCATCTCTAAAAAGAAGAATTCTCCATTTTCATACAAGAACTCCACTGTTCCTGCCCCATAATAATCACAAGCTCGAGCAACATCACATGCTGCTTTCCCCATTGCTTCGCGTAGTTCTGGTGTCAAAACAGCAGAAGGAGCTTCTTCTATCACTTTTTGATGTCTACGTTGAATGGAACATTCTCTTTCAAAAAGATGAACAATATTACCGTGCTGATCTGCTAAGACCTGTATTTCTATATGTCTTGGTGATCCTACATATCTTTCAATAAAAACGGCCCCATCTCCAAATGCTGAAATGGCTTCACTTACCGCCATATCCATTTGCTCAACAAACTCTTCAGGATTTTCCACAATTCTCATACCTTTACCTCCACCACCAGCAGAAGCTTTAATAAGAATTGGATAACCTATTTCTTTTGATTTTTCTAAAGCTAAGGGAATATCTGTAATTGCTTCATCTATTCCTGGCACCATAGGAATTCCGTAAGATTTCACAGCTGCTTTAGCAGCCAATTTACTTCCCATTAAGTCCATCGCCTCTGGTGAAGGTCCAATGAATGTAATTCCCGCAGCGGTTACTTTCTTTGTAAACTCTGCATTCTCACTTAAGAATCCATATCCAGGATGAATTCCATCTACATTTAGTTCTTTACAAATTTCTATGATTTTATCTCCCAACAAATAACTCTGAGCGCTTGGTGGTGGTCCTACACAAACCGACTCATCGGCATATTTCACAAATGGAGCATTTGCATCTGCTTCAGAATAAATGGCTACGGATTTAATTCCCATTTTGCGACAAGACTTCATTACTCTCAGCGCGATCTCTCCCCTATTGGCAACTAGAATTTTTTTCATTCTCGAATAAATTTAGACCGTAAAGATACTGATTAGTTGTTAGTTTTTAGCGCTTAGGGATTAGCTTTTTTAGAGGAGGTGATTTCGATTGCTAGTTCACTTGTTTAACTGTTACCAAATAATTAGAACATCAAACCTGAAGTTACTATTTATTCTCCTGTCAGTTGCTTAGCTTCTTCCAATGGAATCTCTACCCCATCTTTAAAAGCTTTAATCTCCGCTATAGAAACTCCTCTTGATGTAAATTTCTTAAGTACTGTTTTGGCATCATTAAACAAACCTTCTTCTCCAGCGTAGTAGGTTTCATCACCATTCTCTTCTGACACCTTTGTAATTCCTTCATCTTTCAAATCAACAAAAGTTATCGCTCTAGCATCCGGCACTTCGCCTTGATACGACCCTAAAAACACTTTATATACAACTCCACTTACCGGTCTTGGCCCTGGTGTGCCCGCAATATCTGTAATACTTAAATCCTCTACTCCGTTTTCTAAGTATAAATCAACCACCTTTTGAGCATCTTCTTTATTTGCAAAATTCCCTACAAAATATCTTTGGTCTTCATTATTCTTTTCGATATTGACAACAAATTGCGGAATTAGCAACATCGCGTTGGCAATGTCTGTAGGAATTTCACCTTGATAAGTACCTAAATCAACTTGATACTGACCGTCTGCGGTAACCTCAACATCTACACTTGTATTCACCGATCCTCCTGAATTTTTCAACTGCTTTAAATTTCCATCAGCATCCGCAGCAAAAATAGATTCTCCCTGTTCTGCTATTAATTGTTTTGCTTTCACTAATGAAATTTTCTCACCATTATAATATGCAGTAACAAAAGCATCGGTGTTTCCTTTGCTCACTACTTCGTTCTTTCTAACAACGGCATCATTTACTGATTGATATATACCCGTAGAATATTTGTAAAGATTACCAATAAATTTAGTAACTAACGGAGAAATATTGAACACATCTGCTGCTTGAATTGGTTTAGAGAATGCTCCTATCTGTACCGTGTAATACAAACCTTTTATTTTGTCAGCATCATTCGTTTTAGCCGTTCCTTCTCCTAAATCAACTTCTACATCATTGCTGTTAAAATTATCATTTGATACGGCATTATCATTATTCGATGCATTTATAGTAATTACATCATTTGAATTATTAATTGAGTTTGAGTTATCACTGACATTACTATTTGTATTGGCATTATCAACATTGTTATTGGATGCAATTGCAGGAATAGCGTCATTGCTTTCTAGATTTCTCGCTTCAGCTAAGGTTATTTTCTCTCCATTGTATATCGCAACTACGAAAGCATCACTATAACCTAACCCTCTAATTTCATTTTTGGCATCATTTGCAGTATTATAGTATACAAAGTATCCAACTCTATATCTAACAAGCGTTCCTATTTTCTCTCCTGTAATTGGGGCAAACCCACTGAATACATCATTTGGAATTGGCTTACTGAATGCGCCTACCTGTACTTTATAAATTAATCCTGATGGGTATTTTGGATTTAAAGGAATCGGGTTATCATCTGAATACTTTATGGTATTATCTTTGGCGTAAATATTACTCTCTATTTTATCAGGAACTACAAAATTTGTAGATATTAAATCGTCAAATGTAATGACTCCAGTTTTCTTTGTTGGCGTCTTATCCAAACTAGATTTCATCAACGCCTTAAAGTCTTCCTGAATGCTTTCATCATTAACAGCAATAAGATCTTCTTGACTCATTTTAATAGAAGTAATTGAATTTTCAATCTCATCAATTGAATTAAGGATACCTTCAATACGAGCATCATTTTTATCAATAGCATTTTCTAATTCTTCAATTTCATTTCCTATGGATTCCTTTTCACTGGTATCAGCCATTTTCAGTTTATTCTCCAATCCTTTTAAGTCTTGATTTTGCTGTTTTATTATATTTTCCAATCCTGACTGTTCACCTTCTAGTTTTGCTTTTTCAACTTGTAATAAAACAATGTCATTCTCCTTTTCCAAGTATTCTGGATACGCTTCATTAGATTTTACAATCAACACATCTTCAGCACTCAAATTAGCCAACAACTCTTCATCTGCAGCCATTCTGTCTTCATTGATCTTTTGCTCATTTGCTAACATTTGATATTTTGAAGAAGCGTCACGCAATGAATTAGAGACTAATTCTTTTCTTTCTGCCCTTTGAAGCATTGCTGCTTTTTCATCTCCTTTAGCCAGTAATGCACTATCTGCATGCGCCATTGCTTCTTCCGACAATAACGCAGATTGCACACTCAACTCATTTGCTTTATCTTGAAGATCATTCGATGAAATTACATTTGCGTTTTTCGCAATATCTTTTACGTTACTTTCATATGCAGCGGATACATATAAGTCTGCTGCTCGATTCAAATACTGAACAGCAGTAATTTCTTTACTGTTGGCATCCTTTAAAAGCGTAGCTTTAGTAGATTTATCTTTCTCAGTTTCTGCTTGAGCTCTTAAATCATTTGCCTGTTCAAGTAACACATTTGCTTTGTTTTCGTATTCTTTAGATTGTTTCAATTCTGTTAAATCAACTGGCAGCACTTCCCCTAAGCTTTCCTTTACAATAAGAAGATTATTTTGCGATGATTCAACTTTAGCCTTGGTAATAGATTGAATATCCTCATCAATTTTTAATTCTTCTTTTCCTATTTTATCCTCAATCTTTTCTACTTTTTTCTCTATTTTACCTTTGTCTTTGTCGGATTGAGCATTTTGCGCATCTTGGTTTAAGATTACTTTTTCTTGACTTAACTCGTCAATTTTAGCAATAGACTTCTCATTCCCTTCCATTAAAGCAACAGCTGAAGAAGATGATAAAGTTGCTTCACTGGAATAATCAACCTGTTTCACAGCAGTAGTCACTTCATATTCATCAGGATTATCTACAGTAGGATTGTAAGAATTATTATTTACATTTTGAACTTCCACCTCATTAAAACCTTCTTTTTTAGCATTATTCTCTAGCATAGATACAGTTGCATTGCCTTGAACAATGTTTTCAAAACTTATATTACCGGAAGCATTTTTATTTGAAGCGATTGAATTACTATTATTATCATCAGTGCTATTTGAACCATCAGTTAAGTCTGTTGTGTTATTTCCATCAGTAACATTCGTATTGTCTCCATTATCTGTTAAATCGGAAGTTGTATTACGATCAGTACCATCTGTATTATTTGTATTGTCTGTTACATCTGAGGTATTTCCATCAGTAACATTCGTATTGTCCGCATTATCTGTTAAATCGGAAGTTGTATTACGGTCATTACCATCTGTATTAATTGTATTGTCCGTCAAATCTGAGGTATTTCCATCGGTAACATTCGTATTGTCAGCATTATCTGTTAAATCGGAAGTTGTATTACGGTCATTACCATCTGTATTAATTGTATTGT
>JBFHGR010000065.1:0-21114 GCA_041583015.1 Parvicella sp. | reverse complement strand
TTAATAGAAGCTCTTGCCGCCATAGCATTATCCATATCAATACTTACTGTCAAGTAGAAATGTGGCGCAGAGAATTTAGATTCTCCCAATCTGTTAGCAATAACTTTTCTCATTTGAGATACAGGCTCATCTCTATAACTTTCAACGCCAGTGAAAGAACCTCCTCCACCGTTAAAATTATCAATATCTCTTTTTACAATTCTACCTCCTTCGCCAGTTCCACGAACCAACTTAAGGTTGATATTTCTTTCTTCCGCCAATCTCTTAGCCAAAGGCGAGGCCACTACTCTACCACCACTTTCACTAGCCGAAGGGAAGCTTTTAGCAGGAGTTGCTACTGTTTTTGTTTCAACTTTTACTGCTGTATCTTTTACTAACGCTTTCACCTCAGGAACCGCAGAAGGTTTAACCTCTTCTTTCTTTTCTTCTTTGGGAGCACTAGCCGATTCTGCTGCTATCAAATCCTTAATATCTTCACCTTTCTCGCCAAGGATGGCTAATATACCATCTACAGGAGCCGCTTTTCCTTTTTCTACACCAATGTATAATAAAACCCCTTCTTGAAAAGACTCAAACTCCATCGTAGCTTTGTCTGTTTCAATTTCGGCAAGTAACTCACCAGTTTCTACACTATCTCCTACCTTCTTGTGCCACTCTGCTACAACCCCTTCTTTCATGGTGTCGCTCAATTTGGGCATTCTAACTATTTCTGCCATTCTTAGGTTAGTTTAATATTCTTTAATAAATGGATAATTAGGCTCTTTGTATACATCTTCATACAATTCATACCCTTCTAAATCTTCAGACTCTTCAGCAAATTTCACCGACTCTGCAATCACATCTTTAACTCTCTGTTGAATCTTTTCTAAATCTTTTGTCGATGCCAACTTATTATCTTGAATAGTCTTTAAAACTTTTTCAATAGGATCTTGATTTTTATATTCTTCAACCTCTTTCTTTGTTCTATATTTTTGAGGATCTGACATAGAATGTCCTTTGTATCTGTAGGTAAGAATATCCAATAAAACTGGTCCTTTTCCTGCTCTTACATGTTTACATGCATTTTCTATTGCTTCATGAACTGCTTCCACACACATCCCATCTACCTCAAACGAAGGCATATCGTATGATAATCCCATTCTTGACATGTTCGTTACATTGGTAGTTCTTTCTACAGAAGTTCCCATTGCATAATTGTTATTTTCAATAATGAAAACTACCGGTAATTTCCATACCATTGCCATATTGAAAGTTTCGTGCAATGCTCCTTGACGCGCTGCTCCATCTCCAAATGAACAGAAAGTCACATTCTTAGTTCCATTATACTTTTCTGCGAATGCGATTCCTGCACCCATAGGAATTTGCGCTCCTACAATACCATGCCCTCCCATCAAATTTACATCTTTGTTGAACATGTGCATAGAACCACCTTTTCCTTTGGACATTCCAGTACGTTTACCATACAATTCTGCTACCATATACTTTGGGTGAACACCTAAAGCTATAGGATGCGCATGATCTCTGTATGCTGTAATATGTTTGTCTCCTTTCTTTGATCCAGAAGCAGTACCAGTAACCAATGCTTCTTGACCTATATATAAGTGGCAAAAACCACCAAATTTTTGTTGAATGTACAAAGCGCCTACTTTTTCTTCAATCTTTCTCATCAAAAGCATATCTTCATACCATTTCAAGTACTGCGATTTACTATATTTTAGTTTTGCAGCTTTCTTTTCTCCTGCTTTCGCAGTTGCCTTTTTCTTTGCTGATGCTGTTGTAGCCATAAATTTGCGTGTTTAGTAATACAAATATAGAATTAGAATCAAAGTTTGAGGAACATTGTGGAAAGAATTTTTCAAAAAAAAATAATTCCACCTTAAAACAATGATTTGATACATTAATTATTAACTAAAAAACAATCGTAATTAGTTTACAATTGCAGACACGCAATTCTGACCATCAATTGCTGCAGAAACTATACCTCCTGCGTATCCTGCCCCCTCTGCACAAGGATACAAGCCCTTAATTTCTACATGTTGAAATGTATCTCTATCTCTTGGAATTCTTACAGGAGAAGATGTACGAGATTCTGTACCATGAATGACAGCCTCATTGGTTAAATATCCTTTCATTTTTTTTCCAAATGCTATAAATCCTTCTCGCAAGTTCTTCGCTATAAAAGGTGGTAGAATTTTATTTAAATCTACAGAAACCAAACCAGGGAAATAAGATGTTTTAGGCAAATCTTTGGAGACCTTCTGATTAACAAAATCAATGAGTCTTTGTGCAGGAACTTGCTGTGTTTTTCCTCCAGCAATCCAACAATTATACTCTACATTTTTTTGAAACTCCAATCCTGCTAATGCTCCAAATTCGTGAAAAGTAGGAATATCCTCCCATCTAACTTCTGTAACAATACCGGAATTACTATACGGGTTATTGCGCTTGCTTGGCGACCAACCATTGGTTACAACTTCTCCTGAGTTCGTAGCACATGGCGCTATGATTCCTCCCGGACACATACAGAATGAGTAAACACCTCTGTCTTTCGTTTTATGTACCAAACTATATGATGCTGGAGGTAAAAATTCTCCCCTGTCATCTAACTTATATTGAATGCTATCTATTAATTGTTGACTATGTTCTACCCTAACTCCTAATGCAAATGGCTTAAATTCAATTAGGATATTTCTATTATGTAGCAATTCAAAAATATCTCTAGCACTATGTCCTGTAGCCAAAATTAATTCCTTACACGGAATTTTTTCTACTCCATTAATTTCTATGCCAGCAATAGATTTATCTTGGACAAAAATGTCTGTTAGTTTTGCATTAAACTTTACTTCTCCTCCTTTTTCAATGATTAAATCACGAATACTTTCTATTATTTGAGGTAATTTATTTGTCCCAATATGAGGATGCGCATTTACCAATATATCTCTATCCGCACCAAAGAATACGAGTTGTTCTAAAATCTTTTTAACGCTTCCTTTTTTCTTACTACGCGTATACAATTTTCCATCAGAATAAGTTCCCGCACCGCCTTCTCCAAAACAGTAATTAGATTCAGGATCGACTACTTGTTCTTTTGTGATTTTTGCTAAATCCTTTCTTCTATCCTTTACTTGTTTGCCTCTTTCATAAATAATAGGCTTGTAACCTTTTTCTAAGGCTTCTAAACCAGCAAACAAACCTGCAGGACCTGCTCCCACAATATGAATCTCTGAACTCTCGTTAGTAACTTGCTGAAAATCAAAATGAATTTCATCTTCTTCCACTATCTCATCAATGTATACGTCAATTGTAAGAAGATACCTAACAGGAGCCCTTCTGGCATCAATAGATCTTTTGATGATTTTGTAATCTACTTTTCTGATAGGAATATTTACCTCTGTAGCAATTTCTTCCTTTAGCAGTTCTTCATCAAAAGCAATTTCCGGAAGGACTAATATTTGTATGTTTTTTATCACGACTAATTAAAACGGACTATCGTCATCACTTCCAAAATCACTATCAAAATTGTCATCCGAGTTCATTTTAGAAGGAACAGTGTAGGCACCAAATCCATCATCAAAATCATCTCCTCCTTGTATCGAATCCAATGCGGAAGTACTGTACCCATCATCCCCAAAAGAATCGAGGTTATCAAATTTAGCAAATTTGCCAATAAACTTCAGACGTACATCCTCCAACGAACCATTCCTGTGTTTAGCAATGATAATTTCTCCTTGACCTGCGCAAGGTGTATTGTCTGGCCAAGTATCCAGTTGGTAATATTCTGGACGATAAATAAAACATACAATATCCGCATCTTGCTCAATCGCTCCAGATTCACGAAGATCGGAAAGCATTGGTCTTTTATCTCCCCCCCTAGACTCAACCGAACGACTCAACTGAGACAATGCTAAAACAGGGACATTTAATTCTTTTGCAATTTCTTTAATGGAACGAGAAATTGTAGAAATCTCTTGCTCTCTGTTTCCTCCTGAGCCACCTGCAGACATCAGTTGCAAATAATCAATGATTACTAAGTTAATATCGTTTTGTGATTTCAAACGTCTACATTTTGCTCTCAATTCAAAAACTGAAAGTGCTGGCGTATCATCAATAAACAAAGGTGCTTCTGATAATTTCTTAGTTCTTTCAAAAAATTGATTGAACTTCTCTTTAGTAAAGTTACCCTTTCTGATATCCTCTGCAGGAATTTCTGCTTCACCTGAAATCAAACGATTGACCAATTGAAGAGAACTCATCTCCAAGGAGAAAACTGCTACACCGTGATTATATTGTACTGCAACATTCCTTGCCAAGGATAGTACGAACGCTGTTTTTCCCATCCCAGGACGTGCTGCAATAACCACCATATCCGATTTTTGCCATCCAGAAGTTACTTTATCCAGATCTGTAAATCCAGACGGTATACCACTAATCCCATCATCACGATTCATTGCGATTTCAATCTCTTTACTTGCTTGATACACCAAGTCTTTCATGGTATCATAGCTCTTTCTAATGTTACCTTCTGCTACTTTAAAAAGTGCCCCCTCTGCATCATCTAATAAATCAAAAACATCTGTGGTCTCATCGTATGCTTTATTGATAATATTACTCGAAACTTTTATTAATTCCCTCAGGATATATTTCTGTGAAATTACACGAGCATGTGCCTCCGTATTAGCGGTAGAAGCAACCCTATTGGTCAATTGAGAAATATAAAAAGGACCACCGACCTCATCAATTTCTCCTTTACTTCTCAACTTTTGAGTTACTGTCAAGATGTCTATTGGTTCTGATTCACCAAATAAATCCTTGATAGCAGCATAAATTTTTTGGTGAGACTCTTTATAGAAACTTTCAGGTTCCAAAATATCTAT
Source organism: Parvicella sp. (assembly GCA_041583015.1). GTDB lineage: Bacteria > Bacteroidota > Bacteroidia > Flavobacteriales_D > Parvicellaceae > Parvicella. The sequence continues at coordinate 16,240 of JBFHGR010000065.1, read as the reverse complement.
CACCTCATTCACTGGGTCTTTTTGCAGCATCAATGCTCCTAAAACCGCTTCTTCCATATCTGTTGCCTGTGGAGGTAACTTCCCTCCTATCTGCATCGAATGATTTTGAGCAGGGTTAATTTTTCTTTTCCCCTGACCAGAATTCATAATATCTCCTACCTTTTCTGCCATACTGCAAAGGTAAGCCTAATTATTATTTTGGATATGTTTGAGTAATTAAAAAGTTATAAGACGAGGTTATTAACAATTGTTAGTAGTACTATTTAAATTAATTAAAATGTTTCATAGACCTACTTTTAGATAATAAAGATTATTCGTATAATTGTGGTAATAAATTCTATAAAATAATGAAAAATACACTTCAATTTTTAAGCATTCTTGCATTAATGACATCTTGCACTAATGTCCAACAAACTGAAGCGGCTCAAGCTGGATGTGAATTAGCGGAAAGTTATAATACTCTTACTGGTGACGAAACAGATGAGCATTACTTTGACTATAACGCATTAAAAACTCAAATAAACACCTTCTACATTGAAGCTGACATGTTCACTTTTGATGAAATCAAAGAATTTGTGAAAGAAGAATGTGGCGAAGATGCTGCTGAAACTTTTGAGAAAGCAATGCATAAAGAATAACTCATTCATTTGGCTGATAATTACATAGAAATAAATAAAGCGCTTTGGAATGCCAAAACGGATATTCATTTAGTTTCTGAATTTTATGACAATGAACAGTTTCTTGCAGGAAAATCTTCATTAAATGATATTGAGTTAAACCTTCTTGATAATATTTCTGGAAAAAGAATATTGCATTTGCAATGTCATTTTGGACAAGATACCATCTCATTAGCTAGAATGGGCGCCAGTTGTGTTGGCATTGACCTTTCCGACATTGCTATTGAACACGCTAATAAAACAGCGAAAGAATTAAAAATTGACGCCAATTTTATCGCTTCTGATTTATATGACGCGCCCAATCATTGTGATGACAAGTTTGATATTGTCTATACTAGTTATGGAACCATCGGTTGGTTACCAGATATTAATAAATGGGCTGAAGTGATTGCTCACTTTCTAAAACCTGGAGGTAAACTAGTCTTTGTGGAATTTCATCCAGTAATTTGGATGTTTGATGACGATTTTCAAACAATAACTTATAAGTATTTCAATGATGCTCCTATCATTGAGTTGGAACAGGGAACATACGCCAATAGAGATGCTGACATACAGCAAAAAAGTATTTCATGGAACCATGGTCTTGGTGAAGTATTGAATGCCCTACTAAATAACGGAATGGTTTTAGAAGATTTTCAGGAATACGATTATTCACCATATAATTGTTTTAACAATTGTACAGAGAGTGAAAAAGGGAAATTTAGACTTGAAAACTTTGGAGATAAAATACCAATGGTATATAGTATTGTCTCAACAAAAAGTTAATTCATTTTATCTCTCCTACCCAAATAAACCCTTCAAAAACTTGACTTAAATAGAGTTTCTTATCATGAATAAATCCTGTACTTGCTGCAGATATTTTGGATCCATCATTACTCATTAAAACCTTCATTTGTTTGGATGCCAAATCGATACTATAAGCAATTGTTGGAGATAAATTTGCCTTGCTTTTAGAATGTTGTATAAATTTCATTAATTTAGGATGAGATGTTGTATAGAGTGTCTTCCCATCTGAAAGTAAATTATCACCTCCTTTTAATTTTAGCACCTTCGTTTTCTTACTGGTCTCCATGTCTACGCGATACAAATTATTGGACAAAGATGTAGTTACATACATTTCCTTACCCAGAATAATTAGCCCGTTAGGATACTTATAACCTTTGCTAAATTTACTAAACTCTCCATTAGCATAATGAACAATACTACCTCCAATCATTTGAAAATCGGAATAATAAAATTCATCTTTGGAAATAGCAATAATATCATTCCCTTCTCCAATAATACCTTTGCTAAATACAGTATCTTGAACTACACTATCCTTGTATATTTTAAACCTAAAAAACTCTTCCGTCTTTTTGTCTTTGTGACTAATGACAAATAAGTAATCATCCACAATACTCATTCCATGCGGATGAAAAATAGTTCCATTATCTTTAAAAACTACCGATAATTTTTTTGATTTTTGAGTTCCCAAATCTATTTCCCAAATTTCTCCAGAACCGTATCCTACCCTTCTATTATCACATGCCACAAGTAATCTGTTACGTCCGGAATCTAACTGGAAATCTTCAGGACCTTCGCCTACTTCAATTTTATATTCATTTGTATATGTAACTTCCTGATGGGGCAGAGAAGCACAACTTGCCAACATTGCCAAACAGCACAACCATCCTATTTTTTTAATCATTAGCTTCCAATTGATATTCATATAATTTTCGATACGCACCATCCTCTAGTTCAATCAACTCTGCATGACTACCTATTTCGACAATTTCTCCTTTCTCTAGTACGATTATTTTATCCGCATTTCTAATAGTAGACAATCTATGAGCAATAACGATAGAAGTTCTTCCTTTGGTTAATTTTTCTATAGCATTTTGAATCAAGATTTCACTTTCAGTATCAATGGAAGAAGTAGCTTCATCCAGTATTAAAACTTTGGGCTTATACACATACGCTCTAATAAAAGCGATCAATTGTCTTTGTCCCACTGATAGCAGCCCTCCTCTTTCTTTTACATTAAAATCGTAATTTCCGGGAAGATTCATAATAAATTCATGAGATCCCACCAACTTAGACGCCTCTATAACTTGCTCCCTAGAAATCTCATCATTACCTAAAGTAATATTATTCAAGATAGTATCACTATATAAGAAGACATCCTGTAATACAACTGAAATATTCTTACGAAGTAAAGTCAACTCAATATCTCTTAAATCCACTCCGTCAATGGTGATTTTTCCTTTTTGATACTCGTAAAATCTCCCCAGTAAATTTATAATAGAAGTCTTCCCTGCACCAGTTGCTCCTATGAAAGCTACAGTCTCACCTGCATTCACTTCAAAGTTTAAATTTTTCAACACGAAATTTGGCTCCTCATACGCAAACCAAACATCTTCAAACTTCAATTTTCCATCAAAATCTAATTCCGTAACCTCTCCTTGGTTGACAATGACCTCATCAGTATCCAATATTTTAAACACCCTTTCAGAGCCTACCATTCCCATTTGCAAGGTATTGAACCTATCTGCCAACATTCTGATTGGACGGTAAAGCATATTAATATACAATATAAATGCAGTCATATCTCCCGCTAACTTATTAAACGAAACACCCGGTGTTCCTACCTGCAATAGGATATAAATAACCAACAATCCCAATGAGAGAGCGCTTAAAATCTCCACAACTGGAAAGAAAATAGAATACGCCCAAATACTTTTAATGTTCGCTTTTTTATGTCTATTATTTATTTCAGCAAATGCTTTGGCTTCCCTTTTTTCTCTACCAAAAACTTTCACCAATGCCATTCCAGTGACACGTTCCTGGACAAACGTATTCAAAGCAGAAATACTTGTTCTAACCTCTTGAAACGATTTCTTAATTGCTTTTTTGAAAATATTTGTGGCGATCAAAAGAATTGGTATTGGTATTAATACAAATAATGTCAATTGCCAATTGGTAATAAACATGAATGTAAGCGCTCCAATTAATTTTAAAATATCTCCAATAATTGAAATCAGTCCTTGAGAAAATATTTGAGATATCGTTTCCATATCACTTACGGCCCTTGTCACCAACATGCCTATTGGGTTTTTATCAAAAAACTTAAGCCGTAATTTTGTTATATGAGCAAACAACTGCACCCTTAAATCCTTTATCACATGTTGCCCAAGAATATTAGCCAAATAAGCATCAAAGAATTGTAAACAAGTTTCGACTATCAATACAGCAATTACTAATAAAATTCCATAAAAAAGTCCATCAGCATCTTTGTTGGGAACATAATCATTGATTAGGCCTCTTATCATTTCCACCCTATACGGGCTTAAAACAGCCAAAACTACAGTGCATAACAGCGCTCCATAAAAAATGGATTGATACGGTTTGGTATATGAAAAAACTCTTTTAAAAAGTTTACCATCCCAGGCTTTTCCTTGCACATTGCTCATAGAAGGCAAAGTTATATTTAATTTAACAAAAGAACAATGCTTAATTAAGTTCTATATGTGATTATTATTAGTAGCAATGTGTATATTTGACTATGGAGAGTTTGTTTTCTTCATGTCTAAAATAAGTTACCAGATTAAAAATGGAAAATATAGAGTTAATAAAACAATGGATGATAGCGCATCCTGTTTCTACAAATATTCTTAAATATTTGTTGTGGGTCATTTTTATTTTGGTAGTAATTGTCTTCGTTAGAAGGTTTTTAAAGAAAAGGATAGATAATATCAGCGTAAGATATAAATCACAAAAAGGAATTGAAATACTGGGATATTTTCTATTAGTGATAATTACCATATCCTATTTTACTGGAAGCATTAAAGATTTTGGATTAGCATTAGGATTACTAACCGCAGGAATAACAATAACACTGCAAGAACTAATATTAAGTATAGCCGGATCATTTTACATATTCTTAGTCAAAGTGTATCAACCTGGTGACAGGATAGAAATTAATGGAATTAAAGGAGATGTTATTGATGTAGACAGCATTTACACAACTATGATGGAAATTGGAGAATGGGTCTCAAGCGATAATTACAGTGGTAGAATTGTTAAACTAAGTAATGCATTTGTATTTAAAGGTCCTGTTTATAATTACTCCCAAGATTTTCCTTTTGTTTGGGATGAATTTAACTTACCAATTCGGTATGGCTCTGATATTGAACTAGCTAAAGAAATAGTCATTAAAGTTGCGCAAGAATGCTTATCTGAATATGTTTCAACATCTATGGAAAAATGGAAAACGGTAGTAGAAAAGTATTATATTGAAAATGCACAAGTGGAACCTACCCTGGCTATAACCCTGACTGATAATTGGATGCAATTAAACTTGCGATATATTGTAGATTATAAAATGAGACGCGCTACTAAGCATAAACTTAATGAATTAATAGCCAAGGAGATTAATAATTCAAATGGCAAAGTTCAGTTGGCGTCAGCGACTTTTGAAATCGTAAAAATACCAATGGTAGATTTGAAAAAAAGTAGCGAAAAATAGCACAGAAACACAAAATATTGTCGATTTTAAACTATTATTATTGAATAACTTCTCATTGTCTTATTATTAGATTCATATGTTTTTTCTTTCTTTGTTTTATCAACTTAAAGAAAACTACATTTATGACACTTATAAAATCAATTTCAGGAATCAGAGGAACTATTGGTGGTGCACCAAACGAAGGATTGACACCTTTGGATATTGTGAAATTTACATCTGCTTATGGCACTTGGTTGAAACAAAACAATCCATCTGGAAAATTAAAAGTAGTGGTAGGTAGAGATGCTAGAATCTCTGGGTTGATGGTTAAAAATATTTGTATTGGAACTTTGCAAGGATTAGGAATTGATGTTATAGATCTTGACTTGAGTACTACCCCAACTGTAGAAGTGGCAGTTCCATTGGAAAACGCGCAAGGAGGAATTATCCTTACTGCTAGTCACAACCCAAAACAATGGAATGCACTTAAATTACTGAATGAAAAAGGTGAATTCATTTCAGCACAAGATGGAGAGACACTACTTGCCATTGCAGAAAGTGATGCTTTTTCATATGCCGAAGTGGATGACCTAGGTACAATTACAGAGGATAACACTTATCTTCAAAAGCATATAGATATCATAAAGAATCTTCCTTTGGTTGATTGCGATGCCATTGCAAATGCAAATTTTACTGTTGCATGTGATTCGGTAAATAGTACTGGAGGAATTTTTGTTCCTGAACTATTACGACAATTAGGGGTTAAAAATATCATTTCATTATTTGATCAACCAACCGGAGAGTTTCCACATAATCCTGAGCCACTTCCAGAAAACTTAGGTGACATTGCAAGAGAAATAAAAAATCAAGGCGCAGACCTCGGTATTGTTGTAGATCCAGACGTAGACAGGTTAGCCTTTGTATGTGAAGATGGGAGCATGTTTGGTGAAGAGTATACATTGGTAGCAATTAGCGATTATGTGCTTTCTCAAACCAAAGGAAATACAGTATCAAACTTATCCAGCACCAGAGCCTTGAGAGATGTTACTGAGAAACACGGCTGCAGTTATGAAGCTGCTGCGGTTGGAGAAGTTAATGTGGTCAACAAAATGAAAGCAACTAATGCAATTATTGGAGGAGAAGGAAACGGAGGAGTCATTTACCCAGAAGTTCACTATGGAAGAGATGCTTTAGTTGGTATTGGTTTATTCCTTACACAACTCGCTAAAGATGGCAGAAAAGTATCTGAATTGAAGGCGTCTTATCCTGCATACACTATTTCTAAAAACAAAATACAACTAACACCTGCCATTGATGTGGATGATGTTTTGGCCAAAATAAAAGTAAAGTATGCTGACCAACCTATCAATGACATTGATGGAGTAAAAATTGAATTGGGTAACGAATGGGTTCACCTAAGAAAATCCAATACAGAGCCCATCATTAGAATCTATGCTGAAAGTACTTCCGAATCATCTGCCAATGCATTGGGAGAAAGATTTGTAAAGGAGTTGGGAGAATTAGCTAAATAAGTGATGTGGCAATTTGATAATTGATTTGAAACTAAGAGTAGCAAGACATACCAACAACTTGAAAGCTATTGAAGAATTCTATTGTAAAATAATTGGATTAGATAACTTGGGTGGATTTCAAGAACATGAAGGATATAATGGGTTATTTCTAGGAAAAAGAGGATTGAATTGGCACTTAGAATTCACGCAATCTAATGAACCTGCACATCACCATCCTGATGAAGACGACTTGCTAGTCTTTTATGTAAGTGATGAAGAAGAATTCAACGATTTTAAAAGGCTATTCTCAATTAAGAAAATCGAAATTCTCCCTGCTAAAAATCCGTATTGGAATAGAAATGGACTTTTAGTAAAAGATCCGGATGGCTATGGCGTTGTTATTTGTATAGAATAATAAATTTTAGCATTGTTTTTTACTTAAAAACCAAACTGGCAGAATTAATACAATATCTCAGTCCTGTAGGCTTAGGACCATCATCAAAAACATGCCCTAAGTGCCCTTTACAGCGCTTGCAAACAACCTCCGTCCTATTCCAGCCGTGCGATGGATCAAATATGTGTTCCACATGGTTATTAATGAAGTTACTATAGCTAGGCCAACCTGTACCAGAGTCAAATTTATCTTCACTATCAAAGAGAGGTAAACCACATGCTTTGCAACAGTAGATACCAGATTTATAATTTTTATCATATTGTCCAGACCCAGCTCTTTCGGTTCCTTTCTTACGTATGATTTCAAATTCTTCAGTAGTAAGTCGGTTTTGCCATGCAATGTCCGAAAGGACAATTGGACTTAAGGTGTCTTTTATATTTTCTTTTCCAATTGGATAAGGAATAATTCCATTTTCATTAGTATTCGTATAAGAATTAGCACAATTAAGTAAAGCAAATATTCCTACTACAAGGGTGATAATTACATTTTTCATACTTTTTAATTTAATCAATTATAGTCTAGTCGATTACCTAACATTAACCTGACAGTTGTAACAGTATTATTAATTTAAATGATTGATTTATTGATATTTATATACTTTAACACATGAGAAGCAAATAAGTTTTAGGAATTTCGTCAAAATATTTATGCTTTTTCTAGGATTATCAAAAAATAATCGTTCTTTTGTAATGCGTTCATTGTTTATAGGCAGTTAGGTTACTGCTTTAAATGAAGGATCAAACAATTAAAAGCCGACTTAAAATCGGTAGTACTTATTTATTATTTTTTATTATGAACATTTTTGTTGCCAGTTTAAATTATGGCGTAACTAGTGAAGAACTTCAATCAGTATTTGAAGCTTACGGTGAAGTATCATCTGCAAGAGTAATTACAGACAGAGATACAGGTAGATCTAAAGGATTTGGTTTTGTTGAAATGCCAAATGATGATGAAGCGAAAGCTGCGATCGAAGAACTAAATGACGCTTCTGTAAAAGGAAGAAACATCGTTGTTAAAGTTGCTGAAGATAGACCAGAAAGAAAGTCATTTTAAGTTTTAAAATACTTCCAACTATATATCCTCTTTCATTCATTTGAAAGGGGATTTTTTTTATTCAAACTTCACTAAAAAGGCATCCTTAAAAGCACCTCCTTTTATATCCTTTAACTTATCTTTTGCTTCCTTTTTAGAAGCATACGCACCAACATAGTACTTATAATTAAATGCTGAATTCGTATTCTGAAGAATGATTTCTTCAATAGGGTCACCAATGGATAAAAAATCTGGATTCTCCAACGATACTGGCCCGGTAGAAGCAAAAATTTGAATTTTCCACACGGGTTCGTTCTTTAATTCTTCGTCTGGTTTATTAGCTAGTTGCATTTCTATTTTGTGATGTGTTTTAACAAAATCTCTAAACGCTCTAAATACAGCAGAAGCAATAATATCTTGCCCTTTTTCTGAATTCAAGTAAACTTCTTCCGTTTCATTCGTCATAAATCCTGTTTCCACCAATATAGCCGGCATATTACTCTCCTTCAAAACCAGCAGGTTATATAATCTATCATTTTTCACCTTTACGCCTCTACTGTATCGACCTGCTCTTTCTTTGAATTGCTTTTGCACTTCATGAGCCAATTTTAAACTCATGGTACTAGCAAAATTGTGGATATGTGTTTCTGTACCCACAACCGCTTTATTATCACTGGCATTACAGTGAATAGAAATAAAATAATCTGCTTTAAGGTTATTGGCATTCTTTACTCTGTCTTCTAACGGGACAAATACGTCTGTTTTTCTTGAATAAACGACATCAATCTTGTGACCTAAAAATTGCTCAATATACCCTCCCAATTTAAGCGAAATAGCCAAATTTAAATCCTTTTCATCCTTTAATCCTTTTGTTTGGTGCAAATTACCAGGATCGTTTCCTCCATGACCAGCATCAATAATAACAATCATCTTTTTTGCCTCTTGCGCAAAAGACATGAATACACTCATTAAAAAAGTTATGAATATTACTTTTCTCATTTCTCCAAAACGGTTACTGCAAATTGTAATTTAGGTTTCCAATAAGGATCTGCATCTACATTAGAAATCATTATACCTCTGCTTGAAGAAGCATGAATCATTGTCAGCGGATTATTTGACACAACTATTCCTACATGGGAAATATTGTTTTTATTTGAACCAAAAAATACCAAATCACCTTTTTGCGCTTTATTAATTTTGACTGTTTGATAAGAACTTGCCTGAACACCTGCTGTACGGGGTAGTTTCTCACCATTTTTACTGTACACATACTGAGTAAAGCCAGAGCAATCAAATCCTTTTGGTGTAATTCCCCCATATTTATATGGAATACCGATATGCTTCTTTGCTTCTTTTATAACACCATCCCGCACCTTTGCTTTTGACAAAGGAATTTCAGGCGTGCTAGTTTCTGTAGTTGTTACCTCTACATTTGTTATCACCAATTCGTCATACTGCGCTACATTTCCAAATAGTCTAACATAAGAGTCGTATTTAACTTTAGCTTTTTCTTTATCTCCTTTTTCGCTTAAAACTCTTATTTCATCCGCTATTCCTAATTGTAAATCATAGATATAATTCCCGTAGGCTTTTTTATAATAATCAAGGCTATCAAGATTTAAAAATTTCTCATAATCATAAATAGCTTGAGCTGAAGAAAATTTCTCATTATTCTTACCAACTTGATATTCCGCCAAGGCGTGGAAAAGAACTGGTGAAGGATGCTTATCATACTCCGCTTTTCTCATGAGTTTTTCTGACCTTCTTAAAACAATCTTATAATTGCCTTGATCATACAGCATTTCCAATTTATCAATTTTCTTGTCTTGCCCCAATACCATCTCCGACACGAAGAGGCATAAAAATGCTATTATTATACTGTATTTCATAACTTACTACAAACCTAATTAATATAGTCTTTTGAGATACCTATACAGTAAATTCTGTGCCAACAATATAATGTTAATCTAAAACCATTTTTTATCGTAGATACGAATCCAAAAGTATTGCATTACAGCCATCTCAAAATACCCGTTTCAAACAATGCTAAATAAGATGTTTTAACGCCAGCTATTTTCAAGGATTCGTTTGTCCATGTATTACATGTTTTTAATAGATAATAATTATAATTTGCTTCATAAAAATTATCTATATCTGAATAGCCTTTCCCACTTATCAACTGAGGGTTAAAACCATTTTCAGATGCAAAAGAAGAGATAATAAACGCTATCAACTGCATATATTCTTGCTCATCCATACTACACAACCTCACCCTTTCACCTACTTTTGGCACTTGTTCCAAATACGAAATATGCATAGCCGTCTCAGAAGGTAAAAGCGCAGCATTAAAGGCTGTTGAAAATTTTAAATCGGACCAAGTTGGAGTATCCAAGTAAAATCCTTTATCTCCCCATCCAATACTAATAAACTTTGGTTTTGTCTGTATTCCTCTAAAATCTTTTACATCAATAAAATTTGACCAATCATGCATTGGAGTATTTACAGGAAGACATATATCTGTGTGGACACCATTGCTTTTTACATAAAATTGAATTTCATTTTTGGAATATTTATAATCTCCATTAATGGGGAATAACAATCCCAAACCAACTATTATGAAATAAAGTGTTAAAAAAGTTATAATGAACTCTATAAAATAAGCAAATACGATTAATATTTTTTTCAAATGCTTCAAATACTCAAGCTCTTGAACTTGCTATTTTACTCCAAAAAGTAATACCAATAACATTGGCTCTTTTTTTAGCTTCCTCTGCCATTTCCCCCACAAACAATTCATCGACTGTTTGACTAAAAAGTTGCAACCACCTATCAAAATGATCTTTCATTACAGGTAGTGTCTCATGCTTTTGATAAGGACTTCCTTTATAATCTCCTTCACTAAAAAGGATGGTATTCCAGAAATTATACATTTTTGGCAAATGCGTTTCCCAGTTGATTTTGGCATAATCATTAAACACAGGAGCTAGCAATTCATCTTCATTCACCTTGTCGTAAAACGAATTCACCATCAACTTTATATCCTCTATGTTTTCTAATTCTTTCATTTTAGTATCCTCCTGTTAGTTTAACCTGTATTTGAAACAAAAAATCTAAAAAAATATTGTAATCCATCAAGATCAAAAATACAATTCCAAAAATTGCACCGGCAATATGTGCGTCATGTGCTATATTAGTTTGATTTCTTTTATTAGAATAAGTTTCAAATGCTATGTAAAGAATCCCCAAGATTATTCCGGGAATCGGAATAATTCCATAGATCAATAGCATATCAACTGGTCTAAACAAAATAAAAGCAAAGACCACTGCACTTACCGCTCCTGATGCGCCAACTGCAAGATAACCAGGATTATCACCATGTTTAAACAAAGATGGAATCGAGGCAAATGCCATTCCCCCAAAATACAAAAGAAGATACATAAGCATACCTCTATCTCCAAAATGGATATGCATAAGAATCTCTACACCTTCTCCTAAGAAGTACAATGTAAACATGTTCATCGCTAAGTGTCCATAATCAGCATGGATAAAACCATGTGTGAATATAAGCCACCATCTTTTGTGATGTTTTACCGAATAAGGAGAATAAGTTAACTTGTACTTTAAGTTACTATCATTCATTGCCAGATAAGACACTAAACATGTAACGCCTACTAAAATAACAGTGATAGAAATCATTCTTTAACAGGTACCATTTCAAAATCCATATTAATAAATGATTTGAAAGAAGTCTTGTCTAAAATTTCTATCTCTTCATAAATTTCTTCATACCCAAATGCTCCAACATACATATTGTATTTACCTGGAGGTAAAATAATTACGTATCTATTTGTCTTAAAATTAGGAAGATAATCTCCATAAACCTCATCCGTCTCTGCATCTGCAATTTGAATAAAAACATCTTCAAACTTAGCACCCAAAGAATTTGTAATAACTCCCGAAATAACAGTATACTTAGGTTCTACCTCTTCAAAATCAACTCTATAAATATCTCTACCACCATATCCTTCTGCTCGAACTGCTGATAAATATCCATATTTTCCAGATTCAGACATTCTGAAATTCATATTATCTTCAGGCGTATTTACTGGATACCCCATATTCTGAACACTTGTGTATTTTCTTTTCACCTCATCCCATTCTGCTTTAAAGATATCATACCCGCCCATACTTGCGTGTCCCTTTGAAGAAAAGAATAAATACTTACCGTCAATTGAAATATTAGGAAAATCTTCATCCTCCGCTGTATTAATAGTTGGACCAAGGTTTTGAGCCATACTCCATGAGCCATTCGGCAATCTTTGACATAGATATATATCAATCCCACCGTAACCACCTGGTCTATCACTTGCAAAGTAAAACTTTTCGTTGTCCTCAGTAAAACATCCAGCTATTTCTGTACTTTTTGAATTAATCACAGACGGCAATTTCTTTGGCTCTTTCACTCCTTTTCCTTCAATACCACTTTCGTAAATATCACCTTCCATATTAAAATCTTCAAAATAAAACACAGCTTTGGATCCGCTAGCATTTAAACCAACAATTTCTTGCTTCCCTTCGGATGTATTAATAATTCCTGGTAATTTTTGAGCCTCCTGAAACTTTCCATCTTTTTCGTAAGAAATATAAATATTCGGCAAATAACTACCATTTTCTTGTGGGAGCACCGCTCTATCCTCTCTATTTGAGTTAAATATTACAAATTCTTCATTGACTGGAATAAAAGGGAAATAATCATCATATCTAGAGTTTACACCTTTACCTAAATTTTGAAAAGTAACTCTTTTGGGAAATTTCATTAACTCTTTCGCATTTTGGCAATAGTCAATTTGGTTATCCACATTTAATCGATTGCCTTCACTACCCTTTCCCGTTGAAATAAATTTATTAAACATTTCTATAGCGTTATCAAATTGGTATCCAAAATGGTACGCTCTCCCCAACAAATAATATGCATCTGGAGTTATTTTAGGGTTTTCCACCAATTTCTCGAGATATTTAATCGCCAAAGATTTATCTATGTTTGTGTTCAAATAGCACACAGCAAGATTATAATTATACTCGATATTATCTGGTTCCTCCTCCAATAACGCCTCATATTCCGCAATTGCCTCCTCAAAATTTCCAACCTCGAATAATTCTGCTGCTAATTTTTTATCTTGGCCATACATACTACTTGTTAAAGCTAGTAAAATACCTATTGTAATAAGTGTAGTTTTTATCATTTTTGTTGTAATGTGTTACAAATATAAGACATATTAGTTCGTTTTCAGAAATACAGAGGCAACTATTGTGCAAAACTTTTAACTGCAAAAATGCGAATAGTTAACTTGTATTTTTACTTTTGTTTCACTTCAAATTAATAATATTGAAAAAGAAATCCGCATTCGTCAAAGAGTTTTTTAAGGAAAAAAAACAAGTTGGAGCCATTGCTCCAAGTTCCAAATTCCTAATGAAAAAAATGCTAAAACCTATTGACTTCTCTGTTGCTAAGGTTATAATAGAGTTAGGACCAGGCAACGGTGTTTTTACAAAAGGCATATTGGAAAAACTAGATAAAGATGCTAAACTTTTTAGCTTTGAACTGAATGAGACTTTTTATGATCTTATTAAAGCAGATATTAAAGACGACAGACTAATCCTACTTAATGAATCTGCTGAAAACCTTAAAGAAATTCTTGCTCAACATGGCTTTGAGAGTGTAGATTACGTTGTATCATCTCTTCCCTTAGCGGTTATTGATGAACCAATAAAAAATACCATTCTAGATGCAGCAGTTAAAGTATTAAAACCTGAAGGTAAATACATTCAATTTCAATACACATTGAATGCAAACAAATTATTGAAATCAAAATTTAAAAAAGTTAGTCATGCATTCGTCCCTGCAAACATCCCTCCTGCATTTGTGTACACCTGTACTTTAAGTTAGTTTATTTTTTTCATTATATCTAATGCCACTTTCAATGCATTGTGTCCGTCATTAATACTGACTACTGGTGTTGTATCATTTTCAATAGCATCCACAAAAGACTTTAACTCTTCCAATATCGCATTATTAGGAGCTACATCTTCTTTAATAATATCAATTTGCTTGAATCCCTTTTCTCCTAAATCAATAGTGACTGCAAATGGATCAATTTCCGACTCATTTACATCTTTCATCTTAATAATCTCACTATTTTTCTCTAGAAAATCAACTGCTACATATGCGTCTTTTTGAAAGAATCTTGATTTACGCATATTCTTCATTGACATTCTACTTGCAGTAAGATTAGCAACACATCCATTATCAAACTCAATTCTAGCATTAGCTATGTCAGGTGTATCACTCACCACTGAAACACCACTCGCATAAATATTCTTAACATTGCTATTCACAACACTCAACACAATATCAATATCATGAATCATCAAATCCAACACCACAGATACATCTGTACCTCTTGGATTAAATTGCGCCAACCTATGTGTTTCAATAAACATTGGATTATCCAAATACTTTGAAGCATCGATAAATCCCGGATTAAAACGCTCTACATGTCCTATTTGAACTTTAACATTAGCTTCTATAGCAAGCGCCATTAACTTTTGAGATTCTGCAATCGTATGAGATATAGGCTTCTCTATAAATACATGTTTAAAATTTCGCATGGCATTCTGCGCTATATCAAAATGTGAAATCGTAGGCGTTACAATACTAATGACATCTGAAGAAATTATTAAATTCTCTAATGTATCAAAAGACTTAGCACCCAATGATGATTCTACCTCTGCTGCTATATCCTTATTCTCATCATAAAATCCAATAAAATCAACAAAATCAGCCGCCATTAAAATCTTAATATGAATTTTACCTAAGTGCCCTGAACCTACAACTCCTATTTTCAACATCTTAAACTTTGTATTTAATAATTACAAAACAAATGTATTAAACAAGTCAGCGAGCTCACTGCCCAACTTAGTATTGTTTTCAACAAAAGGGTTTTAGCATTTACTTAAATAAAATAGATAAAAAATAGGATTGAAGCACGTAAATTTGAACCGTGTTTGAAACTGAAGATACTTATAAGCATCAAGGCATGCGAAAAGGACTTGTCTCTTTATTGAGAGACAAAGGGATAGATGATGAAAATGTACTAGCTGCAATTGGTAAAATTCCTAGGCATATGTTTTTTGACAAAGTTTTTCATAACAACTATGCTTATGAAGACCTTGCCTTTCCAATTGGTGCTGGTCAAACTATTTCGCAACCCTCAACAGTTGCGTTTCAATCTTGCCTATTAGAAATCTCTAAAGGAGATAAAGTACTAGAAATTGGAACTGGAAGTGGCTACCAAACAGCTGTATTATTAGAATTAGGTGCAAAAGTTTTCACAATTGAAAGACAAAGAGAACTCTTCAATGTAACAAAACCTTTACTAACGAGCATGGGCTATCGAGCGCAGTTCTTTTTTGGCGATGGTTTTGAAGGTAAACAATCATTTGCTCCTTTTAATAAAATCATTGTTACTTGTGGCGCTCCTTTTGTCCCCCCTAAATTGATTGAACAACTCTCTACTAATGGTAAAATGGTTATTCCTGTTGGTGAAGGTAAGGAGCAAACTATGACACTAATTGAAAAAAACGATCAAGGACAGTTATCTGAATCAACTTTTGGCAACTTTAGTTTTGTCCCTATGCTAACCAACAAGCAATATTAATTCGTAGTTTTCGTTTGCCTTAGAATCACTAAATTTGCGCAAATTAAAATTATGAAAAAGTTACTTACGCTTATACTTATAATAGGCACAACAATTTCCGGCATTTCTCAAAATGAAAAAGGAGTTACACTAGAAACAAAATTTGATATTTTCTCCAAAACAGGAAATATTTCGCCCAACCTTAAAGGACGGTATTTCTTCAACACCAATAATGCAATGAGAATCTCTATTGCTGCAAACTATACAGATTATACAAATGAAATTTTTGAAATAGACGGAGAGGGTGTCGGATCTGTTCAGACTACTAACTCTTTTTCCACCATTGGTATAGGTTATGAAAAACATTTTAGTGACTCAAAAGTCTC
>JBFHGR010000064.1:0-21179 GCA_041583015.1 Parvicella sp. | reverse complement strand
CCTTCATGAAATTACGCCTGAAGAAGACTTAGCAATACTAAAAACAATACAAGCAGAAAACAGAAAAAATTATTTACAAGGATTAAAAGGCCGACCTACCAAGAAAAACAGAAGGGATATTGATGAATACACAGATTGAAATTCTTTATGAAGATGAGCACATCATAATTGTGAACAAGCCCAATAATGTTTTGGTTCATCATTCCTATTATGCCAGGAATATTGAAGATGATTCATTGCTTCAATTATTACAAAAAGAAGGGAAAGATAAAGTCTATCCAATCAATCGATTAGATAGGAAAACATCTGGAGTAATATTGCTATCCAAAACAAAAGAAGATGTTAGCAAATTTCAAGAACTATTTACTAAGAATGAGATTACCAAAACCTATTTGGCATTGGTAAGAGGACATGTATTGGAGTCGGGAGAAATTGATTCTCCAGTCAAGAATGAAAGAGGCAATTACAAAGAAGCCACTTCTCTTTTTAAACCTTTGCGACATTACAACCTAGACATTCCTGTTAAGCCATTTCCATCTGCTAGATATACTTTATTAGAATTTAAACCTGTGACTGGAAGAACGCACCAATTGAGAATTCATGCAAATAAAATGGCACATCCTATTATTGGCGATCACAAACACGGTAACAGACATCACAACAAGATGTTTGAAGAAGCGTTAGGATTACCCAACCTATTCTTACACAGTCACAAACTTAGTTTTACACACCCATTGAAAGGCAAACAATTAAACATTCAATTGAACCTTCCAGATTTCTGGGATATATTCTTTCAACATGAATTACTAGAAACTATTCTTTTATAAATCTCAATGTTCTATTTTCTTCTTGTCCATAAATTCTTACAAAGTAAACACCTTTACTCCAGGACGCTACATCTATTTGCTGAGATTGCTTAAGCGGTGCTGTTTTAATCACCTTACCAGTAACATCCAAAATTTGGTACGTTACATTTTCCAATGCTGAAGTTGACACTTCTATGAATAACTGACTAGTAACAGGATTTGGATATAGAGATATCGTTTGAGTTGCTTGGTCTGAAGTTATGTTAACAGTGTTTAAAGCTAAATAAACAGCACCATAAGCATTCACCTTTCCCATACCCCACTCTACACTACCGGGATAAGTTATCACACCTGTTTTACTATCTTGCCTAGCAGTAGTCTTAAGAATGTTTTTTACCTGTTGAGCACTTAAATCTGGATTTGCTTCTAGCATCAATGCGATAACACCTGCCGTAGCCGGTGATGACATTGAAGTTCCGGAGAAAGCTGAAAAAACATATGTTCTACCATTAAAATCAACTGTTGCATTTGGAGTATAAGTGCCAGTTGTGTATGAATTCAAAGAAGAGACAACACTAGTACCTGGTGCAGAAATATCGGGTTTAATTCTTTCGTCATAAGTAGGTCCTTCACTAGAAAAATTTGCTAATGATCCAGGGTACGGAACACCGGATTGAGAAAAAACATCTGAAGCATGAGCAGCCACAGTAATAGCACTTTCTGTACAAGATGGTTCACCTAAACTGTAATGCGAATCACCGCCCTCTCCATTTGCCCCAAATGAAATAAAATCTAGCCCCCAATTACCAACACCATTACTCAACTCCACAACATTCCAATAATGTACAGTTCCTGTGGGAGCAGCCGAATTTAAAACAATTTTATAGGAAGTATTTGTGTTCTTTACTCTCATCCTAATATGTGGTCTATTATTCTGGGGATGAACATCATCCACAGTAAAGTTGTAAAAAATAGTATCTACACCAATTACCATAATGGTGTCATGATACCCAGGGTGCAACTGTGTATCAAAAACGTCAGAACTACCTAGTAATGAGTTTGAATTGTCATAAACTTCCAAAGCAGCACTAAAAGGCTTAGCAGGCTCTCCCCACATAGAAATACATTGCCCCCACATTTGTGGATGTAAATTATATCCATAAAACTCGATTTGAGACTGGAAATTATCGTTACTAAACACTTTCTTGATATGTAGATCAACATTACCATTATTTCCTGCCGAAGTTGCAAAAACCACCCCTTGACTACTCAAAGTATTAATAGCCTGACTAACCAATGAAGTACCATCCATTGTCCCCATGTAATACAGCCCCCAACTCATGTTGATCACCAAACGCTTACCATCATTATCTGCAATTGATTTCATCCAATTAAAAGCATCAATAGCTGCTCCTTCATCTAATTGTATTGAATTAAACAAATATTCTGATTCAAAAGCAACACCTCTGTATTTTAGACCTGCCCCACTACCAGCCGCAATTCCAGCTACGTGACTACCGTGTGTAGCATAATCATAATATGTACTAGCTGTATCAGAATGTGCGTTAGCCAGTTCCGTAGGTGTGTCATATTCTACACCATACCCCATTCCAGCAGGTTTATTTCCGTCAATTTTAAAGTGATCCCAGGCAGCCCGCACTCTTGAAGTAGTCAATGAAGTATCCATAAACATTGGATGTTCGTAATCAAAACCCCAGTCAGTTATTCCTATCAATACACCTTTTCCTGTATAACCTTGTGGAAGATTTATTCCTTGCCAAACACTATCTGCACGAACATCAACAGTCACTTTATGTAAGGAAGGTTGTATTCTTTCCGCAATTTTTAAAAATTCTACATTTTTAATTTGAATATCTTCCTCAGCAAATTCCAACGGAATCTTTAATGTTACAACGTTCCCAATTTGACTACCTAAATAATATTTTCCTTTCAAATCAGATTTGGTAAAATCATTTGTTACCGAAGCCACAGTAGACAAACAAAATTTATCATAAACTTTATAAATTGGAAGGTTTGGAAAATTATCTTCTACCCAATCTAAGTTGATGTTTTCGGGTAACCTAACTTGACTAAGTTCATTTAAATAATTTCTCGTTTCGTAACTTATTTTGGTTTGCGCATTATTAAAATAACAAAAACTTAAAGCACAAAGAGAGAGTAAAAATCTGTTCATTTAAATCGATTTATAGGGTTGATACACAAATGTAACAATTTCAAAAGGGTTACTTTCTCATTGTTAGTAACATTAAGTTTTATAATCTTGAATCATGAAAAATGCAAAACAATCAATCTCAATTATTCACAACAGAAAAAACATTGATAAACAAGTTACGCATGCACATTTTGAGGACATAACTATTCAAGAATTAAAAAATAAATTAACTGTATTGGATATTTAGAAAAATCTACTGATAACTTTGCATTCATGAATCAGATGAAATACAAATTACTAGGAAGAACAGGTATAAGGGTTTCTGAACTTTGTTTAGGAACTATGACTTTTGGACCTGAATGGGGATGGGGAAGCGATAAAAATGAATCTAAAAAAATTTATGACGCTTTTGTTAATAGAGGCGGGAATTTCTTTGACACTGCCAATGTATATACCAAAGGCACTTCTGAAAAATTATTAGGTGAATTTGTAAAAAGCGAGCGTGAAAACATGGTTATTGCATCCAAGTTTTCACTTTCGGAAGATGGTGTGATTAACAAAGCAGGAAATCATCGTAAAAACATGAATCAAAGCTTAGATCAAACACTTAAAAACTTAGGCACAGATTACGTAGATTTGTATTATGTTCATGCTTGGGACTTCACCGTAAGACCTGAGGAACTAATGAGAAACTTAGAATACTTAGTTTCAAGTGGGAAAGTTTTAAGTATTGGTATAAGCGATACTCCTGCATGGATCATGTCCAAATGTAACACCATTGCAGAGCAAAAAGGATGGACTCCCTTTTCCGCTTGTCAAGTAGAATATAGCCTCACAGAGCACACTGCAGATAGAGAAATCTTACCCTGTTCGGCAAGTTTTGATATGACACTTTGTGGTTTTAGTCCTTTAGCTGCAGGGATGTTAACTGGAAAATATAACAATCCCACTGACGAACCAAGAAGAATGGATTTAAGAAAATCACATAGACTTTCTAAAAGAAACTTAGCCATAAGTCAACAGCTATTAGATTTATGTAAGCAATGGAATTTGTCACCCGCTGCAGTTGCCTTAAAATGGTCCATGCTTCAGTTTCAGAATTCATCTCCAATTTTTGGAGCAAGAACACTCAAGCAAGTACAAGAAAACCTTACCGCACTCGATTTTGAAATATCCGAAGAGCAGATGACCAGACTTAATGAAATAGCTTTTATTGAAGGCAACAACCCTAACTCTTTTCTTGATTTGCCTAGAATTACAGAAATTCTCTATGGCAACCATAAAGGTGAAATTGAGTTTTAATTAATACAAAGCATTGCCTTGTTGGATATCAAAGAAATTAACAAACTAGCAATACCAGCTATCCTATATAATATTACCGAACCTCTAATTGGTTTGGTAGATACTGCAGTAATAGGCCAAATGGATGGAGATGTCACCTCTGCTCAAGCTGGTATTGGTTTGGCTGCAGGAATAATCTCAACTTTGGTTTGGGGTTTGGCGCAAATCAGAACAGCCGTTTCCGCTTTAGTAAGTCAATACTTGGGAAAAGGAAAACTTGATCAAATAGCATCTTTAATTCCACAATCATTAGTATTTAGTGCTTTGACGGGTATATTATTTTGGCTGATTACCGCATTGTATTTTATACCCATTGCCAATTTTCTTTTCATCAATAAAACTCCATCTATCCTCTCTGATGCAGATGTGTATTATCAAATTAGAGCTATTGGGCTCCCTTTTTCTTTATTAATTGCTGGCTTATTTGGTGTTTTTAGAGGATTGCAAAATACAAGTTTAGCTATGTACGCTGCATTCATTGGTGGCGGACTCAATATTATTTTAGACATACTACTGGTGAAGCATTTTAATATGGGCATTGCTGGCGTTGCGTGGGCTAGTGTTTTTTCACAATTTTCTATGGTTATTGTATGTTTATTTTTTCTAAAAACCAGAACACCTTTCCCTTTTATACCCAGTATTAAAATCAATCCGGAGTTTAAAAATATGCTTTTGATTTCTGGAAATATGCTTTTGAGGACTATGGCACTCAATGCAGCATTTATCATTGCACTGAGATACGCGAGCAAATATGGCGAAGCATCTTTGGCTGCATATTCTGTAGGTATTCAAATTTGGCTTTTCTCCTCCTTCTTTATTGATGGCTATTCAACAGCAGGAAACGCAATGGCTGGAAAATTTTTAGGAGAAAATAATCATGACAAACTCAGAGCACTTGTTATAAAACTACTTAAAATAAATGGCTATGTTGCGGCTGGCCTAGGTTTGGCATACGCACTACTCTACCCTTATTTAGGTCAATGGTTTAATGATGACAAAGAGGTTTTATTGGTTTTTAACTCTTTTCTTTGGATTATAATCATTGCGCAGCCACTCAATAGCTTCGCGTTCACTATGGATGGTATTTTCAAAGGAATGGGAAAAGCCAAATTATTAAGAAATACGCTAATCATTGGTTCATTTTTGATATTTATCCCAACACTTGTACTGACCGATTATCTAGGGTGGGAAATCATGAGTATATGGACTGCATTCATTGCCTGGATGGCCTTTCGAGGTGGAACTCTTGTATATTGGTTTTTTAGAAAAATCTAGTTCATCTCGCGTTCACAGTGTACCCTTGATTTCTCAGCAACTGTATAACTCCATGTTCACCACCTAAATGAGCAGCACCAACAGCAATAAAAGTTTTTCCTTTTTTGATTATAGGAATAGACCTTTCCACCATATTCTTATTTCTATTGGTAATCATTAATTCTTCGAATAATTCTTGAACCTTTTTGTCCTTAGCATTTTCGTCATTCGTTAGTTTTAACATTAACTCCAAATCGCCTGCTATGTAGGCATCAAAAAGTAAATCTAAAGTATTATCATCTACTCCTTCACTTTTATCCTTTACTGCATCATATAACATCTGTGCCTGATATTTATATGGAATACCATCCAAAGCAGCTATTTGCTCTTCCATTTTCTCTAATCCAATCACAGTTTTCTGCTGCTCCTTTGCTAATTTGGCAAAATATAAATCTAACGCTTCTTCCTTTTCACTTCCCATGGATGCTGTAAAAACCATTTGAGAAGTGAGAATTGGTAACATTCTATTGAATAAGAATATAGACTGTCCTAAACTATCAGTAAAATACTGATCTAAAAAAGCATATTGCTTTTTACTTAGTAATGTTTTTAATGAGATATCATCTCGCATCCACATAAGATTCATGATAGCCATTTGATTAACACTATCCATATTCAATTCCATTACATAAGCACTTGAAGCTTCTAATGCATCTAAGACGCCTTCTTTAAAATCAAATACACGCTCATCTTGGACATGCATGGTTCCATACAAGTATGAAGACTCTTCCAAGCCATTTCCTGAAATTTCCCAAAATAAACTTTTCTCTTTTGTTTGCGCTGAAAACAAAAGAGGAATAAGTAAAAAAATATTAAAAATTGCTAAAACTCTCATAATAGGTAGTTATCAAATTCTTCTCCAAAAATAAGGAGTTAAAATTAAAACCACAGTAAAAAGTTCCAATCTTCCCATTAACATCAATATTGAAAGTACCCATTTACCAGCCATTGGTAAACTCTCAAAAGTACCAGATGGTCCAAAATCTCCAAGCCCAGGACCTACATTTCCTAAGCAAGTCGCAACAGCACTTATCGCCTCCACAAAATCAACACCCATGGCTGTAATAACCACGGAACCAATAGTAAATATAAATAGATATAAGAATATAAAAGCCAACAGGTTATAGATTATAACATTTGAAACTGGCTTCTTATTTAAGTGAACAGGGATAATTGCTTTAGGATGTAATCTCCGTTTGAATTCCATCATTCCGTTTTTCATTAACAAGACAATTCTTACTATTTTAATACCTCCTGAAGTACTTCCTGCAGAGGCTCCTGAAAACAACATTAAAAAGAAAAGAAACTGAACAACTGGAGCCCAATTCATATAATCTGCTGTTGCATATCCTGTAGTTGTAATAATACTAACCACCTGAAATAATGACGTTCTAAAAATCTCTTCGAAAGGCATTTCAGGAGTATATATAAAATACATCAAAAGAACAGTCATGCCAATAACAGAAAGACCATACCACTTAAATTCATCATTGTGCCAAAGGTGTTTCACTTTACGTTTTAGTAAAAAATACAATAACGTAAAGTTTGTACCAGCAAAGAACATAAATAAAACAATTACATACTCAACAATAGGACTATTAAAAGCAGCAATACTTGTATCTTGTGTAGAAAACCCTCCAGTAGAATTTGTGGTAAGTGCGTGATTAATAGATTCATAAAAATTTAATCCACACAGCATTAACACTATAGTTTGCAAAACTGTTAAACCTAGGTAAATTACCCAAAGTCTTTTAGCCGTTTCTTTTATCCTTGGGTGAATCTTATCCTTAGTTGGTCCAGGAGCTTCCGCCACAAACAATTCCATTCCACCAATACCTAACATTGGGAGGATAGCAATAGTCAATACGATAATTCCCATCCCTCCAATCCATTGAGTCATGCTTCGCCAAAAAAGTAATGATTCTGGCAATTCTGATATTTTTCTTGTTGTATCGCCACCAAGTATTGTTGCTCCAGTAGTGGTAAATCCAGACATTGTTTCAAAAAATGCATTAGATAATTCTGGTATCCAACCAGAAATCACATATGGCAATGTTCCAAACAGTGACATCGATAACCATCCTAAAGCTACAATAAGAAATCCTTCCCGTTTTTTTATTTCATCGTTTTTGTTATCCTGCGTATAAAGCCGCAACAACAAACCAACAATTAAAGTGAGAGAACATGAGTAAAGAAATGAATTTATCATTCCTTCATTTTTATAATACAATGTAAAAGGAATAGCCAAAGACATCAATACACCATTGATTAAAATCAATGATCCAACAACATGCAAAACAACTTTCCAGTTTATTAATTTCTTAGACTTAGACATATTTTAATTATTGAAAATACTTTTCAACTTTAGAAATTGACTCAGTCAACGAAAACACCACGACCCTGTCTCCCGCAATCAATTCAAAATTCCCAAAAGGGATAAAACCAGCATTTCCACGTACAACTCCTGCAATTGTGGCTGTTTTGGGAAAATCTAAATGCTTTAACGCTTTTTGAGTAATTATACTATCCTCTTTGACATTAAATTCAATAATTTCTGCATCCATTCCATGTAAACTAGCGATTGCAGTGATTTCTCCTTTCCTAACATACTTAAAGATGCTAGACGCAGCAATAATCTTCTTGTTAATTAATGTATCTATACCGATTGCCTGAGACAAATGAATGTAATCTATGTTTTCAACACGGGCGATGGTCTTTTTTACACCATGATTCTTCGCCACCAAAGACGACATGATATTGGTTTCAGAATCTCCCGTCACCGCAATAAATGCATCCATATCCGCCAATCCTTCTTCTTCAAGTCCCTCAACATCTCTAACGTCCATGTTTAGCACTAAAGTCTTCTTAAGTTGACCTGCTATTTTTTCACATTTTGCCTTATCTCTTTCAACTAATGTAACATTAAAGTTATTTTCTAATGCCTGGGCAGTGAGTACTCCAATTCTACTACCTCCCATGATCATAACATCTAAAATATTAAATGCTTTCTTACCACATATCTTAATGATGTGTCCAATAGATTCAGGAGTAGAAATAAAATAAACAATGTCCTTGTTCTCAATCACCGTTTCCTTTTTGACGAGAATTGCCTTATCATTTCGGTGCAATACAATAGGCCTAAAGGTTAAATTTGGGTTTAAATCTGCACTTTGAGCAATTGATCTGTTAATTAATGGAGACCCTTGTTCTATATGAATTCCAAAAACAACTAATTTACCCCCCTCAAATTCTAAATCATCTGTAAACACTGCTCGCTTTACAAGTCTAATTATCTCATCTTTTGCAAGCATAACAGGCGAAATCACCGTATCTATACCTAATTCATTGTAAAACTTTTCACAGTCAATGCTTTCTGAACTTATTTCACTAATTCTAGCTATAGTTTTTTTAGCGCCTAATTTCTTTCCAATAATAGAAACCAATAAATTAGTCTCTTCCGAAGATGTAACTGCAATGAGCAAATCACACTGTTCGATTTTAGCTTCTTGCAAAACACTAAATGTTTTTGCATCTCCACAAATACCGAATACATCAATATGGGAAGTGACGTAATTCAACCTCTCTTCACTTGTATCTATCAAGTAAATATCTTGTGATTCGCTAGATAACATTTTTGCTAAATGATATCCTACTGCTCCTGCACCTGTAATTATAATTTTCATCTTAAAGAGAAATTGTACACAAAAGTAATGCTTTTGCAATACATTTAATAAAAAAAAACTCCCAACCTATACGGATGGGAGTTTGATATAATGATTTACAATAAGATTATAATTTGTATTCAAACTCTACTCTTCTATTGTATTGGTATTCATTTTCAGAATCTCCTTCAATTAATGGTTGATCCGGTCCAAAACCTTTTGTATCAATTCTACTAGCATCTACTCCTTTACCTGTTAAATATGCTTTTACAGATTCTGCTCTCTTTTGAGATAAAGACAGATTCAAATCTCTACTTCCTGTTTTGTCTGTATGGCCATTTACGTTTAACTTAACATCAGGGTGATTATTTAGAATTTCAGCCAATTTATTCAAGTTATCATGTGCCTCTGCTTTAATAACATCTTTACCTGTTTCAAAGTAAAGGTTTTCAATTTGAAACAAACTATTTAAATAGTCTTTTGGATTTTCAATTTCTGACCAATGTCTCATTGAAGTCGGCATATTATTTGTTTTGATTCCTGACCAAGCCCCTGTAGATGCATCAACTACAAGAGGTACAATTGCAGTTACAGGTAAACAAGCCAAATCAGCAAATACCCATTTAGCAATTACACCTTTCTTTAAAGTAAAGTTCTCTGAAACATATGACTTTTTCAAATATGTAACATCGTATTCTTTAGTAGCATCAACTTCCATAGATACTGGAGACATTCCTTTATATACTCCATTTACAAATACCATTGTATTTTCTTGCTGTGGAGCAAAATTTACAGTTTGAACTTTGTCTTTTCTCATGATTGTTGCGCAACTTGAAAGCATTAAAGCTCCAGCAGCCAACAATGTAATTTTAGTGTAATTTCTTTTCATTTCTTTTATTTAGTATTTGTAAAATTATTTAATGCATTTGTGCATAAATTTTTATTTTAAGATTCTTTTCAACCTTCATTTTTTTAAAAAGGTTACAAAAGTTTTGCTTTGTTCCAATATTCATCCATCTCTGACAACGTCATTTCACCAAGTGTTTTTCCATCCTTTTTAGACTCTCTTTCTAAATATTGAAAACGCTTTATGAATTTTTTGTTAGTTTTTTCTAAAGCACTTTCAGGATCTACATTAACAAATCTCGCATAATTTATTAGCGAAAATAAGACATCTCCAAATTCATCTTCAATTTTATCTGTGGATTGACGTACTTCCTCTTTAAGTTCATTGATTTCCTCGACCACCTTATCAAACACTTGCTCACTATTATCCCAATCAAAGCCAACTCCCCTAGCCTTCTCCTGAATCCTAGTTGCCTTCACCATTGCTGGCAATGATTTAGGCACTCCTTGCAATACTGAATCCTTGCCTGTTTTCAGTTTAATTTGCTCCCAGTTTGCCTTAACCTGTTCTTCTGTTTCGGCAATTACATCTCCATAAATATGAGGATGACGCTCCACTAATTTATCACAAACAGTGTTTAACACATCAGCAATATCAAACTCATTAGTTTCACTAGCAATTTTAGAGTAAAAAACCATGTGCAGCATTATGTCTCCAATTTCTCCTTTTAATTCTTCTAAATCGTTTTCTAAAATAGCATCTGTCAATTCATAAGTTTCTTCAATTGTTAGATACCTTAAAGATTGCAAAGTTTGCTTTTTGTCCCAAGGACATTTTTCTCTTAGATCATCCATTATATCCAATAGTCTTGAAAATGACGCTAGTTTTTCCTCTTTTGTATGCACTTATATGATTGTTTAATTAATAACTCAATAATCTTTATATTTGCAAATATCTTAAAAGAATTGTGATTGAAATATTTTATATTCATATTAATTGGTCTATTTACAATCAATACAGACACAATTTTTTCTCAAAAGTCCATGACAATTTATGTAGGAGCTGGAGCTGGAGGCCTTGCACCACATAAAGCAGTCACCGCTCACCTACTAAAAGGTCCTTCTTTTAAATTTGAAACATCATTAACCTTTAGAACACAAGGAGATAAATCATTTCAGAAACATTACAAATACCCTTATTACGGACTTACCTATGGCTTCAACAACTCAGGGAGTCCTGTTTTAATTGGTGATTGCCATTCTTTGAACTTATTCGGCTCGATGCCTTTTAAAGATGGTGTTAACCCACTACGTTTCAGGGCAGGTATCGGTGTGGGATACACCACTAAAATGTTTGACAAAAACACCAACCATAAAAACAGCGCAATAGGAAGTCATTTCAATTCCAATATTCAATTCAGGTTAGAAAAAGATTTTCAAATTACCAGAAGAAACAATATTAATATAGGACTAGGAATATCTCATTTTTCAAATGCATCCGTTCAAAAACCTAATTTAGGCTTAAACTTCTTTCATCTATACTTAAACACAGGATTTCAAGTAAGACAATTTCAAAAAGTTATTTCAGACACTAACTATTTAATTGACATTCTTCCTTATAATATTTGGGAGACTTCAATCATTGCAGGAAGTGGCATTAGAGAAAACATCACTCCATTGGGTAATAAATTTTTTGTAGGTGTAATCACACTTCAGCAAACAAGAAGGTTGTCTGAATACTCATCCTGGTCAGGCGCTATAGATAACTACATCAACATGTCTCTTTATGACGCTCAAAATAAATGGTATCAACTAGGTGTTTCAACCACATTTATGAAACACTTTGAGAAATTAAGTTTTGGTTTGGGTATTGGGACTTACCTTCTTAATAGACCATTTCCAGAAGCAATTATTTATAATAAAGTAATTATTGAATACCAAATAAGTAAAAAATTCTTCACGCAATTATTGCTTAAATCTCATTGGGCGGCAGCAGATTTTTTCAATTTAACTTTCGGATACAAAATTAAATGATGCGTATTTTTTACATACTAATTTTTGTTGGCTTGTTTACTTCATGCAAACCAGCTAACGAGAGACGTTGCTTAAAGCAAAATGGAAATTTAATTTCAAAGACAATATTTGATATTGATGCAAGTAAAGTGATTTTATACGATGACATTGCCTTAGTGCTTGTAGAAGATAGTATGAATTACATTGAAATTAAAGGACCTGAAAATATTGTTCCTTTTGTTGATATAACCATAGATAATAGTGTTTTAACTTTAGAAAACAAAAACATTTGTAATTTTACAAGAAACAAGAAAGAACTTTCTGTCTATTATCATTGCACAAATGTAGATAGCATTCAATTAAATGGTTTTGGAGATTTATCTAACCTAGGAGAATATTCTAAAAACCTATTTATAGGAAGTTACGAAAGTTTCTCAAGTATTAAATTAAATCTAAACAACGAATTCACCAATATCACGGCTCAAGTTGGAAGTATTGACGCTAAACTTACAGGCAAATGCAGTAATTTATATATGTACTCCAATGGTTCTGGATTTATGGATGCTTCGGAAATTGAATGCGTACATAGTCATGGTCATAGTCAAGGTATTGGAGATTTTTACTTAAGAGCAACAAACGAGATAGGAATTGAATTAAGAAATCGAGGGAATTTTTATGTTTACGAATCAGAAAACGCTACAAAAAGTATTGTAGATGAAGGTGAAGGTGAAGTTTTATTCAAATAATAGAAAAGAATGGTTTTAGAAAAAGAAGTAAATGAACTAGAGGCATTAATGCCTTTTTACAATGTGAAAAATTCTAACGTTTCCTCTAGAGGTGTTGATTGGCACATTGATCATTGCCTAAAAATTATTACTGGCGTGAGTGACCTTCTTAGATCATCCAATCCTGATGATTACAAATGGAAATTCAATGTTACTCGATTTTATGTTTTCATCAAAGGGGCCATACCTAGAGGTAAAGCAAAAGCCCCAAAAGCAGTAAATAACAAAGAAGAAATATTATTGAAAGACTTAGAATCTCAATTGACAGAGGCAAAGAATAAAATTTCAGGTCTTGAAAATCTTCCGGCTAAAGCCAATTTTAAACACCCTTACTTTGGTTGCATTAATAGAGATGAAACAATAAAATTCTTGACTATTCATACAAATCATCATTTGAAGATAATGCGTGACATTATTGACGCATCTAAATAGAATGGCAAGTTTAAATGAATATTTAGGTTTCTTAAACACACCATTTCTGTTTGTTGATAGTGAAGGATTGCCTTTTGAAATATTTAATGACGTATTAATACATAAATCAACATTTAGTGGTAACATAAATAACAACTTACGTCTTGGTAACAGAGTAGAGCAATATGTTTTTCAACAATTAAGAAACAATGGTTATAAATTCATCATTGAAAATCTTCAAATAATTGCGAATAAAAATACACTTGGGGAATTGGATTGTATTATTGAAAAAAACAATATTCAAATTCATCTAGAAATAGTTTTTAAATTCTATTTATACAACTCATCTGTTGGTCAATCAGAATTAGAACATTGGATTGGTCCCAATAAAAAAGACAGTTTAATTGAAAAAATAAATAAACTTAAATTCCATCAACTTCCACTTCTCTACACGCCTGAGACAACTGAAATTTTAACCAACCTAAGTATTGCAATCCCTAAAACGCAACAAGTTTTTTTTAAGGCGCAACTTTTTGTTCCTTACCTTTCCCCTCAGATTAGTTTTAAGACAATTAATCCCGATTGTGTGTCAGGTTTTTATATTTCAATACAAGATGTAAATCATTTGAAAGTTAATGAGTTCTATCTCCCTAGTAAAGAAGAATGGATTGAAACACCAAATCCCAATGGGAACGGTTTTGAACTTAGGGAGTTATTACAAAAAGTTCAGCCATTACATAAAAATGAAAAAAGCCCAATGTGCTGGATGAAAGAAAAATCCGGCTCATGGATAAAGTTATTTATTACTTGGTGGTAAATTTTTAAAGTAAAACAAGAATTTTACTATTTTTGAACATATATACTATTTCTACAAAACAACTCAATGAAATTAATCTGCTCCAAATGTGACACTCCTCTTTTGACAGAAGACATGAACATCACTACCGATTTAGGTAAGTGTAACAAATGTGGAGCAGTTTTAAAATTAAGTGAACTTTCAGAAGTTGCAGAAGTTGCAGAAAAAATAGAAGTCACTTCTACTCCTCCTATAGGTTCTCTGATTGTGGTAGATGCTAGCAATGAGGATGAGTTAGTTTTTACATTACCCAAACAAGGAATATCCTCTACTCAAATTCCAACTTTGGTTTTTGGAATTTTCTGGGTGGGTTTTGTGGCTTTTTGGACATTTTTAGCTGCACAAGGAACTGTTTTTTTTTCATTATTTTCAATTCCATTCTGGTTTGTAGGTCTTTCAATGCTATATGGCGTATTGATTGGCTCACAAGAATCTCAAAAAATTACAATTACAAGTGAAACAATAAAATTAGCATTTAATCGTCCATTGTTCTCTTCTAATTTTGAAGCCAACATTAAAGATATTCAAGAAATTAGCATTTCAAACTTGAGGAATATTCCCAAAAATATTTTAGGAAACTATAACGTTGCCAAGTATTCTCAAAAAAAACGTAGTAACAAAGTACCAACCATTATTTCTTATGCTAATTCAACATCTTTTTTTGAAAATGCGACAAAAGAAGATCAAATATGGATTACTGCTTTATTGAATAAAATTGTTAAAGAAATGAGTTAATTTTATTTAACTCTTTTTTCATTATCCTTTACAAAAGCATCCCAGCCAGAATAAGACTTTTTACCTTTTGTTGAAGTTTTTGACTTTATAGGTTTTGAATCCGGAATAACTTTATCTCCTTGCAAATAATGACAAACTGCAGCCGCCAATCCATCTGTAGCATCCAAATATTTAGGCATTTCTTTGAAATTAAGAATAGTTTGAAGCATACTAGCTACTTGCTCTTTACTTGCATTACCACTTCCTGTTACTGATTGCTTTATCTTTTTGGGTGCGTATTCTTCTACAGGAACATCCCTTGTGAGCACAGCCGCCATTGCTACTCCTTGTGCGCGGCCTAATTTAAGCATAGACTGAACATTCTTACCAAAAAAAGGAGCTTCTACTGCCACTTCATCAGGTAAATATTCCTTCATTAAAAAAGTGACCTTCTCAAAAATAGATTTCAACTTTAATTGATGATTTTCTAATTTAGTTAGATGTATCACACCCGCTGTAACCAATGATAGTTTCTTATTTTTAACACCAATAACCCCATACCCCATAACATTGGTTCCTGGGTCTAATCCTAAAATTATTTTGTCAAATTCCTTCATTGATTACATTTGTAGAATAATAAAACAAGCTACAATAGAAAAGTCTACGATATATAAGTTTTTATTCTTCACGGTAAAAGTAGCAATTTTCTCACTTGCGCTCTATTATCTTTATCATCAGTTTGAAGGAAAACACAATGAAAGCATTGCTAGCTATGCTGTCAAATGTTTGAGAAAAGAAAATGCTTTATACTTAGTTGTAGGAATCTTTCTGCTTCAATTTGTGAATTATGCACTTGAAAATTTAAAATGGCGTGCAACCTTCAAGGAAATTCAACAAGAATCGTTTTGGACAACCTGGAAAGCGGTATACGCAGGAAATGCAGTTGCTATTTTCACTCCTGACAGACTAGGGACTTTCATTGGAAGGTTTGGTTATTTAAAAAACTATTCCAAAACGAAAATCACCTACACAACATTTGTGGGTAATTATGCACAATTATCCGCCACTTTAATTTTTGCTATCGTAGGAATGATCATTGCTTGGAATGGTGAATTAAATTTCAAATTTCCTGCGTTTGCTTCGCTTCCAAGATTACTTTTGATCTTTACGCCTGTTACCATTCTTATGTTTTGTCTTTTCTACTATCAAGAAATACTGATTAGTTTACTCAATAAAGTTAAAAATAAATGGTTCCAAGACATTGTCAAGAAATTAGAATTTGTTCAAACGTATGGAAATCTTCAATTGACATGGATATTAACTTTAGCATTGTTTAGGTATTTAATATTTGTAATTCAATTTTACCTTGCCATAAAAGTTTTTCAATTACCTTTTGATTTAATATCAACTTTATCTTTCTGTGGTATTCTTTATCTATTCTCAACCTTTATACCTTCACCATTTATGGGCAATTTAGGAACAAGAGAAGCTGTTGGAGTATACTTATTATCTAATGTTGATGGTGAATTAGGAATTATTTCAGCATCATTATTAATATGGCTGTTAAATGTTGTATTTCCATCTATTCTTGGTGGATTGATTTTCTTGACTAAAAAAAGCACCAAAATATGATCATAGTTTATAGTGTAATACTTGGTTTGTACACCTTGATGATGCTTCTATTAATTATAGGTTTTGAGATAGGTATTTATAGAAAAGAGAAAAAAACAAAAAAACAATCCATTTCTATAATAATTCCATTTCACAATGAATTAAATAATCTTCCCAAGCTGATAGAAAGCCTCAATAAATTAAACTATCCTTCTGATAAGCTTGAAGTTTTCTTAGTAAATGACTGCTCTACAGATGGAAGTGAAATATGGTTAGAAGAAAATGATCAAAATTTTAAGTTCAAACACTTCATTATCAACCTCACAAAAAAAGTAGGAAAAAAAACTGCTATTGAGAAAGCGCTGATTATGGTGAATTATGACAGGATTCTTACAACGGACGCAGACTGTATACATTCTCATAAATGGTTAAACGAAGTAGGAAAAACTCCTGGTAAAATAACCTTAGGTATTACACTTAAAATTAGTCATTCCTTTAGGTTGCTGCATAAATTTCAGGAATGTGAATCCATGATTTTAGGAGGTATCACAATTGGATCTGCTAGTCTTAATTTCCCTATACTGGCCAGCGGAGCAAATCTTTCTTACAGTAAAAAGTATTTTCAAAAACTGGCTCCGTACGAAAATAATAGACATATCGCTTCCGGTGATGATATGTTTCTTTTATCAGCATCAGTCCAACAAGGAAAGAAAATAGGTGTTAGAGTCAAGCGTCCGGTACTAACAACAGTAAAGAACACCTGGAATGATTATCTAAATCAAACGACAAGATGGGCAGCAAAAACGGGAAATACAAAAATACCAAGATTAACAGCAGTCGCTGCATTGACCTTAATTTCAAACCTTATATGGTTGTCCGCAATTATTACATGGATAGTAACAAAAGAAAATATTTTTCTTACCTTGTCACTATTAAAGTTTATAGTTGATTTTTTATTTTTATTTTTGACCTCATTAATATATAAAAGGTTAATATTAATAGCATACGCACCGATAATAGCACTCTTCTACCCCTTCTATTTGATAGTGTTGTTTTTTAAAGTGCTTGGATATAAAGAGAAGTGGTCCAGTAATGACTGAGAAGAAAGAAGAAAATAGAAGCCTTTGGGGTGATGCATGGCGAAAGTTAAAAAAGAACAAACCAGCAATGGTTGGTTTATTTATCATTTGTTTTGCTGTAGTAATTTCAGTTTTAGGAGCAAACATACGTCCTGATGCTACTCCTGATGCTAATGATCAACACTCGCCAATAGCGAAATTAACACCAGGCAGTGAAGTTGATATGCTATTAGTTAGAAAAAATGAAGAAGTTGAAAAATCTGGATTCTTTGGCAAACTTTTTATGGGAGGTTCAGAAAATGAGTATAAAAAATATCCATTTCTAAGTTACTCAATTGAAGGATACAATGTTGTAATCGAAGATTACTATATTCCAGGTCCAATGTCTAAATATGAAGCATCATATAAAAGTTATGCACTTCCTGAAATTCTCTACCCTCTGGATATAGAGAAGGAAATTAAATACAAGGATTTAGGAAATGGGTCTATGGAAATCCACCTACTTAACAAGGAGGTTATCATAAAAACCATTGCTGAGATGAAATCTGAAGTGGAAGAGAACCATATTCAAAAACAAAGGTTCTATCTCGGAACTGATAGACACGGTAGAGACTTTTTGAGTAGAATAATGTCTGGTACAATCATTTCTCTTTCCGTAGGATTGATATCAGTTTTGATATCATTGGTTATAGGCATAATTATGGGAGCAATAGCAGGTTATTATAGAGGATGGGTAGACGAAGTAATCATGTTTATAATTAACGTTATTTGGTCCATTCCAGCATTGTTACTTATTATTTCTGTCACTATGGTGGTTGGAAAAGGTTTTACCACTGTATTTATGGCAGTAGGCTTCATAATGTGGGTAGACTTGGCTAGGTTAGTTAGAGGGCAAGTATTAAGTATTAGAGAGAAAGAATATATAGAAGCGGGTAAAGCGCTAGGGTTTAACGATTTAAGAATCATTAGAAAACATGTCATGCCTAATATTATAGGTCCGGTAATTGTTCAGAGTGCGAGTAATTTTGCCACCGCAATTTTATTGGAAGCAGGATTAAGTTTCCTAGGTATTGGAACTAAAATACCGATGGCTTCATGGGGTACTGTAATTACGACACATCAAAGTTTTATTACACAACCTGAAAATAGTTTCCTTGCTATCATTCCAGGGCTATGTATTGTTATTTTAGTATTCTCATTTATGTTACTTGGAAACGGACTAAGAGATGCTTTTGATACCAAAGGAATTGAAGTTAATGTTTAACCTTTCTTTTCAAAAATAGCTAGTACCTTCGCAACCGATGGCAAATAAAAAGGAAATCACATACAAATCTCATATCGTAATTAAAGGTGCTAAAATGCACAATTTAAAAAATGTAGATGTCGCAATCAAGCGTAATAGCATGACAGTAGTGACAGGTATGTCTGGAAGTGGAAAATCTAGTTTAGCATTTGATACATTATACGCAGAAGGGCAAAGAAGATATGTTGAAAGTTTGAGTTCCTATGCTCGCCAATTCTTAGGAAGATTAGAAAAGCCTGATGTAGAAAGTATTAAGGGTATTTCTCCTGCTATTGCAATTGAACAAAAAGTAAATACTTCCAATCCTAGATCTACCGTAGGTACAAGCACAGAAATATATGATTTCTTAAAATTATTGTTTGCTAGAATTGGTAAAACCATCTCTCCAATATCAGGGAAGGAAGTCAAAAAAAATCATACAGAGGATGCATTACTCTTTTTAAAAGAGTTTCCTGAAAACTCAAAAGGACTAATCATTGCACCAGTAAAAATTCCTAACGGAAGGACACCTCAGAAACAAGTTCAACTCTTCATTGACCAAGGCTATAGTAGAGTTTTTGTAAATGATGAAATTGAAAATCTCGACACCTTAGATGTTTCAAAAATTGAAAATAGAGCCATTATTCAATTGGTTATTGATAGGATAAAAATATCAGAGAAAGAAGAAAACATCAGTAGAATTGCTGAAAGTATTGAAACTGCTTTTCTTGAAAGTGATGGAACATGTAAAGTTGTGGTGTACGGAAAAGATAAAATTCATACAGCATCTTTCTCCAACCAATTTGAGTTGGACGGAATAAAATTTGAAGAACCTTCTGTAAATTTCTTTGCCTTTAATAATCCCGTGGGTGCATGCCCTACTTGTGAAGGATTTGGGAAAGTTATGGGAATCGACCCTGATCTTGTTATTCCCAATAAAAATTTATCCATTTTCGACAATGCAATAGTTTGTTGGAAAGGAGATACTATGTCTCTTTGGAAAAATGAATTGATAAACAATGCTGAAGCGCTAGATTTCCCCATTCACAGACCTTACATTGATTTAGATCAAAGACATAAGGATTTACTTTGGACTGGCGGAAAATCTTTCAGTGGGTTAAATGCTTTTTTTAAATATTTAGAAACTCAAACTTATAAAATTCAATATCGAGTGATGTTGAGTAGATATAGAGGCAGAACAGACTGTCCTGATTGTGGTGGTTCTAAATTAAGAAAAGACGCCCACTATGTAAAAATTGGTGGAAAGTCAATTGCTGAAATTTCATCAATGAGTGTTGATTCGGCAAAGGAGTTTTTTGCACAAGTAACATTTGATGACAATGATATGATTGTTGCCAAACGTATCTTAATAGAAATCAACTCTAGATTGGAGTATTTAAGTGATGTAGGGTTAGGATATCTTACTTTAGATAGACCTTCCAAAACACTATCTGGAGGTGAATCTCAAAGAATAAACCTTGCCACAAGTATAGGAAGTAGTTTGGTTGGTTCTATGTACATTTTAGATGAACCATCCATTGGTTTACACCCAAGAGATACACATAGATTACTTAAAGTTCTAAAAGCATTGCGAGACCTTGGCAACACTGTTATCATCGTAGAACACGAAGAAGAGGTAATGCGTGATGCGGATGAAATTATCGACATGGGACCATATGCTGGTACGCATGGCGGTGAAGTGGTTTTTCAAGGAAATCACGATGAATTAATGAAGCAGGAAGTTAGTCTAACTGCTAAATATTTGACTGGTCGAGAAAAAATTGAAATCCCTAGCAGAAGAAGAGATTGGAGAAACAATTTTGAAGTTAAGGGTGCTAGAGAAAATAATCTGAAGAATATTGATGTAAAATTTCCTTTAGAAGTACTTACGGTTGTTACGGGAGTAAGTGGAAGTGGTAAATCTACTTTGGTCAAACAAATCTTATATCCCGCTCTTAAAAAGAACTACGGAGGAACTAGCATAAAAACAGGCGAATGTGATAATGTTATTGGAGATTACAGATTAATCGAAGAGGTAGAATTTGTAGATCAAAACCCAATTGGTAAAAGTTCGCGTTCTAATCCCGTAACATACGTTAAAGCATACGATGATATTAGAGAATTATATTCATCACAACAATTAAGCGTAATTAACGGTTTTAAACCTAAGCATTTTAGTTTTAATGTGGAAGGCGGAAGATGTGACGCATGTGAAGGTGAAGGAGAAATTAAAGTCTCTATGCAATTTATGGCAGACGTTAGATTAACCTGTGAGCAATGTAATGG
>JBFHGR010000063.1:0-21213 GCA_041583015.1 Parvicella sp. | reverse complement strand
TTACAGAACTTGATTAATCATCCATCATTCAAGGCAGGTGAGGTGAGTGTCAATTTTATCCAGCAAACGCCAGAATTATTTAAATTTAGACATTCTAATGACAGGGCAACAAAGACTATTAATTTTTTGGGAGATGTGATCGTTAATGGACATCCAGATGTAAAAGTTGTTGATACAAAGAAGGTCTTTAGAAAACCAGTTGTGCCATCTTTTGAAAAAGGATTGATTTATCCTAATGGAACCAAAAATTTATTAACTGAATTGGGGGCAGATGGATTTAGTCAATGGCTTAAGAATGAAAAGAAAATTCATTATACGGATACAACTTTTAGGGATGCGCACCAATCATTACTAGCTACCCGAATGAGAAGTTATGATATGCTGAAAGTGGCAGAGAGTTTTGCGAAGAATCATCCCAATACATTTAGTATGGAAGTTTGGGGCGGAGCCACTTTTGACGTCTGTCTTCGTTTTTTAAATGAGAACCCATGGAAACGACTTAGAGATATTAGGGTAGCAGTGCCTAATATTCTATTGCAGATGTTGATAAGAAGTTCAAATGCAGTTGGTTATGCTGCTTATCCTGATAATTTAATTGAACGTTTTATAGATAAATCAGCGGCTAATGGAATAGATATATTTAGGATATTTGATTCTCTTAATTGGGTGAAATCTATGGAACCAAGCATTAAATATGTAAGAGAACAAACAGGTTCTTTGGCAGAGGCCTCCATTAGTTATACAGGAGATATTTTAGATGGTAGTAAAACAAAATATAATTTAGCTTATTATGTTCAGTTGGCTAAGGATTTAGAAAATGCTGGTGCGCATATTTTGGCAATTAAAGATATGGCAGGTTTGTTGAAACCATATGCTGCGCAGGAGTTGATTTTAGCGTTGAAAGACGCTGTTAATCTACCAATTCACCTGCATACCCATGATACTTCTTCAGTTCAATCTGCTACCTATTTGAAGGCAATTGAGGCGGGAGTAGATGTTGTAGACGTGGCATTAGGAGGGCTATCTGGTTTAACTTCTCAACCAAATTTTAATTCGGTGGTGGAGATGAATAGATTTCAAGATAGACATCATGAGTTTGATATGGAAAAATTGAATTCATTTTCACACTATTGGGAAGATGTTAGAGAGTATTATTATCCTTTTGAATCTGGCTTGAAAGCCGGAACAGCAGAGGTGTATAAGCATGAAATACCGGGTGGACAATATTCCAATTTAAGACCTCAGGTAAATGCTGTAGGATTAGGAGATAGATTCAATGAAGTCACAGAAATGTATCATGAAGTGAATCTATTATTTGGTGATTTAGTTAAAGTTACTCCAAGTTCTAAAGTAGTTGGAGATATGGCTATTTTTATGGTGGCCAATAATTTAACACCTGTAGATGTGATGGAGAAAGGTCATGAAATTTCATTTCCTGATTCAATAATTAATTTCTTTAAAGGAGATTTGGGACAGCCTGTTGGTGGTTTTCCTGCGCAATTGCAAAGGATTATTCTTAAGGATGTTGTGCCTTATAAAAATAGGCCTAATGAATACATGGAGCCAATTGACTTGAGTAATGGATATAAGGATTTCTTAAAGAAATTTCAACCTGGCTTTGAGAGACCTTTGGAAGAAGAAGACTATCTTTCTTATTTGTTGTATCCTAAAGTATTTGAAGATGCTTATAAAGGATTTAAAAAGTTTGGCGATGTCTCTACCATACCTACTAAAAATTATTTCTATGGAATGGATATACATGAAGAAATAATGGTAAAAATAGCTCCTGGTAAAACGATTCTAATTAAATTGTTATCAGTAGGAGATCCCAATACGGAAGGGTATAGAACCTTGTTTTTCAAAGTGAATGGACAAAATAGATCAACGGAAATTTTTGATAAATCACTTAATATAATGGTGAAAGAAAATAGAAAAGTTACCGAAGGTGTAGAGAATGAAATAGGAGCGCCTTTGCCTGGAAGGTTGATGGTGCTTAATGTGAAGCAAGGAGATAAAGTCAATGTGAATGACGCATTGTTTGTGGTAGAAGCAATGAAGATGGAAAACGCAGTAATGTCTCAAAAAGCGGGTGTTGTGAAGAGTATA
Source organism: Parvicella sp. (assembly GCA_041583015.1). GTDB lineage: Bacteria > Bacteroidota > Bacteroidia > Flavobacteriales_D > Parvicellaceae > Parvicella. Next base: position 19,107 of record JBFHGR010000063.1, on the reverse strand, counting down.
ATTCTCAATGAAGGAGAGATGGTGAGTCAGAATGATCTTGTTTTAATTTTAGAATAGGTGAAATAAAAATCGCAATATACCTCCTTTAATATAGTGTTTAATGATATAGGGGAGTGCTGAGAAAATGATGTTTTTTTCTATGGAAGGATTTGTGTAAATCTTCATAAATCCTTAGTATATTTGCATTCAACAAAAAAATCAAAACAAATGTCTGACGATAAGAAGATTATATTTTCAATGGTGAATGTCAGTAAACAGACACCAGAAGGGAAACAAATTTTAAAGAATATTTATTTATCATTCTACTACGGAGCTAAGATTGGTATCCTTGGTTTGAATGGAGCAGGTAAATCTACTGTGATGAGAATCATTGCAGGTTTAGATAAGAAATATCAAGGGGATGTTGTATTTAGTGATGGGTATTCCGTTGGGTATTTGCCTCAAGAGCCAGACTTAGATGAGTCCAAAACTGTGAAAGAGATTGTGCAAGAAGGGGTGCAAGAAATTGTAGACTTATTGGCTGAGTATGAAGAAATCAACAATGGTTTCATGGATGAAGAGATCTTAAATGATCCAGACAAGATGGAGAAGTTGATAGAACGTCAAGGTAAGGTGCAGGATAGGATAGATCAGGTTGGTGCTTGGGATTTAGATTCTAAATTGGACTTGGCCATGAACGCATTGAGAACGCCAGATGGAGATACACCTATCAAGAACCTTTCAGGAGGGGAAAGAAGAAGGGTAGCGCTTTGTAGGTTGCTATTGAAAGAACCAGACATCCTTTTGCTGGATGAGCCTACCAATCACTTGGATGCTGAATCTGTGCATTGGTTAGAACAGCACTTATCTCAATACAAAGGAACAGTAATAGCAGTAACACACGATAGATACTTCTTGGATAACGTTGCAGGATGGATTCTAGAGTTGGATAGAGGAGAAGGTATTCCTTACAAAGGGAACTATTCTTCATGGTTGGAGCAAAAACAAAAAAGACTACAAGCCGAAGAGAAATCAGAAAGCAAACGTCAAAAAGCGCTGGCAAGAGAGTTGGAATGGGTAAGACAAGGTCCTAAAGGAAGACAAAGTAAAGGTAAAGCCCGTTTGAATAATTACGAATCAATGATGAATGAAGACATCAAAGAGAAAGAGGCAAGAATAGAGATTCCTATTCCTAATGGACCTAGATTAGGTAATGAAGTGATTGAGGCGATTGATGTTGCTAAAGGATATGATGATAGGTTATTATATGAAAATCTAAATTTTAAATTACCGCCAGCAGGTATTGTAGGTATAGTTGGTCCGAATGGAGCGGGTAAAACTACTTTGTTTAGAATGATAATGGGGGAAGAAGAGCCTGATGCTGGTTCTTTTAAGATAGGAGAAACTGTAAAAATAGGATACGTGGATCAACGTCATAAAGATGTTGACGCTAGTAAGTCTGTTTATGAAGTATTGAGTGGTGGAAACGAAAATATTGAAGTAGGTGGGAAGTTGATAAATGCAAGAGCGTATTGTTCTCGTTTTAATTTTACAGGCTCAGATCAACAAAAGAAAGTTGGTGTTCTATCAGGTGGTGAAAGAAATAGATTGCATTTAGCAATGACTTTAAAGACAGAGGCAAACGTTCTGCTTCTAGATGAGCCTACTAATGATATTGATGTTAATACCCTAAGAGCATTAGAAGAAGGGATTGAAAGTTTTGCAGGATGCGCAGTTGTGATTAGTCACGATAGATGGTTCCTAGATAGAATCTGTACACACATTTTAGCATTTGAAGGTGATTCATCTGTTTACTACTTTGAAGGTGGTTATTCAGAATATGAAGAGAATCGTAAGAAACGACTAGGTGGTGATTTAGTGCCAACGAAAGTTAAGTATAAGAAATTAGTAAGATAATTTATAGGAAAGGCTACTTCGGTGGTCTTTTTTTATGTTTTATTTTTACTATCCATCACAATAGTCACAGGTCCATCGTTTACCAACCCTAATTGCATATCTGCGCCAAACCGTCCTGTTGCAACTTGATACTTACCAATCGCTGTTTTAGCGGCTGTAATGAAATCTAAATATAGTTTATTGGCTAAATCAGGTTTTGCAGCATTGATGAAACTAGGTCTATTGCCTTTCTTGGTGCTTGCGTGCAGTGTAAACTGTGAAATAATAAGTAATTCACCTTTGATGTCCAAGATTGATAAATTCATTTTGCCTTCTTCATCAGAGAAGATACGCATATTGGTGATTTTCTTTACTAAGTAATCTATATCTTCTTGATTGTCGTCAGGACTTACACCAAGTAGCAAGAGTAGTCCTGTTTGGATAGCTCCAACTTCTTTACCTTCTATTTTTACATTGGCATGAGAAACTCTTTGAATAACAACTTTCATAATTTTTTGTTTCGGTTATACGATTTTTTTGTGCCTCACTCTCGTTTGTAACGCCAATTCAATCAGTCACAATCATTTAATGCATGTGTTACAAAAGCAAATCCAGTCCATCCTAGTTGCAAACGAGTATGAGAAAAATTGAATAATATCAAACTTCGAACTTTTCAACCTTCAATTTCTTCTATGAATAATCACTTGTCCTATAGTGTACCTCCTCATCATCAGACATGATAGCTAAGTAGTTCTTATATCTCTCTGGAGAAATCAAACCTTCCTCTACAGCATCTTTTACAGCGCATTTTGGCTCTTCCAAATGGAGACAATTATTGAATTTGCATTCAGGTAAATATTCTCTCATTTCAATGAAGTAGTGGTTTAAATCCTTCTTGTCAAAATCGACTAATCCGAATCCTTTAATACCCGGGGTATCAATGATATCGCCTCCAAAACTTAAAGTAAACATTTCAGCAAAAGTTGTAGTGTGTTTACCTTTGTATGAGGAGTCTGAAATTATACCTACTTTGGCAGCTAGAGTCTTGTCGATTGCATTTATTAAAGAGGATTTTCCAGCGCCACTGTGTCCAGAAAACATTGAGGTATTTCCCTTTAAAATTTCTTTTACTTCTTCTAAACCTTCGTGTGTAACTGCAGAAGTTCTTATACATTGATAGCCAATTTCAGAATAGACATGAATTAAGTATTCCATTTCTAATCTTTCATCTTCTGTTAAGATGTCAATTTTGTTAAATACTAATATTGGTGTAATATGATAAGCTTCTGCTGTTACCAAAAATCGATCTATAAATCCTGTAGATGTTCTTGGGTTGGCAATTGTAACTACCAATAGTGCATAATCTACATTCGCAGCAATGATATGCGCTTGCTTAGAAAGGTTAACTGATTTTCTAACTATGTAGTTCTTTCTGTCTTCAATCTCGGTTATAATGGCGTTTTCTTCTTCTGTATCAGTTTCGTAGTGCACCCAATCACCAACAGCAACAGGATTAGTTGTTTTTAATCCTTTTATCCTGAACTTGCCTTTTATTCTTGCGTCAAATAATTCTCCAGCTTCATTTCTAAGGATGTACCAACTTCCGGTAGATCTAATTACTACGGCTCTTTGTGTGCTTGTGTCCATTATTTAGTATCCATTTGAGCAACGATTCTTCTAACCTTTTCGAGGTCGTCTATAGTGTCTACTGGAATGGTATCATGTTGTGTAATTTCTAATTTAATAACACCGCCATTCTCTAACCATCTATTTTGTTCTAATGATTCTACTAATTCCAATTTTGTTTGTTCAAGGTTGGCAAATTCTTTTAAAGAATCTACTCTGAAACCGTACATACCAAGATGTTTAAAGAAAGTGTGGTGCTGAAGCCACTTAGTTTTGTGTACGTCTCTCACGTGTGGAATAACAGACCTACTAAAGTAAAGTGCTTTCATGTTTTTGTCAAAGACTACAAATACTTCGCTCTCATTGAATAAATCTCCTTCATTGGTAACAGGCATTACTAATGTTGCCAATTCCGTTGTAGGATCATTAAAACAATTAATTAAACTTCTAATCTGACCTGGCTCAAGTAAAGGTTCGTCACCTTGGATGTTTATTACAAAGTCAAATGTAATATCACTTTTTGCTTGAACTTTCTCGTAGGCTTCTAAGCAACGGTTGGTTCCTGTAGTGTGATTATCAGAAGTCATTACGACATTTCCGCCAAATGCTTCCACAGCATCAAAAATTCTTTGATCATCTGTTGCTACAACAACATTGTCCAATACTTTGGCTGTTTGTTCGTAAACACGTTGTATCATAGATTTTCCACAGATGTCAACCAAAGGTTTCCCTTCTAGTCTTGTAGATCCGTATCTTGCTGGTATTACTCCAAGGATATTCATTCGTTTTGATTTGTTTTGTGCAAATTTAGTAAAGAATTGCTTCAGTTCACATCAGGGGCAATGTTTCCATGTGTTCTAATATCATTTACTTTATCAGTAAGGTAGTCAATAAAAAAAGTTCTTTGTAAATCAAGGGAAGCATCGAAAAGGTGTAGTATTGCCATGTAGACATTTCTATCGTTCTGATGGATAATAGTTTGTATCATTTTTTCCAATCCTTTGAAGTATGAAATTTGTTTCTTTGTTAGTGAGATTTTGGTTTGGAGTTCCCCATTTACAATGTTAAAAGTAGCTTGGCGTAGTAATTCCCATTTCTCATTATTAAATTCACTTTTCTTTGCGGATTTTGAGAAGGACGACTTAACTTGATTGTGAAAATCTTTTGGCAAATTTTTGTAAGTAGTTACGCCATCAAAAAAAATAAGGTTATCAGAATTGAAGGCATATTCAATCCATAATTTATGATTCAAATCAAGAATGTGCGTGCAAATTTCACGCATATCAATAGGATTGAATTCATCTAAGAGCATTTCTAGCTGTCTATCTTTCAAATTATTTTCTTTAATTCAACCTCCACAAACTTACTCGCAGGTGTATTGCTTATTCTTGCTACATTATCAATTGGGATCAATACATTGGCTTCTGGGAAGTAGGTTGCCACACATCCTCTAGCAATGTCATAAGGTACTACTTTGAAGTGGATGGCTGTTCTTATTTCACCATTGAAATAACTATGAATATTAACTATTTGAAGTTTGGATAAACCTTGTGCTTTCATGTCTTCTGGATTCATCAAAACCACTCTTCGTTCATTAAGGATGCCTCTGTATCTATCATCCATTCCATAAATTGTGGTGTTGTATTGATCATGTGTTCTGATGGTCATCATGATGAATTTTCCTTCCTCAATTTTATTCTCTGGTGCAGGGTTTATTGTGAAGTTTGCCTTTCCATTATAAGTGGTGAAGTTTCTATCTCTAGATCCGTTTGGCAAATAGAATCCTGCGGATTTTTTTACTTTTTCATTAAAGTTTTCAAACCCCGGGATACATGCTGCTATTTCATCTCTGATTAAACTGTAATCATGTCTATAACTAGCCCAATTGATAGGAGTGTCTCCAAAAACTGCTTCTCCTATTCTAGAAACAATTGCAGGTTCGCTTAATAAGTTTTTAGATGCTGGTTCAAATGTCCCTTTGCTTGCATGAACTACACCCATTGAATTTTCAACTGTGATAAATTGCGATTTACCATTTTGAATATCTTCTTCCGAACGTGCAATACAAGGTAATATCAAAGCTTCTTTTCCTGTGACTAGGTGCGCTCTGTTTAATTTAGTAGAAACTTGAATGGTTAATTCACAATTTTGAATCGCTTCTCCTGTCAATTGGCTATCGGGTGTAGCAGAAATGAAGTTTCCTCCCATAGCCATAAAGACCTTTACTTTTCCTGCTTTCATCGCTTGAATAGCTTCTACTACATCGTAACCATGTTCTCGTGGTGAGGTAATCTTAAAGTTATTATCAAGTGCATCTAAAAATTCTGTGTCCGGTTTTTCATAAACGCCCATTGTTCTGTCTCCTTGTACATTGCTGTGGCCTCTCACAGGGCAAGTTCCAGCACCTTCTTTCCCAATTGATCCTTTAAGTAAAAGAAGATTGACTACTTCACGAATGTTTTCAACGCCATTCACATGTTGAGTCAATCCCATGGCCCAGCAAATGATGATTTTCTTTTTGTTTTGAATCATGTTAGCAAACTCCTGAATCTGAGATAAAGGAAGTCCGCTTTTTAGAACTAATTCCTCTAAATTCTGTGTTTCAAGATGTTGAATTAATTCATCATATCCTGCAGTGTATTCTTTTATGAAGTCTAAGTCAAAGACGGTTCCAGGTGCTTTCTTTTCTGCTTCAAGCAATAAAAGCATAACCGCTTTAAGAACTGCAACATCTCCGTTGATTTTTACCTGAAGAAATAAATCTGTTAATTGTGTGCCACCTTTTAGCAGCGCTATCGGGCTTTGAGGATCTGTGAAATTATTATTTCCTGCCTCTGGCAAAGGATTTACAGTGACTATTTTCCCGCCATTCTTTTTGCATTTTTCTAAAGCAGACAACATTCTAGGGTGGTTAGTTCCTGGATTTTGCCCCATAACAACAATTACTTCTGCTTTGTGAAGGTCTTCCAAAGTTACAGAACCTTTTCCTATTCCTACAGTTTCCGAAAGTCCGCTACCGCTAGATTCATGACACATGTTACTGCAGTCGGGTAGGTTGTTGGTGCCTAATTGCTTTGCAAATAATTGATATAAAAATGCCGTTTCATTGGCTGTTCTTCCGGAAGTATAAAAAACTGCTTCATCAGGATTGTCTAAATTCTTAAGTTGTTGGGCAATCATAGCAAAAGCATCGTCCCAAGAAATAGGCTCATAATGACTAGCGCCTGCTCTCAAAATCATTGGTTCTTCCAGTCTTCCTGTTTTTCCAATTTTGAAATCACTCCAATCTGACATTTCCTCAACCGAATGTTGGGCGAAAAACTCTTTGGTAACTCGTTTTGTAGTAGCTTCTTCTGCTAGTGCTTTGGCTCCGTTTTCGCAATATTCACCAAGGGATGAACGTTTGTCGTCTGGGTCAGGCCAAGCGCAACCAGAACAGTCAAATCCGCCTTTTTGATTCATTTTGGAAATCAATTTCAAGCCTTTAGCGATACCAATTTCTTCTGAAATGTGCTTCATTGCTGAAGTGATTGCAGGTACACCAACTGCTTTGTTTTTTCTATCAACCAAAGTGAAATTGTCACTAAAAACTTCTGGGGGGACTATTCTAACCTGTCTTTTACTCATAATGTAAAGATAGGAAAATCTCAGAATAGGAAATCTAGAAATGTGAAAATCCTTTTAAGTGAGTTAAATAGAAAATAAAGAGCATTCCAATTTATTATAGTGATAAAACATTTTTTTTCTGACTAAATCGGGATACATTGAATTGTGCTAATGATTCTATAATAACAGGCACAAATTCTATTGGAAGATAATTGTTGCTTAACGAGGAGATTATTAACCTTTTTGGGATTATATTGATACTCCATTTGTTGTAAATGAGATTCCTTGTTGTCCGGATGTGGAAATCATAATTCCTTCAAAAATTGGACTAGAAGAATTGTTCTCTTTTGCCCAGTCAAAAATAAAATTTCCTCCTGTACCACCGAGTGATTGTGATTTGTCAATTACGATTTCAATTGTTTCAAGAGGTAAAACTTCAATAGGGTTTTTGACATAACTAGTTAAAAGACTACCATGGGTGTCGTAATAATCTGCTTTAGTTAGGTAAATTTTCTTAGAAGTATTGATATTTCTAATGCTTACTGTTACGGTAAGGGAGTGAGTGCGTTTTTCGGTATTGCTATAAATTTCGGAGTAAACAGAAAGATAAGAACTTCCTTTTTCTAAATCAGTTAGGATATCGCTTTCTACTTCATGTTTGCTAAAGTCATAAATAGGAGCGACATCATTTGTGTATTCTCCTCCACAACCTATTAATGTGGAGATAAAAGAGAATATTAAAAGGTATTTAGCTAGATTTTTCATTACTACAAAAATATACGAATATTTGACGAAATACTATTTCAAGTGGGTTTAAAATTAAGATTAATTTCAATTGCGGAATGTGTCGTTCAAATCTTTAATAATACATAACTTAGCATTATGATAGTTTTTAAATATGCTGGAGGAGTTGTTTTAGGTTTGCTTCTATTGATTTTGACATGGTACAACTGGGCATCTAGACCTAATTTAAGTAAGGACGATTACGCCTTAATTGTTGAAAATGAACAATTTGCTCCAAAGATTAAGGATTCCGTTTATTCAATTATGACATATAATATTGGCTATTTAAGTGGAATGACCAATAATAAAACTTCGCTTTCTAAAGAATTGTTTGCTTCCAATTTAAAAAAAGTAAAGGAAGAGATTCAAAAAATGAATCCAAATTTCATTGCCATGCAAGAAATAGACTTTGATGCAGATAGGACTTTTAATGTGAATCAACAGAAGGAACTAAGTGAATTAGGGTTTAATTTTTCTGCTCATTGTGTCAATTGGGATGAGCGCTATGTGCCATTTCCATATTGGCCACCATCAGCTCATTTCGGGAAAATAATATCGGGACAAGGGGTGTTGTCAGAATATAATATTGTTTCGCAAGACAGAATTGTTTTAAGTAGAGTTGAGGATGAATTATTCTTTCGTAGAACGATGTATTTGGATAGGTTAGCCCAAATTGTTAAAATTAATATATATGGGCAAGACTTGATTGTTATTAATATTCATGTAGAAGCATTTGATAAGCCTACAAGGTTAATTCAAACAAAAGAAGTAGCTCATTTATTTAAAAAATATGCGGCAGATTATCCCGTTATTTTACTTGGTGATTTTAATAGTGATCCAAAGAATGAAAATGCAACTATTGCTGAAATATTAAAACTAGAAGATATTGCTGTTGCTAATTTGCCAAAAGAGAATTATGAATTAACTTTTACATCTGAGAGTCCTTATGAAAGACTGGATTATATTTTCTATACACCGAAAACAATAAATTGTATATCAAGTAAAGTATTGCATCAGTTTGAGACCTCATCAGATCACCTTCCAATAGAAATGAAATTTACGTTTAAATAAAAAAAAACGGCTAACATTTTAAATGTTAGCCGTTTGATATAGGTAATTTGGATTATTTTTTAGTCAATTCCTTAAAAGCAGCTGCTCCATCAGGGCAAGTTTCTTCCATTACAGAAAGAGTTCCGCTTTCAGATGCTTTAGCTAATTCTTCGTCTTCAGCCATTTTCATCATGCATCCAGCTGCACCCATTAATGCACTAGGGTCTTCTTTGTCAAAACCTTCAAGACATCCACATAACATTTCTGCTGCTTTTTTGTCTGTTTCGCTTGGTCCGCAAGAAGTCATTCCTAATCCTGCAATAATTGTTAATGATAATAATACTTTTTTCATGATTATATTTTATTTATTGTGTTTTAAATTTTACATTACGCTTGTAGCGCAATCTGTTGCTAATTTTTTACAGCCCTCAACATCAGCATTAGCTTCTGTGAAATTATCATATGAAGCTTCAACTTTTTCAGTGTAGCAGTCAATGAAATCTTGTTTTTTGTCGCCTAATGCATCTAGATCGCCATCCACTTTCTCTATTTCGGCAGTCATAGAAGCTTTGTCTGCATCAGACCATGCTCCTTTTGTAGATCCTTCACCACATGAAGCTAAGAAAGCAACTGCTAATAGACCTGTGTAAATTAACTTTTTCATAGTTGTTTTGTTTATTTGAATATTTTTTTTAGTTCAATTTTGTGGCAAATATAAAGTTATTTACCTTTTAATAAAATTTTACTTATCTTTTTTATCAGTGCTGACTATCAGTTGGTTGCGAAAAATTAATTAGTAAGTTTAAATTTTACGGAGTTATTGTTTAAAAATAAGTTATAAATCATTGTTCTTTTATTGGTTAAAAAAAAAGGACTTCATTAATTTTATGCTCCTCAAAACAATTAGCGTTAAAAGATAGCCACATGTACCTAATATTCGATACTGAAACAACGGGATTACCCAAAGATTTTAAAGCACCCATTACAGATACTGATAATTGGCCTAGGTGTGTGCAGATTGCATGGCAATTGCATGACGACATGGGGAACTTGTTGGAGCAAAAGGATTTTTTAGTTATTCCAGATGGATATGATATCCCTTTTCAGTCTGAGCAAATACATGGTATTTCTACTGCATTAGCAAAGGAAAAAGGTGAAGATTTTCAAGTAGTTTTAAAAGAGTTTAATGAAGTTCTTGCAAAATCTAAATTTGTAGTAGGGCAAAACATTATGTTTGACATTAATGTGATGGGCTGTGAATTGTATAGGTATGGTATTGAATCAAATCTTGCTAATTTACCGATTCTTGATACTTGTACAGAGGTGACAGCTGCATTATGTCAGATACCAGGTGGAAGAGGAGGTAAGTTTAAATTGCCAACGCTTACAGAACTTCATGAAAAACTTTTTAATGTTCCATTCTCTGAAGCGCATAATGCTACGGCCGATGTAGAAGCAACTACAAGATGTTTTTTAGAGTTGATTCGTACTAAAGTTTTTAGTCCTGAGGAGTTACAAGTTGATGAGCAGTATTTTGATCAATTTATTAAAGTCAATACTGATACGATACAGCCAGTAGGGTTAAAACATGTTAATCTAAAAGAGGCGAGTGCTGCGTTAAAAGTAGATGAAGATGCTGGAGCAGATCTAACGCAAAAGGAGATAAAGCAAAACATTGATAAACTTCGTGAAGTTAGATTTTCCCATTTGCATAATCATTCTCAGTTTTCAGTATTGCAATCTACTACTAAAATAGATGCTTTGGTAGAAGCAGCTGGTAGGATAGGTAGTCCTGCGGTAGCGCTTACAGATACAGATAATATGATGGCTGCTTTCCATTTTGTAAATGCTGGCGTAAAGTACAATAGTGGTATAGATGCTAAAATTAAAGCAGCGAAAGAATTAATAGAATTAGGTGTTAAAATTGAAAAAGATCCAGTTTCTGGAGAGGAAAAGGAAATTCCATTAACATCTGAAGAAATAGATAATCTTTACGTAGATATTGAAGATTTACAAGAAAAGTATGTAAAGACTATTGTAGGTTGTGAATTGTATGTATGTAAAGACATGCACAACAAAAGTGTAAAAGACAATGGGTATTTAGTTCCTTTTTTGGCAAAAAACAAAAAAGGTTATCACAACCTTTCAAAATTGGCATCTGCAGCCCATGTAGAAGGGAAGTATTATGTTCCTCGAATTGATAAGACTATTATACCATCTTTTAAAGAAGATGTGATTGCAATTACTGGAGGATTGAATGGAGAAATTCCTCAGTTGATTTTGAATGTAGGAGAGGCTCAGGCAGAAGAAGCTTTTGTTTGGTGGAAGGAACAATTTGGCGAGGATTTTTATGTTGAAATTAATAGGCATGATTTAGAAGAAGAAGCAGTAGTGAATCAAGTGTTATTAAAATTTGCCAAAAAGTATAATGTGAAATATTTTGCGGCCAATAATAACTACTATTTAAACAAAGAAGAAGCTGAATCTCATGATGTTTTATTGTGTATAAAGGATGGTGAAAGAAAGTCTACTCCTAAAGGAAGAGGTAGAGGCTTTAGATTTGGTTTCCCCAATGATCAGTTTTATTTCAAGACCCAAGAAGAGATGAAAAAGGCATTTGCGGATATGCCAGAAGCCATTGAGTGTACAGAAGAAATTGTTAATAAAATTGAGCCTTTTACACTGGGGAGAAGTGTATTACTTCCAGCTTTTGATATTCCAGAAGAGTTTACCGATCCTCGAGATAAGGAGGATGAATCATTAAAAATTGGAGAGAATAACTACCTAAGACATATTACTTACGAAGGAGCAAAGAAAAGGTACGGAGAGATTACGGATGAAATTCGAGAAAGACTAGACTTTGAATTGGATGTAATTAGGAATACTGGTTATCCAGGATATTTCTTGATTGTAGAAGATTTTATAAGAGAAGCGAGAAAGATGGGGGTGTCTGTTGGCCCTGGAAGGGGATCTGCTGCAGGCTCTGTGGTAGCTTATTGTACTTGGATAACTAACATTGATCCAATTAAGTACGACCTACTTTTTGAGCGTTTCCTAAATCCTGAGCGTGTGTCCATGCCCGATATTGATATTGACTTTGACGATGAAGGCCGTGGACGTGTTATTCAATATGTAATAGACAAATATGGATCTAATCAAGTTGCTCAAATTATTACCTATGGTACAATGGCAGCCAAATCTTCGATTAGGGATGCGGGTAGGGTTTTAGATTTACCATTGCCAGATACCGATAGGATTGCTAAGTTGGTTCCCGATATGAAGTTGAATAAACTTTTTGGAATGGAGGAAGAGGCTTTGGCGGAGAAACTGAGCGGTGACCAAATGAAGATGGCATTGGAATTGAAAGAAATTTTAAAGCAGAGAGGTATTGAAGGAGAAGTCTTGAGACAAGCAAAGACCATAGAAGGTTCTATGCGTACAACAGGAATCCATGCATGTGGAGTAATTATTACACCTAGTGATATTAGAGAGCATGTTCCAGTTGCATTGGCAAAAGACTCTAGTATGTGGAGTACTCAATTTGATAACTCAGTAGTGGAAGATGCAGGTCTACTAAAAATGGATTTCTTGGGTCTTAAAACACTTACTCTAATTAAGGATACGCTTAAGATTATCAAAGCAAGGCACAATATTGATATTGACATTGAAGAAATACCAATTGACGATGAGGAAACATATGCACTATTCCAAAGAGGAGAGACTGTAGGTATATTTCAATATGAATCTCCTGGAATGCAAAAGCATTTAAAGGATTTGAAACCTACAGAGTTTTCAGATCTTATTGCGATGAATGCCTTGTATCGTCCTGGCCCGATAGAATATATTCCTGATTTCATTAGACGTAAACACGGAATTGATGAAATCAAATATGACCTTGATGCTATGGAGGAGTATCTTGATGAAACGTATGGAATTACGGTTTATCAAGAGCAAGTAATGCTTCTTTCTCAGAAGTTGGCAGGCTTCTCGAAGGGTGAAGCAGATACGTTGCGAAAGGCAATGGGGAAAAAACAAAAGGCGGTTCTAGATAAAATGAAACCTAAGTTTTTGGACAAAGGTGAAGAGAATGGTCATAAGCGTAGTATATTAGAGAAGGTATGGAAAGATTGGGAAGCATTTGCTTCCTACGCTTTTAATAAATCTCACTCTACTTGTTATGCATGGATAGCCTATCAAACGGCATATTTAAAGGCGAGATATCCTTCTGAATATATGGCGGCAGTTTTGAGTAATAATATGAATGACATCAAAACAGTTTCTTTCTTTATGGAAGAATGTAAACGAATGGGCTTGTCTGTTCTTGGTCCTGATGTAAACGAGAGTTATTACAAGTTTGCAGTGAATGACAAAGGAGAGATTCGTTTTGGGATGGGAGGAATCAAAGGAGTAGGAGAGAACCCTGTTAATGCTATTGTTAAGGAACGAAAAGAGAACGGGCCGTTTACTTCAATTTTTGATATGGTTAGAAGAGTGAGTTTGAAAGACTGTAATAAAAGAGTTTTGGAAAGTTTAGCATACTCTGGAGGTTTTGATGAATTCAAGGAAATTTCAAGAGAACAGTACTTTGGAGAAGATGATAAAGGTAGAACCTTGATAGAAAATTGTATTCGTTATGGAGGAGCTTATCAGTCGGGGCAAGATTCTAATCAAGTAAGTATGTTTGACATGGCAGGTGGTGAAGATATAGAAATACCAACGCCTGCTATACCAGATGTTTCAGAATGGACTGTCTTTCAAAGGCTAAATTATGAAAAAGAAGTTGTAGGTATTTATATCTCAGGTCATCCTATGGATGATTATAAACTAGAAGTAGAAAGTTTCTGTGATTTAGGGTTGAAAGATTTAAATGAGAATATTAATAGGTTACCTAACAAGGAGTTTTCATGTGCTGGAATTATCAGTAATATGGGACACATGGAAAGTAGGAAAGGAAATAAATATGGATTCTTTGAACTCCAAGATATGACAGGAGGAATGGAGTTTAGAATATTTGGAGAAACCTATCTAAAACTTGCTCATTTTCTTACACCCGGAAACTTTTTATATGTAAAGGGGAATGTTCAGTTGAAAGGAAAGAAGTTTAATCCTGATGGCAAGCAAAAAGAATTTAGTGTACAATATATTGAGTTATTGACTAATGTTAGAGATAAGCAACTTAAAAAAGTACATTTAGAATTTGATGCTGCTTTAATTAATCATAGCACATTAGATGAACTTGAAGGTTTGTTTGCAACATATGAAGGTGAAAAAAGCGTTTATCTTGACTTGATAGATTATGCTGATGGTACTGGAGTAACATTAATCTCAAGGCATAAAAAAGTTAATGTAAGTAATGACTTTTTAAAAGAACTTGATCAAATTATGGGCTATGAAGGTTTTTCAGTGAATAAATCTAAACTTCCTAGAATTCTCCATAACATTAAACAGGAGCAGGAGAAAATGAGAACTGAGGTAAACACTGAAGAAGAAATGATTTTAAATAATTAAATAAGTAGTATGAAATTACACGCACTAAATACAGGGAATTTTAAGTTGGACGGTGGAGCAATGTTTGGCGTTGTACCTAAATCCATTTGGCAAAAAACAAATCCAGCGGATGAAAAAAATCTCTGTACATGGTCTATGAGAAGTTTGCTAATAGAGGATGGAGATAAACTAATTTTGGTTGACACCGGAATTGGGAATAAACAAGATGAACGATTTTTAAGACATTACTATTTGCATGGAGACGATAGTTTGGATGGAAATCTTAAAAAGTTAGGATTTAGTAGAGATGATATTTCAGATGTGTTTTTAACTCATCTTCATTTTGACCATTGCGGAGGTGCTATTGAAAGAGATGTTAAAAATCCAGACATGTTGATTCCTGCATTTAAAAATGCAAAATTTTGGAGTAATGAAAATCATTGGAAATGGTCAACAGAACCCAACAATAGGGAAAAGGCATCTTTTTTGAAAGAAAATATAAACCCAATACAGTCTAGTGGTCAATTGAACTTTATTGAAAGAACAGACAGGATTTCAGAAAATGCTTTCAATGGAATGGATATCTTTTTTGCTGACGGACATACAGAAAGTCAGATGATTCCAATGATGAACTATAAAGGAAGGAAAGTTGCTTTTATGGCAGATTTATTACCTAGTACAGGACATATTCCACTACCATATGTAATGGGGTATGATACTAGACCTTTGTTGACTTTGGATGAGAAGGAATTATTTCTTAAAAAGTGTGCAGATGAAGATATTGTCATGTTCTTAGAGCATGATTCTGTTAACGAATGTTGTACTGTACAGCATACGGAAAAAGGAGTAAGATTGAAGGAAACATTTTCGTTGAGTGAATTGTAAGTCCAACATTTGTGATGTTGAGACAAAAAAAAGGGTCTACTTCAATTGAAGTAGACCCTTTTTTGGTTAGATATAGTTATTCCTCGTTAGAAGTGTCAATGTTTATATTGTCAATAACATCCATGTTCTTATCAGGTGTATTGTTATTTTCAATTGACATATTCCCATCTGTGACAGTCCATTGATTTCTGATGTAAACAACTGTGCCTAATATTATAGCACCATAGAAGAAAGTTAAGAATCCTACTAAGAACTTACCACCTTCCATCATGTTTTCAATTATCATTGTTTGCATAATATCTGAAATTTTGATAATCAAAGTAGTAACAAAAACTATTGCTCCAATGGCAACTCTAATTGAGTCTTTCTTTTCAATACCTTTTATCGTTAATTGATATCCTAATGCAATTAAGAAAATAGTCATTAAGTAGTGACCTCCATATTCTCCTAATATATAGGTTATAATAAAAGCAAAAACTGGAAAAATGGCAATCAACGGGTTGATGTCATCTTCTGCATCATTTAGATCATTGTCATAAATGTAATACACACCATACGCCAATCCTACTAAAATTAAATAGACAAATTGTTTCTGGAATGAGTATCCTTTAAATAAGTAGATACTGTCACTTGCACCTGTCATTACAGCATTAATAGATAGAGCAGCAGCCATTGTGATGATTATTGCACCGATTATTAACTCAATTGGTTTGGAGATAATTGTAGAAGCATTTTTGTAGTATGCTTTTGAAAAAATATAAAGTCCAGGTAATACTACAGCCAATGATGGAATTATTAAGCCTGAAGTATGTGTAAATGCTAACGTAAGGATCATCAGTGTGAATAGGATACCAAATACAATTTCATTAACCCCAATGTCTTTTGCAGTTTTTAATTTAGGTACCCAAATGTATAATATTGCAACTGCAAAAAACCATACAAAATGAGATAAGAACTGTAGCCAGTTACTAGCAACGCCCAATGTAGCGACACTTGCAATGACCACTGTAATCATGTACAAATAAGAAACCAAAGTTGATTTCATGTGAAGTATTAAAAAGAAACCACCAGATAGTATGATATAACAAAGAATATCAATTCTTAGCCATTCATACATTCCAAAGTTTTCATAGGCCATACCTAATGTAGAAGCAAAACCTACATATGCGAATACTGCAGCCACTTCTCTCCATAGTCCTTGTCCTTTAAACATGGCGTTGTAAAGGAAATAAATTCCACCCCCAATGATTAAGGGTAAGAAAAGCATCCAATCTATTGCATCTGGTCCTAAATTTGAAGGTAGAACCATTATTAAGAATCCTGTGATGATTGCTGCAATTCCAGTTGTAGCAAAATAGAATTTGAACAGTTTGTAAATAGGGTAACTTTGCCCTGGTTCGGCCGAGGCAAGTAATTTTTCTTTTGCTTGAGCAGAAACACCTTCATTATAATCAGCCAAGGAAAGTTGTTTTTCTAACCACTTTTTCTTTTCATAAGCGAAAAGTGCTTGAAATAAAGGTAATAGATAAATAAGTGACATTAGTATTGATAGGATGGAGACCATACCCATCATAAATTCATCATCTCTCATGAGATATTTTAACATACCTGCGTTCATAGTTTATAGTTTTTTAGTTGTGTCGAAATTACAACAAATATTTAGTCTAAATAAAACATTGTTTAAAAGCATGGTTTTATGTGTTAAACGATATTTTAAGCCCAATAAATGCATCCACCAACAGCATTTTTTTTAGCGCCTGTTACAGATTTTAATGAGTTTGATTCTTTTCTCAATCTTAAAACACCAAGAAAACTAAAAATTAAAGCTTCTTTAAAATCGATAATTTCATTACTCGGTTTTATTAATTGACAAGAAGTGTTTTTAGAAATTTGCTGAAACCAAAAATCATTGTAGGCACCTCCACCTGTTACTAAACAATTGCCAGTAGGAAGTTTGCTTCCAATTTGTTGCCCTAGATGAATACTAAAAGTATGTAATTTATCTTCTAAAGAAAGTTTGTGTTTGTCCAAAAGTGGTTTGAATTCATTGATAAAGAATTCTTTTCCTAAAGATTTAGGATACGATTGCTTAAAATAATCCAATCTATTCATTTCATCCAGTAATGATTGGTCTAAAGTACCTGACGCAGCAATTTTTCCACCATCATCAAACCCTGCTGAAGTATTTCTACAAAGGTAGTTATTGACAATATTGGCTAAGCCTAAGTCAAAAGAAATTCTTTGATTATTTTCTCTAAACGACACATTGGCTATTCCTCCTAAATTTAAACAGGAAGTGTATTCTGTAAAAAGTAATTCATCTCCAATAGGAACTAATGGGGCGCCTTGTCCTCCAAGTGCAACATCTGTAGTTCTAAAATCACAAATGGTTTGAATACCAGTTATAGCGGCAATTTGTGCTCCACTACCAATTTGAGTGGTTAATGATATTTCTGGCTGATGAAAAATGGTGTGACCATGAGAGGCAATTGCATCAATTGTGGATTTATCAATTTTATAATAATCGATAAAAGCATTGGTCAGATTGCCAAAAAGTTGTCCTAAGAATACATCGTTTCTTGCTAAATCTATTGCAGATGAATTTTCAGTACGTTCAAGGATATCCTTCCATTGTTCACTATAATTAAAGGTTTGAGCATAAATTAACTCAAAATTCCATTTGTTTGTTTTTGTAAATTCACATAAGGCAATATCCACACCATCCAAGGATGTGCCAGACATTAGTCCAATAATTCTATACTTATTTTCCAACTTCTTGTTCAATTTATCTATTGTAATGTTGAAGATAAACAGTAAATTTGGATTCTGAAAAATTAAGTACAAACTATTTAAATATATATTGAGATGGATTTTAAATTGAGTGAAGAGCAAATTGCGGTAAGAGACGCAGCGAGAGATTTCGCACAGAATGTATGTAAACCAGGAGTAATCGAAAGAGATACAAATCAAACGGTTCCTTTAGAACAAATAAAACAATTAGGAGAACTAGGTTTCTTGGGGATGATGGTTGACCCTAAGTATGGTGGAAGCGGAATGGATGCAATGTCTTATGCGTTAGCAATGGAAGAGATTTCTAAAGTTGATTCTTCTGTTTCTGTATGTATGTCTGTAAATAATTCATTGGTTTGTTATGGATTAGAAGCATATGGTACTGAAGAGCAAAAACAGAAATATTTGGTTCCCTTGGCTAAAGGAGAAAAAATAGGTGCTTTTTGTTTATCCGAACCAGAAGCAGGATCTGATGCAACATCTCAAAGAACTACTGCTGTAGATATGGGAGATCATTACCTGTTAAATGGTACTAAAAACTGGATTACTAACGGAGGTACTGCATCTACTTATTTGGTAATTGCTCAGACTGATCCAGAAAAAGGACACAGAGGAATTAATGCCTTGATTGTAGAAAAAGGGATGGAAGGATTTGTGGTTGGAGCAAAAGAGGATAAATTAGGGATTAGAGGATCTGATACGCACACATTGATGTTTCAAGATGTAAAAGTTCCTAAGGAAAATAGAATTGGAGAGGATGGTTTTGGGTTTAAATTTGCAATGAAGACTTTGTCGGGAGGAAGAATTGGAATTGCGGCTCAAGCGTTAGGTATAGCAGCTGGTGCATACGAATTAGCTTTGGCATATTCTAAGGAAAGAGAAACTTTTGGTAAACCAATTTGTCAGCATCAAGCTATTCAATTTAAACTAGCTGATATGGCTACAGAAATTGAAGCAGCAAGATTTATGGTCTTAAAAGCGGCTTGGGATAAGGATAATGGAAAC
>JBFHGR010000062.1:0-21456 GCA_041583015.1 Parvicella sp. | reverse complement strand
CTGATTGTGGTGGAGGTGATGTAAGTGATTGGGCTGGGCCTTATTCTTTTTCTACGCAGTGTAATCCATTGTCTGGATTCCCATATGTAGAAGATTTTGAAACAGGCGCTACTGCTTGGTCAATAGATGGAACTAACTCATCTTGGGAAATAGGTACACCTTCTGCTACAGTAATTTCTGCTGCTGCAAATGGTACAGGTGCTGCGGTTACTAATTTAACAGGTAATTACAATGCTAATGAGGTGTCTTATTTAATTACTCCTTGTTTCGATTTTACTTTAGTTTCATACCCTGTTATTTCGTTTAATCATATACTGAGAACGGAGTCAGGTTATGACGGTGCTTATGTAGAGTATACATTAGATGAGGTGACATGGACTAAAGTTGGAGTTTCTCCAGCATGGGATACTAACCCTTATAATAACACTACTTACCAATGGTGGCAAGGAACTATGACGACTTGGACTGCTACATCTATTGCTATGCCATCTTTGGCTGGTGAAGGATTGGTTAAGTTTAGATTTGTTCTTGATGCAGATGTCTCTTCACAATATGAAGGTTTTGGAGTTGATGATTTTATGATTGAAGATGTTCCTTGTCCAAATCCAATGGATTTAATTACAACTTACGCAGATAATGATAGTGTGGTTATAACGTGGACTGCAGGTAATGTAGAAACTAATTGGAATGTTGAAGTTGGTGAAAATGGATTTGCTCCTGGAACAGGTGCACACGTTTATGCTGGTTCTACTATAATTGAAACTGACTCTATCGGAGGTTTAGATCAAATCACTGATTACCAAGTTTATATTCAAGCAGATTGTGGTGGTGGTGATATGAGTGATTGGGTTGGACCAATTGACTTTACAACATTGCCTAACTGTAATGCACCTTCTAATTTAATTGCGCAAGTTTTGGCGCCAGATTCAGTTGAACTTACATGGATTCCAGGTTCTGGAGGAGAAACAGAATGGACAATCGCTTATGGTGAAAATCCTTATTCTCCTGGTGATGCTGGTGGTGTAATTGTGTCGTCTACTACAGGTGCAATTGATTCAATTGGAAATTTAACTCAGAATACAACGTATGATTTCTATGTTTTAGGAAATTGTTCTTTAACAGACTCAAGTTTATGGGTTGGACCTGAAACAGTTACTACTGGTTTATTTTGTAATAATGTTAGTGGTTTAGGAGCAACAACTGTAATTGATACAGCATTCTTGTCATGGACTGCTGGTTCAAATGCTGAAACTTCTTGGAATGTAGAGTATGGTCCTGCTGGATTTACGTTAGGTGAAGGAAATTTGTATACTACTTCGAATAATAATTCAGATACCTTACTTGGACTATTAGGAAGTGCTTCTTATGATTTCTATGTGCAAGCAGCATGTGCTTCTGGTGATACTTCATTGTTTGTTGGACCATTTTCTTTCGATATGCCGTTAACTAATGATGTAGCATGTGATGCAATCACATTACCAGTTGATGGAGTGAATAGATTTTTTACGAACGCGGGAGCTTCTGTTACTGCAGATGAAACGGCAAACTTAAATGTTCCTTTTTCATCAAGTTCAGATGGTATTGATGGTTGGTATTGGGATAATGATATTACAAGATCAGTTTGGTTCAAGTTTATTGCACCAGCTTCTGGTAATGTAGAGGTTAATTCAAATGCAAATAATTACGGTGGTCAGTCTGCAGCTTTTGAAATAACTGATTGTAATGATATGACTACAGCAACATTTATTGCTGGAAATGATGATGATGCTTCGGGTGTTAGTATTTTTGCGCCAAATTTCACGGTTTGTGGATTAATACCAGGTAATGAGTATTATATAGTTTACGATGAAGAAGACTTTTTAGGTGTTACTGGTCCTGGTCAGATAGCTATGAAGTTAACGGAAGTTTCAGTAAGTGCCGGGACAGATGCGACCATGGATGTTTGTACAATAGATTCTTTAGATTTATATTCTGTAATTACAGATACTGATTCTACAGGTGTTTGGTCGTTTGGGCTTAATCCTACTGCAATTGTTAATGGAGATATATTTGTTGCTTCTACTGTTCCTACCGGAATTCATGAAGTTATATATTCTGTTGCAGAAGGTTGTGCTGTCGATACGGCAATAGCTACTCTAAATGTGGTTGCTGCTGGTCAGTCTGGAACTGCAGTTTCTCCATTTGAGTTATGTAATGCTGGAGATGTATTCTTACCAGATGGTTTGACAGGAGTAGTTGAGTCTGGTGGAACATGGACGGATGATTCAAATACTGGATTGTTGGGAGGTACTAACAATAATGTATTTAATGCAAATGGAATAAATGCAGGTGCATATCCTTTTACTTATACTGTAAGCAATGGTGTATGTCCAGATGCTTCTACTACGATATCTGTTGTTATTAATAACTGTACATCTGTAGAGGAAAATTCAATTGAATTCTCAATTTATCCTAATCCTAATGACGGTGTTTTCAACCTTACTTCTAGTGTTTCTGAAGTTATTGTTGTAACTGTTATGGATGTTCAAGGTAAAGTTGTTTATAACAATAAATTGAATATCTCTGGAGGAACTCCTGAAGTTATTTCATTAGATAATGTTGAAACTGGAATGTATATTCTTAAAGTTGCTTCTGAAAGCAATGTTTCTACACAATCTTTCATAGTGAAATAAGTTAGTTAAAACTTCTCAAGTAAAGCGCAACTGTTCTCAGTTGCGCTTTTTTTGTTTTAATACAATTGAAACTTTACTACTTTTGCTGTTGAAAAAAGGAATTATGGTAGAGTTAGGAGATAAGTTGATATCGTTAGATATTTTTGAAAAGAAGTTTGTTTGTGATCTTACAGCGTGTAAAGGTGCATGTTGTGTTGAGGGAGACGCTGGTGCTCCGCTGACTTATGATGAAATAGATATTATCGAAGATAATCTCGAGGCAATTAAACCTTACATGAGGCAAGAAGGATTAGATGCTATTGCGAAAACAGGAGTGTTTTATATGGATGAGGATAATGCTCCGGTTACTACACTTGTGAATGAAAAAGAGTGTGCTTTTGTGTATTTTGATGAAAATAATATCACGAAGTGTGGAATCGAAAAAGCACATAAAGAAGGTAAACTGGATTTTAAAAAACCTATTTCTTGTCATTTATATCCTATTCGAGTTGCTGAATTAAGAACCTTTACCGCATTGAATTATAGTCAATGGAATATTTGTAGACCCGCATGTCAATGTGGTGCTAAATTGGACGTGCCTGTATTTAGATTTTTGAAGGAGCCAATAGAGAGAATGTGGGGGGAAAGTTTTTATAAAGATCTAGAGCAAGTGGCTAAAGAACTAGAAAATCAAAACAACTAGTTGTTTCTTGGGTCCTCAATTAGTATGCTATCATTTTGAGGAATGATTGCTTCTGGAGTATGAATTACAGGTAGATCCATTTTTTTAGGACCTACTACAATAGCATTCGGGAAGTGTTTTGAAATTTCATTTTTATATTGATATGCAGAATGTCTATCATAAAATCTACCCGCATAAAGATAGATGTTAGGTGATTCATATGGGTCATCCAGTTCAATATCTGGACTAATCTTTAGTATTTTATATCTAGCGTCTTTGATGACATTTTTTTGTTGACTTACTTCAAGTTGCAAAGTATATCCATATATATAAGGTTTCTCTCTTAGTTCTGATTCTATTTTATCAATTCTGCTATCCTGAAATACTTGAGTTTTTCCGTTTGCGTTGGAGTAATTCAATTCCTTATGCTTGTTTGCTGTATCTTGGAAGACCAAAGCTGTTTTGTTGGCAGGGAACAGTCTCCAGTTTCCTGATGGTTTTATTGTGTCTTGTGCTATAGTGAAATTAAATACTATAGAAAGTAGGAATAAGAATGTGATTTTATTTATCATGTTAAATTGTATTACTCTCGCAAAAATAGTAGTTTTTCATCTCAATGTGAGTTTTTTTTATTTTCTGATGGATTTTATTCAAAATTCGTTCCTTTTTTTGAATTGACGTTTTTTGAAATTAAAAACTGATTTTGCGAAAAACTGTCTCTTTTTCCCATTGTATCAGTAAGTTAATAAAAATTGTTAAAATTATTCTTATTTAGAATAAATATAAATTAACTGTTTTGGTGACATTTTCGTGACAAATTCATTTAAGAAATTGCTACGAATACTACATTTGTCGTTGGTAAATAAGCAGTAAAAGCTTTAGTAAAGACGAAGAAAAATGAACATTCATTCAGTGAAAAAAGTTAGTATAATTTGTTTGTTGTCGATGGTATTCACCATGTTTGCGGGGTCTTTGATGGCTCAGCCAGATGGCAAGAAGTTGTTTAAAGAGAACTGTGCATCTTGTCATAAGATTGATAAGAAGTCTACAGGGCCAGCATTGATGGGCGCAAAAGGTAGATGGGCAGATGCAGGAGAAGGTGAGTTAATCTATGAATGGGTTAACAATAGTGCAGCATTATTAGGTTCTGGTAAGTCAAAAAGAGCGGCTGCAATTTTTGCTGAGTATAATAACTCTGCAATGACTGCTTTCCCTACTTTAACAGTTGAAGAAATTGATGCGATTTTAGATTATGCTGATACGCCTCCTGCGGCTCCAGTTGGAGGAGAAGTTGCTGTAGTTGGTGTTGAGGAGACTGAAGGTAGTGGAGGAATTCAAGTTTGGCTAATAATTTTAGTAGGAACATTAATTGTTGTAACTTTTGCTGCATTAGGAGTAAGAAAGAAAATTGCTTATGTAGCAGCTACTCAAAATGGGGAGGAAATTGATGATGAGAAATCTATGATGGATAAGTTAGGTGCGTGGATTTTGCGTAACTGGTTATTTTCATTGGTGATTTTTGTAGTTTTATTATTCTCTGGTTTGGCAGATACAATGACAAGATTAGCAACTGTTGGAGTTTATGAAGATTATCAACCTTCTCAAATGGTAGCTTATGATCACAGTCTTCATGCAGGTACTATGGAGATTGATTGTAGATATTGTCATAATTCGGTGGAAAAATCGAAACATGCAGGTTTACCAACAACTAATGTTTGTATGAATTGTCATGCACAGGTTCACGAGACTAAGGCTGGTACAGGTAAGGAGGAAATTGCTAAATTACATGCTGCTGCTGGTTATGATGCAGATAAAATGGCTTATAATTTAGATAAGGAAGGTAATGTAATTACAGGTGAACCGATAGTATGGAATAAAGCACATAATTTACCTGATCATGTGTTCTTCTCTCATAAACAACACGTGAAGGTTGGTGGTGTTGATTGTATGCAGTGTCACGGAGATGTGAAGTCTTATACGCTTGGTAGAGTTTCTACAGTAGAAGAAATTAATGCATTAGTTGATGAGAATACTGATTTAGGATTGGTTAAGCTTACTAAACCATTATTGACAATGGGTTGGTGTATTGAATGTCATGATAAAAAACAAATTGAGGTTGGTCCATCTGCGGCTAATCCATATTACCAAGAAATACACAATAGATTGACTTTGAGACCTGACGTTTATAAGAAAATCAAAGAAGATGGTGAGATCACAGTGAAAGAACTAGGTGGATGGGAATGTGCTAAGTGTCACTATTAATTGAAGAACTGAATAATTTATTGAAACAATAAAATGAGTATGAATAAGACATACTGGAAAGGATTGGATGAAAAAGTTCAATCACCGGAATTCAAAGCAAAGGCGAATAAAGAGTTTCCTGAAGATCTTCCGATTGAGGAGTTTGTAGGAAGTGATAAGGTTAGCGATTTCAAAACAGGAAGAAGAGATTTTCTTAAATTCTTAGGCTTTGGTGTTGCTGCTGCTACATTAGCCTCTTGTGAAACACCCGTAATTAAGTCTATTCCTTATATCAATAAACCAGAGGATATTACTCCAGGTGTTGCCAATTGGTATGCATCAACTTTCTTCGATGGTAATGATTATGCAAATATTTTAGTTAAAGCTAGGGAAGGTAGACCAATTTGGATTAAAGGAAATAAAGACTTTGGTGTTACAAATGGTGGTCTAACACCGAGAATTAATGCTTCGGTTCTTAACCTTTATAATAGCGAAAGACTTCAAAGTGCAACGATTGATGGAAAAGAAGCTACTTGGACAGATGTTGATGGGTTGATTACAGAAGAGTTAAAGTCTATCGCAAACTCAGGTGGGAAAATTAGAATTTTAGCAAGTACAATTGCTTCGCCTTCTACTCAATTGGCAATAGAATTGTTTAAATCTAAATTAGGTGGTGACGTTGAGTTAGTTCAATATGATGCTGTTTCTTATAGTGCTATTAGAAAAGCAAATGAAAAAACTTTTGGTCAACCGATTATTCCTGATTACGATTTTTCCAAAGCAAAAAGTATAGTAAGTATTGATGCTGACTTTATTTCAAACTGGATTTTTCCAGCAAAATTTCAAACTGATTATTCAAAAACAAGAAAGCCTGGTGCTAATATGTCGAGACATTTTCAGTTTGAGTCTGTAATGACACTTACTGGTGCGAATTCGGATTATAGAACTATGATTAAGCCTTCTCAAACAGGTTTGGTTGCTGCGGCAATTCTTAAGCATGTTGGAGGTAAAGATTTAGGAGTTTCAATTCCTGAAGAAATTGATGCAGCTGCTAAAAAAGCGGCTGAGTCGTTAAAAGCTAATAAAGGAGAATCTTTAGTTGTTTGTGGTACAAATGATGTTGCAGTTCAAACTGTAGTCAATGCAATTAATCAGACATTAGGGAATTACGAAAAAACAATAGATACTTCTAAACCATTAGCTCTTAAACAAGGAGATGATGCTAAGGTTGAAACTTTGGTAAATGAAGTTATTGCTGGAAAAGTAAAAGGGTTGATTCTTTACAATACAAACCCTGTTTATACGCTTCCTAATGGAAAAGAATTTGGAGAAGCGTTGGCTTCTGTACCTACTTCTGTTTCCTTTTCACAGTTTGCAGATGAATCAGCAAGCAAGTGTAAGTACGTTTGTCCAGATCACAATTATTTGGAGTCTTGGAATGATTACAGTGTTAAGTTAGGTAACTATGCTATCCAACAACCTCTGATTCGCCCGTTGTTTAATACAAGACAGGCACAAGAATCATTATTAGTTTGGGCTGGTGAAGCAACAAGATCTGATAAAGAAAGTAAATCGTATTATACTTTTATTCAAGAAGCTTGGAAAAAATATGGTTTCCCTGCTCAAAGTGAACATGCAACATTTGAAGATTTTTGGAATTGGTCAGTTCACAACGGTTCTGCAGCAGAAATTGATATGCCTACAAATCCATTAACTTATGTGGATGCAACGAGTGGTGCAGCAAGTGGGATTAAAGCAATGGTTGCTAAAACTGAAGGAGCTAAATTTGAATTCACAACTTACGCTACTGGTGAAATAGGTGAAGGTCAATATGCTTCTAATCCATGGTTACAAGAATTACCAAATTCAATAACAAAAGTAACTTGGGATAACTATGTTACTATGAATGTTCAGGATGCCTGTGCAGTTTTAGGAATTGATTGGGATAAGGATAATCAATTTGCTGCATATAAAGCATTACATATTGGACAAGAAGATAAAGCTTATTTAGTAGATGTAAAAGTTGGAGATAGTAAATTACAATTACCAGTGTATCCTTTGCCAGGTCAGGCAAGAGGAACTATTGGAATAGCTGTAGGTTATGGTAGAGGTGCTAACCAAGAGAAAATCGGAAGAGCGGCTTATCAAGTAGCTTTAGATCAATCTGGAGAGTACTTACTAGATGAAAATGGTAAGAAAACACCAATTGGTGGAAATGCATATACGTTTACTTCTTTTGAAAATGGTCAATTAACCAATTTTGCTGAAGCATCTGTTACCAATACAGGTGAAAGATATTATTTAGCATGTACACAAACTCATCACACAATAATGGGAAGAACTTCGGTTTTCAAGGAAACTGATTTAGATACTTATTTAGGTGGTGATAAAAACAAATTTAATCACCCACATGAATTACATATCCATGAAAATGGGGGGGGAGTGCATAAACCAGTTGGTGAAATTGGATTATGGGATGAACATCCAGTTGAATTGGTAGGTCACAGATGGGCTATGTCTGTAGATTTGTCATCTTGTAATGGGTGTGGTGTTTGTATCGTAGCATGTCATTCAGAAAACAATGTACCAGTTGTTGGAAAAGACGAAGTAAGAAGAGTTAGAGATATGCATTGGTTGCGTATGGATAGATATTTCTCTTCTATTGATGATGATGCTAGAAAGAAATACGATGATGCGCAAGATGCTCACGATTATGACAATGTAGGCGATTATTCTTACGCTAATTTGGAAGTTCCCGAAGAAAGCCCAGAGGTTGCATTCATGCCAATGATGTGTCAGCACTGTAACCATGCTCCATGTGAGACAGTATGTCCGGTTGCGGCAACTACGCACTCAAACGAAGGTTTGAACATGATGGCTTACAATAGATGTATTGGAACTAGATATTGTGGTAATAACTGTCCTTATAAAGTAAGAAGATTTAATTGGTTTAACTATAGAGATTATAAGAAGTTTGATAAAGTAAATCCTACTCATGATGAATTCGAAAGATTGGTGTTAAATCCAGACGTAGTAGTTCGTTCAAGAGGTGTTATGGAGAAATGTACTTTCTGTGTGCAAAGAATTCAGGAAGGAAAATTGAATGCTAAATCAGAACAAAGGATGGTTATAGATGGAGATGTGGTTTCTGCTTGTGCGGATGCATGTCCTTCTGGAGCAATTTCTTTTGGAGATTGGAATGATACATCTTCAGCTGTTCACGCTTTATCTAAGGAAGATAGAGCATATCAAGCACTTGAAGAGATTGGAGTTAAACCAAATGTTTATTACCAATTGAAAGTAAGAAACGTAGATGTTGAGACTGCTCATGCAGAAACTGCAGATACACATGAAGAAAGTCACTAGTTGTAGAATTTGAATAAGTAAAAAAAAAGATAGATGCATAAAGAGTCAGACATCAGGATACCGTTAATACTTGGAGACAAGTCTTACAAAGATATTACAGATGATATCATAAGACCTATCGAAAGTAAAGCACCGAAAGGATGGTATATCCTTATTTCAATTTGCGGATTGTTCGCACTTTGGGGAGTAGGTTGTATACTTTATTTGTTAGGTACAGGTATTGGTACATGGGGATTGAACAAAACTGTAGAATGGGCTTGGGATATTACCAACTTTGTATGGTGGGTAGGAATTGGACACGCAGGAACTTTGATTTCAGCGGTACTTTTGTTATTCCGTCAGAAATGGAGAATGGCTATTAACCGTGCTGCAGAGGCTATGACAATCTTTGCGGTAATGATGGCAGCTGTGTTCCCAGGAATTCACATGGGACGTATTTGGGTTGGATACTGGGTTTTTCCTATGCCAAACCAATTCGGATCAATGTGGGTGAACTTTAACTCACCATTACTTTGGGATGTATTCGCAATATCAACATACTTCTCTGTAGGTTTTGTATTTTGGTACATTGGTTTAATTCCTGATTTCGCTACAATTAGAGATAGAGTAACTAAACCGCTTTCAAAGAAAGTTTATGGAGTCCTTTCATTTGGATGGACTGGAGGTGCTAAAGCATGGAATAGATTTGAAATCGTATCATTGGTACTTGCTGGATTAGCAACGCCTCTTGTATTCTCCGTTCACTCTATCGTATCATTTGATTTTGCTACATCGGTTATACCTGGTTGGCATACCACTATTTTCCCTCCTTATTTCGTTGCAGGGGCGGTGTTCTCTGGGTTTGCCATGGTACAAACATTAATGTTGATACTAAGAAAAGCATTTAAATTAGAAGCATACCTTCACACTAAACACGTGGAGTATATGAATATTGTAATCATTACTACTGGATCAATCGTGGGTGTAGCATACATAACTGAGTTATTTATTTCATGGTACTCAGGTGTTGAATATGAAGCATATGCATTCTTAAACAGAGCAACTGGACCTTACTGGTGGGCTTATGCGAGTATGATGACATGTAACGTTGTGTCGCCACAGTTATTCTGGTCTAAGAAACTAAGAACAAACCTTACGTTTACATTTATCATGTCCATTATTGTGAATATTGGAATGTGGTTCGAGCGTTTTGTTATTATTGTTACCTCAATCCATAGAGATTACGTGCCATCTTCATGGTCATATTTTCACCCAACATGGGTAGATATGGGAGTATATGTTGGAACATTAGGAATCTTTGGAGTGTTATACTTATTGTTTGCAAGATACTTCCCAGTTATGCCAATTGCTGAGTTAAAAACGATTTTGAAATCTTCAGGACAAAACTTCAAACAAGGTTATGGTCATGGAGCGGGATATTGGGATAAACATGCACATCATGATGATCATGGTGAAGCAAACTCAGAAGTTCATATTGAAGAGCAACCAGTAATTGAAGAAAAGGTTACAGTTCCTGTAGTTGAAGAAGCAAAAGAAGAAGAAAAAGAAAAGGTTGCTTACTCGGAAGAAGAAGCAGCTGCTGCAAAGGCAAATTTATTAGCTAGGTTAGGAGTTGGTTCTGCTGATGCTAAAGACGATTTGAAATTGATTTCTGGTGTTGGACCAGTATTGGAAGGAAAGTTAAATGAAATGGGTATTTATTCTTTTGAACAGGTTAGTAAAATGACTGTTGAAGATTATGATGTTCTAGACAACTTAACCGGATCTTTTCCAGGTAGAGCAGAAAGAGATGATTGGGCTGGTCAAGCAGTAAAATTGATGTCAGATAAATAAGATTAATTTAAGAAAGTGCTAAATAATATGGCTGATAAAGTAATATATGCAATGTACGATGATGATGACACTACAAAGGATGCCGCAAAGCTTCTTGTAGGAAAAGGCGTGCATGTTTCGGAAGTGTATTCTCCATTTCCAATTCACGGGTTGGATCCAATTATTGGGGTGAAACATACAAGACTTGGGATTAATGCTTTCATATATGGTATTACGGGTACCATGTTGGCTATGATTGCTATTAGATATATGATGATTGTAGATTGGCCAATGAATATTGGAGGTAAACCAAATTTTGATTTCTTTCATAATCTTCCGGCTTTTGTTCCGATTATATTTGAGTTTACTGTTTTATGTGCAGCTCACGGAATGGCTTTTACATATTTCTTAAGAAATAAAACTTTGCCAGGAATGCCTGCTAGAAATCCTGATCCTAGAACTACAGATGATAGATTCGTAATTGAATTAAAACTGGAAGACAATCATGGATTCACATCAGAAGAGTTAACTGCTTTATGTAAGCAAACTGAGATTGTAGAAATAGAAGAAAAAGTAATTAAGTAATATAAAGCATGAAACTTAATTTTAGAAATATAACATTAATGGCATGTACTTCACTTTTAGTGATGTCATGTTCAAGAAATGAAGATAGCCCAGGATATGAATATATGCCAGATATGTACCGTTCTCAAGCAATTGAAGCGTATGTAGATTATGGTCTTGTTTCAGACGATGAGCATGAGGATTTAAAAAACACTATGTCGGCAAGAACGCCTTCAACTGGTACTATTCCGTTTAATGCGGATCCTAATATGGCTGCTATTATGATGCCGTATAAGTTGGACAATTCAGATGAAGGTTATGAAGCAGCAAAGCAACTTAATATCCCTAGTTTTTATATTGAAACAGAAGAAATTGCTGAAGCTAATGCTAAAGAAGGAGCGAAATTATTTTCATACTTCTGTTCTCACTGTCATGGTGAGAAAGGAGCGGGTGACGGTAAAGTTGTGACTTATGGTGAATATAATCCACCTAATCCGTACAATGGCGGATATAAAGACAGAACGATTGGTCAAATATTTCACGTTATTACTTATGGTAAAGGTGCAATGGGACCACATGGCTCACAATTGAATAAAGATGAAAGATGGAAAGTGGCGCTTCATGTAAGAACTTTACAACATGGAGAATTACTATTGGATGAATTGAAACAGGCTCAAATTGTTTCAGATTCGTTAAATGTTCTTTCAGATTCATTGAGTGTAGTGTTAGATTCAACAGTAACTGCTATAGGTGGTCACTAATTATATAGTAATTAATAAAGACTTGTAAAAAGGATAAAAATGGGATTTCAAGTTTCAGATAAAGTGAAAAAATTAATGTTAGGACTAATTGGTCTTGGTGTAATATTGCTCGTACTCGGGTTTTTCACTCAAAAAAGGTATTTATTTCCAACTTATGTAGATGGGCATAATCTAACGGTGATGTCTAATTACGAAGGCGATTTTGGAGATACTAAGGCTTTAATTGATGAAGTTAAAACTTCATTGGGAGAAGATTATATTGTTACAGTTGAAGATGTGACTGCAGGACATAGTGAGGGTGCTGAAGGACATGATCATGAAGGTGGTCATGCAGAGGGAGACGCACACGACCATAATGATGCTCATGCTCACCATGGACCTAAGTTGTTATGGAACATTCATATTGAACATAAAGGTCATGGTGAATCTCACGAAGGTGAAAATCATTCTGGAGGACACAAAGCAGAGGTTCATGGAAGTATGCCACATTCGCAAACTCATGCAGGTGGACATCATGATATCGATCCTGCTGCAGAAATTGTTGCAAAATTTGAAAGTGGTGAGTTAGCATTGAGTGACAACACTTATAGAAGATTTTGGTCTAACCTTTTGGTTAATGGATTTTTCTTCTTTGGAATTACAATTGGAGCGATGTTTTACTTAGCGCTTCATTATGCAACTGAGTCTGGTTGGGGAGTTGTGTTATTGAGAGTTATGGAAGGTATTGCAACTGCAATGCCAATGGGAGTTGTGGTTCTTGCGGTTGTTTTTATAGCAGCTTCATTAGGTTTAAACCACATTTACCCATGGATGGATCAAGATGTAGTTAACTCTGATACATTGATACATAATAAATCTGCATATCTAAATAGAACTTTCTTTTGGATTAGAATTATTGCATACTTCGGAGTTTTCTTATTCTTTATGAATTGGTTTAGAAAAACTTCAAGAAAAGAAGATGAAGAAGGTGGTGTTGAATTACACTTTAGTATGTACAGAAGATCTGCTGTTTTCTTAGTGTTTTTTGCGGTTTTCTCTTCGACTATGGCATGGGATATCATTATGTCGATTGATACACATTGGTTCTCAACATTATTTGGCTGGTATTCGTTTGCAGGCATTTGGTTATCCGCTATGATTACAGTGATGATGTTTACTTTGTACTTGAAAGGCAAAGGAGCGTTAGAATATGTAAATGAAAATCATATACACGATGTTGCAAAATGGATGTTTGCATTGTCATTCTTATGGAGTTACTTATGGTTCTCACAATTCATGTTAATTTGGTATTCAAACATTCCAGAGGAAGTTCAGTACTTTATTTACAGATTTGAAGATTATAGATACTTATTCTTAGGAATGTTTGCTGTAAACTTTATTTTACCAATGGTATTCTTTATGTCAAGAGACACAAAGAGATCTTGGCCATATTTGATATTTATTGGATTGGTAATATTTATAGGGCACTGGTTTGATGTGTTCTGTATGGTAATGCCAGGAACTTTATTCTCAGAATGGGAATATGGAATGCTTGAGATAGGAATGTTTATGGCTTTCTTAGGAACATTTATTTTGTTAGTATTTAAAGGTCTTTCTAAATCTTCATTGGTTCAGAAAAATCACCCATACTTGCAAGAAAGTATTCACCACGAATTTTAATATAGAACTGATATTTTAGATAGAAATGAATAGTTTATTAATTTTAGTAGCGGTTGTTGCAGGAGTTGCAGCGATGATTCAATTAGTAAGATTGAATGAAGTAACCTCAAAGGTTAGAGGAAATCATAGTGAGGAGGAAGTAACTTCTGATGAGAATAATGTCATGGCATACGGATGGCTTGTTTTTATGTTTTTGTTCTTCGGTTTTACTATTGGTTTAATGTATAAATATGGTTATGGTGGATTAGGACCTGCTGCAACTGTGCACGGTAAGGAGTTAGATTGGTTGTTAGAGTTAAACTATTGGATTATTTTGCCTGTATTTTTTATTACAAATGCGTTGTTGTTCATCTTTTCATTCAAGTATAGATACAATAAGAATAGAAAAGCAAGTTACTTTTCTCATAGTAATAAATTGGAGTTAATATGGACTGTAGCGCCATCAGCTGTATTGGCAATCATTATATTTATGGGATTAAAAACATGGATTAATATCATGTTTGATGCTCCTAAAGAAGGCGATCCAGTTGTTGTTGAAGCATATGCAGAACAATTTAGTTGGACATTTAGATTAGCTGGTGAAAATAATCAATTGGGAGATTCTGATTATAAGTTGAACTGTGGACCGGCTACATTTATTAACTCTAAAGGTGAGTTAACAGAAATTAATGGAAACCCACTTGGTGTTGTTAGTAGAGATTACGTATTGGCTAAATATGCTGAAATAGATTCTTCTCTAGCGCAACTGAATAGAGAGTTGGATGCAGCTTATTCTATGGAGGGTGGTGATTACTTCGAGCCTGATGAGTATGTTCAAGAAAAAATGAAAAAAATTGAAACATTAAATATCTTAAAATATAGAATTCAATCTGGTATTGAAAGCAAACTAAATGATAGTATCGTTGGTATGGGTGAAGACGATATTTATTTGGCTTCTGAATTACATTTAATTGTCAATAGACCAGTAACTTTTAAATTTAGATCTAAGGATGTTATTCACTCTGCATGGTTCCCTCATTTCAGAGCACAAATGAACTGTGTTCCAGGTCTTGTTACAACTTTTACATTCACACCGAATATTACAACAAAAGAGTTTGCTTCTAACCCTGATGTTCAAGCACATTACAATAATTTAAACGAAATTCACAACGAAAGATTGACTTCACTAGGTGAAGAAAATGAAAAAGTTGACTTCAATTTTATTTTGATGTGTAATAAAATATGTGGAGCAGCTCACCACAATATGCAAAGGAAAATTATTGTAGAGACTGAAGCAGAATACGAAAAATGGTATGAATGTGAAGACTTTACAGAAAAGAATCCTGTTAAACCAAGATTGGATATGAATGGTAATCCTGTTATCTATAAAGGATGGAGAAAAGATTCAGATCAATCATTGGTTAATGAGGTTAACATGGCTGTAATGAATAGTGGTAAAGTTGAAACAGAAGTTGAACCACAAGTTGAAGTAATGGTTGCTGATTCAATTCAGATGGATGCACCGGTAATGGATACAATTATTGCGGGTAACGTTGAATAAGAATAGTTAGAGAATTTAAAATTAGATAAAGATAAAGAAAATGGCTGGAGGACACGATCACGCACACGATCACGCGCATGCGCATCATCACAAAGAGAGCTTTATTACAAAGTATATCTTTTCGCAAGACCATAAGATGATAGCCAAGCAGTATTTAATTACTGCTATTGTAATGGGTATTATTGGGATAGGATTATCGGCATTATTTAGACTGAAGTTGGGCTGGCCAGATACGCAATTCCCAATTTTAGAGACTTTATTAGGCTCAGATGCAGCTCCTAATGGAGAACTGCAATCCAACTGGTACCTTGGATTGGTAACTATGCACGGAACCATTATGGTATTCTTTGTATTGACGGGTGGATTGTCTGGTACTTTCTCTAATTTGCTTATTCCGCTTCAAATTGGAGCTAGAGATATGGCTTCAGGACTATTAAACATGATATCTTATTGGATGTTTTTCTTGTCATCAGTCATAATGGTAATTTCCTTATTTATTGAAACCGGTCCTGCTTCTGCGGGATGGACTATATATCCGCCTTTAAGTGCTCTTGAAGAGTTGCAACCTGGCTCGGGATTAGGGATGACCTTATGGTTAGTGTCGATGACAATTTTTATTGCATCTTCATTAATTGGTGGTATTAATTATATTGTTACAATTCTTAACCTTAGAACGAAAGGAATGAAAATGACTAGACTTCCTTTAACTGTTTGGACATTTTTTGTAACTGCAGTATTAGGATTAATATCTTTCCCAGTTTTAGTTTCTGCGGTTGTGCTACTTCTAATGGATAGAGGAATGGATACTAGTTTCTATTTGTCGGAAATTACAACAAGTTCAGGACAATTGGCTCAAACAGGTGGTTCTCCTATTTTGTATGAACATTTATTTTGGTTCTTAGGACACCCAGAAGTTTATATTGTACTACTTCCAGCTTTAGGAATATCGTCTGAGGTAATAGCAACGAATGCAAGAAAACCAATTTTTGGTTATAGAGCGATGATTGGGTCGGTTTTAGCTATTGGTTTCTTATCATTTATTGTATGGGCACATCACATGTTCGTTACAGGTATGAGTCCTTTCCTTGGAAGTGTATTTACGTTTACAACATTGTTAATTGCAATACCTTCAGCCGTAAAAGTGTTTAATTACATCACAACGTTATGGAGAGGTAATATTAAATTTACACCTGCAATGATGTTCTGTATCGGAATGGTATCTACATTTATCACAGGTGGTGTAACAGGAATTATTTTAGCAGATAGTGCTTTGGATATTTCTAAACACGATACTTACTTTGTAATTGGTCACTTTCACGTTGTAATGGGAATGTCTGCTATTTTAGCTATGTTTGCTGGTGTCTATCACTGGTTCCCAAAAATGTATGGTAAAATGATGAATAAGAAGTTGGGCTATGCTCACTTTTGGTTAACTATTATTTCTGGATATGGTGTATTTATACCAATGCACTTTACGGGTGAAGGTGGTTTACCTAGACGTTATTACACCAACACAGAGTTCCCGATGTTTGATCATATGTTAGATTTAAATGAGTTAATATCTGTTTTCGCATTAATCGGAGTTTTAGGACAATTACTGTTCTTCTTTAACTTCTTCTATAGTGCATTTAGAGGACCTAGATCTACTCAAAATCCATGGAAATCAACTACGCTTGAATGGACTACACCTGTAGATCACATTCATGGAAACTGGCCTGGTGCTTTACCAGAAGTACATAGATGGCCATATGATTATTCTAAGCCAGGATGGGATGAGGATTTTGTTCCGCAAGATGTCCCACTTAAGGAGGGAGAGGAAGAACATTAAAAATTTATTTTTAAAGAAAATATATATAAGTCTGTACATTTGTAATGTGCAGACTTTTTTTATGCGAAAATATTTGGTAATAATTATTCTAACAATGCTATGCACTGGTGCAAAAGCACAACTATTTGATAGTATAAAATCAAGTTTTGAGTATAAACCAAAATTGCTTATAAAGATGGATGCAAGAAATTCCTTCGTGACAGCATCTTTTGCTAGAATAAAGGGGGTTAAGGTGGGATTAAGTTACCACAAAACTTTCAAATTTGGTTTAGGTTATAGTTGGATGAAAACAGATTTTTACCCTAATGCATTTAATGACAGTACTAATTTGAGATTCTCATATGCAAATGTTTTTATGGAATATACGTTTTTTCAAACTAAACATTGGTTGTTCGAAATACCTGTTCAGCTTGGAATTGGAAGAATTAGTTATAAGGATCCCGAAGGTTTAATTTTACAAAAACAATGGGTGCCTATTTGGGAACCAGCTATGACTTTTGAATATATTTTTTTAAAGTATTTCGGAGTTGGTGTTGGAGCAGGCTACAGATTAGTAATAAAGCCCAAACTACCAATAGTAGAAAAATTTACTTCACCAATATATATTTTTAAATTTAAAATCTATTTTGGTGACATATACAAGGATGTTAAAAAGCATTTTTAATTGCAATTAACAGTCAATTCAATAAAACTTATTTAAACACTTTCCATCGATTTCGATTTCTTAGTTACATTTGTATATTATGATTGAAGAATTTGACCTACATGGAGATGACTCTCAGCAATCCGACAAGGATATTGATAGAGTGTTGCGTCCCAAATTATTAGACGATTTTGCAGGTCAAAAGAAAGTGGTAAATAACTTAAAAGTGTTTATTGATGCTGCAAAATTGAGAGCTGAAACACTTGATCATGTCTTATTACACGGGCCACCAGGATTAGGGAAAACTACGCTTTCTAATATTATAGCTAACGAATTAGGAGTTGGTTTTAAAGTAACTTCTGGCCCCGTTTTAGATAAACCAGGAGATTTAGCTGGGCTCTTGACAAACTTAGAAGAAGGTGATGTGTTGTTTATTGACGAAATTCATAGACTTAGTCCGGTTATTGAAGAGTATTTGTACTCAGCAATGGAGGATTATAAAATTGATATCTTGATTGATTCTGGACCTAACGCTAGAACTGTACAGATAACATTAAATCCATTTACTTTAATTGGTGCAACTACAAGGTCTGGAATGTTGACTTCCCCTCTTAGAGCTCGTTTTGGTATTTCAAGTAGATTGGAGTATTATGATGCAAAGACTCTGACAGATATTGTGGAACGTTCTTCTGATATCTTAAATATACCGATTGAATATGAAGCAGCTTATAAAATTGCATCTCGTAGTAGAGGTACCCCGCGTATTGCCAATGCTTTATTAAGAAGAGTTAGAGATTTTGCCCAAATAAAAGGTGACGGTACTATCAAACCAGAAATTACAGATTTTGCCTTAGAAGCGTTGAACGTTGACCAACACGGTTTAGATGAAATGGATAACAAAATTCTGGCTGTTATCATAGATAAATTTAAGGGAGGTCCCGTAGGAGTCACCACAATTGCTACTGCTGTTGGTGAGCAAGCAGGAACTATAGAAGAAGTGTATGAACCTTTTCTTATTCAAGAAGGTTATTTAATGAGAACACCTAGAGGTAGAAAAGCTACTGATCTTGCTTATAAGCATTTAGGTAAAGACTGGGGAAGTAATTTGAATCAAGGTGAATTGTTTTAATCTCTATTATTTAATGGGTCCAAAGTTTTAAGTAATTATTTAAATGTTAAAAGTATTTAATTTTAGATTATGCATTCTGTTCAAACATATGCAACTACCCTAAACATTTTTTAACTTACTTTGTTCTAATCTTCTAATATGGCAAAGTATTCAATAAAAGATTTAGAAACACTTACAGGTGTAAAAGCGCATACCATTAGAATATGGGAACAGCGTTATAATTTATTGGTTCCAGATAGAACGGAGACTAATATTCGAACTTATAATGACGAACAATTAAGAAAATTATT
Organism: Parvicella sp.; assembly: GCA_041583015.1. Classification (GTDB taxonomy): domain Bacteria; phylum Bacteroidota; class Bacteroidia; order Flavobacteriales_D; family Parvicellaceae; genus Parvicella. Next base: position 2,290 of record JBFHGR010000062.1, on the reverse strand, counting down.
AAGAGCCAATGTCTTGTACAGCAATGGTTATAAAATAAGTAAAATCGCATTACTAAATGATAAACAGTTAGTGGAGGAAATAGAAGTGTTATCAAGAAAAGATAAATCAACTTCTATTGTTATTGAATCGCTCACTATTGCAATGATAGAAATGAATGAGCAAAGTTTCGAAGATATTTTATCTCAAGAAATTGAAGACAGAAGTTTTGAAAAAGTAATGAATGACATCGTCTATCCTTTTCTGGATCGCATTGGGGTATTGTGGCTCACTGGAGTAATCGAACCTGCTCAAGAACATTTTATTTCTAACCTCATTAGACAGAAAATCATTGTCGCTATTAATGATGTTTCGTCAAGTTTACACGATGATAGTCCGGTTTGTATTGCCTTTTTACACCAAGAAGAAATGCATGAGTTAGGTCTGCTTTATTATACCTATCATATTAAAATGTCAGGTTATAAAGTTGTATACCTTGGACAAATGACACCTTATGCTGATGTGATTGAAACAAGTAGGATTAATAAACCTGACCTTATATTAACTTCTTTCGTTAAGGTCGTGGATCAGGAATGGCTAGATTCGTATGTTCAACGTATTTGCAATGATTTTTCATACTGTGATGTTGCAATCTCTGGTATTGAAGCTTCAAAAGCTAGTTTGGAATGTGATAACTTATATAAAATAAGCAGCGCAGACCACATGAAGGAAACCATTTTACATCTAAATAAGTAGTTTTGTTTAATTAAAAACTAAATAAGTTAAACAAAAAATTGGTTGCGCATTATTTTTGTTTAACTTTGAAGAAGAAATATTAAACAAAAAGAAATGACAGTTCTAGAATTCAACTATCAGATTAGCATTTTTCAGGATAAACTTACAGGGTTTGCAGGCAGTCTTACTGGCAATTCAGAAGATGCTAAGGATCTTTATCAAGAGACAGTTTTGAAAGCGCTGAGATATAAGGATAAATTCAATGCACAAACAAACCTTAAAGCTTGGATGTACACCATCATGAAAAACACTTTCATAAATGACTATAGAAGAAGAAAGATGTCCAAGACATTTCTAGATGATTCTGTAAATGAATATGTTCTGAATGGTGTGAAGGCAAATGGTGAATCTGCAACTTCTCAGATAAATGCTGAGGACATACTAAATAAAGTTAATGGTTTAGATGAGGATTTAAAAATTCCGTTTTTAAAATACTACGAAGGTTACAAGTATAAAGAGATTTCTGAGGAATTGGATTTACCAATTGGTACTGTAAAAAGTAGAATATTTTTAGCAAGAAAAAAATTAATGGGTCAACTTTCAGAATATAGAAATGCGTAGAAAAATAGGAGTCATAGGGGCAGGTTATGCTGGGTTAGCAACTGCATGTTATTTAGCCAAAGAAGGAAACGATGTTTCTGTTTTTGAAAAAAATGACAGCATAGGTGGCAGAAGTAGAAAGTTTGAAGAAGATGGTTTTACATTTGATATGGGCCCTTCTTGGTATTGGATGCCCGATGTTTTTGACACTTTCTTTAATGACTTTGGAAAACGCACAAGTGATTATTACACCTTAGAGAGGTTATCACCTTCTTATCGTGTTTATTATGGAGTAGAGGACGCCATTGACTTGCCTGCAGATCTTGATGAAATGTACACGCTTTTTGAAAGCATCGAGAAAGGAAGTGCTGAAAAGTTGAGACGTTTTTTAATGGATGCCAAATATAAGTATGATGTAGGAATAAATGAGTTTGTTCAGAAACCAAGCTTGTCTGTTTTGGAATTTGCATCATTTAAAGTGCTTAAAGGAGCGCTGAAACTAAATTTATTTAAGTCCTTTTCTAAATTCGTAAGGCAATATTTCTCGCATCCTAGGTTGATTCAAGTTTTAGAGTTTCCTGTTTTGTTCTTGGGGGCAAAACCTGAAAATATTCCTGCTTTATATAGTTTGATGAACTATGCAGATATAGTTGGCGGTACTTGGTATCCACAAGGAGGAATGTTCAAAGTGATTGAAGCAATGGAGAGTTTAGCGTTGGAACTTGGTGTTGAAATTCATTTAAATAGTCCAGTTGAACAAATCGAAATTGAGCAAGGATTGGCAAAGGAACTTCTGGTTAATGGAGAGCGCCAATCATTTGATGCAGTTGTTGCTGCTGCAGATTATCATTTTGTAGAGCAAAATCTAATTCCAGAAAAGTTTCGTAAGTATGATAGTAAATATTGGGATTCTAGAGTAATGGCACCATCTTGTCTCTTGTTTTACCTAGGAATTGATAAGAAATTGGATAATTTATT
>JBFHGR010000061.1:0-21522 GCA_041583015.1 Parvicella sp. | reverse complement strand
TAGGTAGTAAGATTAATATCACCCAAGATGATTCTGGTAAAGGAAAAATAACCATCCCTTTTGAGGATGAAGAGCATCTTAAGAAGATAATTGAGGCACTAGACAATTAATTACTATTATAGTAGTTAATTTTGGTGTAATCTATGAAAAGGTATTTATTCATATTAATTGGAGTTTTTTATTTTTCTGGTTTTGTAAATGCACAAAATAAGTTAGAGGATTCACTGAATATTGAAGTAACTGTAGATACTGCTCATAGTCCCAAGATGGCAACAATCTTGTCCGCTATAATTCCAAGTTCAGGTCATATTTACAATCAATTGTATAAAATTGAAGGTCAAAGGAATGCACTTTGGTGGAAACTACCTTTAATTTATGGGGGGCTTGGTGCAATGACTTATCTAACTATTCAAAACCACCAGGAGTATGATATGTTCAAAACCGAAAGGTTAGCAAGATTAGACGCTAATTATCAGTCTAGTGATTTGGAGTTTTTGAGCGACTCCCAGTTGAAAGTATATCAAGATCAATACGAAAGGTGGAGGAATTTATCAATTATAGGAGGTATATTGGTGTATACCTTACAATTAATTGATGTTAATGTTGAAGCTCATTTAATGCATTTTGATACTTCAGACAATTTAAGTTTTAATTGGAAACCATCTATTAATTATCAAGGAAATTCAACTTCATATGGAGCGACTTTGAGGATTTCTTTCAAATAAATAAGTCAGTCCTAAGATTTTTAGTAATTTGGTATAAAATTTCACTTTTCGTCCATGAAGAAATATGATCTATGTGTAATAGGAGCAGGTCCTGCAGGGTATGCAGCTGCTATGAGAGCTATTGATTTCGGTAAATCCGTTGTGCTTATTGAAAGAGATAAAGTTGGAGGTGCTGGCCTATATGATGGCGCACTTTCTTCAAAAACAATGTGGGAACTTTCGCAAAGAGTCTATGATGTCAATGAAACGATTGTTTCTGTTGGACGTAGGAAATTTGAAATAAGTTGGGAAGAGGTGCAAAAGACAATCAATGAAGCACTTTTTGATAGAAAATTTCAATATTCGTGTCACATTAAATTGCTCGAAGCTGAAACTGAAAATAGTATTTTCAAATACGAAAGAGGTGTAGGTAGATTTAAGGATAAGAATGTTATTGAGATTGTAAAAGAGGACGGAAGAGTTAAAGAAATTTATGCCGATTATACAGTAATAGCTACGGGTTCTAAACCTAGAAAACTACCTGATTGTGATGTAGATGAAAAGATCATTATGACCAGTGATGGTATTCATCATATTGATAATTACCCAAGAAGTCTTGTTATTGTAGGTGCGGGAGTAATTGGCTGTGAGTATGCAACTATCTTTTCTAACTTTGGAAAAACTAAAGTACATCTCATTGATAGAGCAGATAAAATTCTACCATTTGAAGATGATGATATTTCTGACATTGTAGAAAAAAACCTGCAAAAGAAAGGTGTAATTATTCATCACAATGCTTCTTTGGAAAGATTGGAAAAGAAAGACGGAGAGGTAGAGTATGAATTATCGTATAAAGACGGAAAAAAAGAAGTCATTAGGGTAGAAAAGGCGTTGTTGTCTATTGGTCGAGTTTTGAATGCAAGCGGACTTCAGATGGAGAATGCTGGGGTAGAAATGAGTAAGAGAGGGATTCATATTGGAGACATTGATACACAAACCAACATTCCAAATATTTATGCTGTAGGTGACGCGAGTGGTCACATAGCATTAGTTAATATTGGGGAAAGTGAAGGACGTCACGCGGTTGAAAGAATGTTTGGTGAGAAAACAGAAAAATTATCTTATGATAATGTAAGTACCATTATGTTTGTTCAGCCTGAAGTAGCATCAGTTGGCCTAAATGAAAAGCAATGTCACGCACAAAATTTAGCGATTAAAGTCGTAAAGATTGATTTTTCATGTATTGCAAGAGCTATTGCTATGAGAAAGACGCAAGGTTTTTTTAAGATCATTGTAACAAATGATGATGAAATGAAAATACTAGGTATGCGCGCAATTGGAGAGCATGCTTCGTCTGCTATTCAAGCGGTTGCTTTATTAATCAAGATGAATAAAGGAATTGAAGAATTGGCGGATATGGTGCATCCACATCCATCCATAATAGAAGGTATTCAAGAATGTTTAAGAATGTTGTTGGATAAATCTATTTTTAAATCTTCAGTTTTTAAAGATAAACTTTGGTGTTACAGTTGTGTTGAAGGCGTTTGTACACCTCTTCAAAGATTATAATATGGTGGATATTTCTTATTCTCTTGAAATTTTAAAAGTAACAAGAACCAATGTGATCAATTTTATTGATGACTTGAGTTATGATGATTTAATAAAAGTACCTGTTGGATTTAATAATTCAATTTTGTGGAATGCTGTTCATAACCTTGCAGTACAACAGGTGTTGTGCTATAAGTTATCCGGGTTAGCATTAAATATTCCTAACAAGTTCTTGGACGGATATACCAAAGGATCAGATGGTAAAAGTGTGATTGATTCTTCTGATTTGGATGAGTTTAAGGCGCTACTGTTCTCTACAATTGAATTGCTGAAGGCTGATTATGCCTCTGAAAAATTTAAGAACTTTAAAGAATATACTACCAGTTATAATATCACGCTAAAATCTGTTGAAGATGTTATTAACTTCAACAATACGCATGAAGGTTTGCACTTTGGTTATATGATGGCTTTGAAAAGAGCGTTATAATTCTTTGACCTTTATCTCTGTAGCATTACAGTGCCGCTTTCTTCTCTTACTTCGTTATTGATTAAAGTAATTTCAAAAATGTAGAAGTAAGTCCCGTCTGGAGCTAGTTTTCCACTTTCTTCACGCCCGTTCCAAATAAAATCTGTAGCATCTGATTGGTAAAGTATGTTTCCCCATCTATTATAAATAGTTCCTTTAATGTTTTTAATAAATGGATTATTGACGTACATGCTGTTATTATGGACATCACCATTTGGAGTAAAGATATTAGGGATAAGAATTTCTTCAATTGGTAAAACTGTAATTAGAGTAGAGTCACTATCAGAACATCCAAAAGCATTAGTTGCGGTAAGAATCACCTCATAAGTCCCAGCCTCATTGTATGTATATACTGGACTTGTTGTTGTGCTGCTATTTCCATTTCCAAAATTCCAATTGTAATTGGTTGCATTTACTGATTGATTGGAGAATATAACTTGTACAGGAGCTGTCCCGCTGGATGCAGAAGAAGTAAAATCAGCAGTTATCGTTCCGTCAACAATAGTAAAAGGTATGCTGTCAGTGCCACAATTGTTAGACACGAGAACATATCCTGATTGCCCAGTGTTGAATGTTTCGTTTGTTGCTGTACTTCCAGTAGACCAAAAATAAGAGTCACCACCTGATATACTTAATGTAGAATTTGAGTTAGGGATACAAGTAAATAAATCACCTGTTAGCACACCGATTGGTGCTGAGCCATTTGTATTAATGGTAAAGAATGCTGTATCTGTTCCGCAGGCATTTGTTCCTACGACATAATAGTTTCCGGCTGTCGAAGTTGTGAAAGTTGTACCAGTAGAGAGATCAGACCATTGATATGTATCTGCGCCAGAGGCAGTGATAGTAGTGTTGTTACCGTTGCAGATTGATAGGTTTCCAGTTACGGATACATTGGGGCCTGTGCCTCCCGATTGTATTGTAATAGTCGATGCATCAATACAGCCGGATCCTGTTGTTACTTCGTAAGTGTAAGTGCCTGTATTTGCTGTGTTTAGGTTAATTGTTCCAAGATATCCTCCTGAAGTTGTTGAAGGACCTGACCAAGTTCCTCCAATAGAAGGATTGCCTAGTAATTCATCGAATAGGTTTACAGTTCCAGCAGGTCCGCATAGGCTGATTGTGTTGTCATCTCCAGCATTGGCCATTAATCCAGCGTTTATAGCTTCTGTTCTCGTGTAACCGGTAATGATAAGATTGTCTATTACCATGTTTTCGTTTCCAGCCCACATAGCCATCTGAATGGTTATGGTTAAATTAGAAGGGTCGTTTCCTGGGATAAGATTCCCGTTAGCATCATATGGAGAAGAACAACCAGGATTTGAAATTACATGACCATTGTCACTCACAGAGCAGTTATCACCTAGTACCATTCCTCCATCATTGAATGTTCCAGTGCTTAAATTCCAAGTTAAGTAATCCCAGCAAGTATTACAGCCACCTATTAAAACATCAGCAGGGTCACCACTACATCCAGAACATTCTGATGCACATTCTAAATTACCAGAACCACTGTATCCTGAGCTTTCGTAATCAAATTCAAATATAATAATATGCATACCTGTGGCATCAATTCCATTCGCAACAAAATCAGCAGCACCGTTGGTGTCATTTCCTCTGAGGCCTTTCATTGTTCCAAAGGTATCGTCAACCTCAAATAAATCACCTGATGCACAAAGTGGACAAGATGCTGACCATGGAATTCCTTCCGCGCTGACACCAGTAACATCTCCGTTAGTTTCTCCTTGAAAATCTTCTGAAAATAAGATGGTTTGAGAATAACTACTCAGCGTAAAAAGTAGAATGGTAAGTGTGATAAATAAAAATTTCATAATGTCTAAATTATCTATAAGACGATATATTCGTGTTTGTGGTTGCGAAACTACTGAGAAAAAAAAACTTATATATTAAGCGAAGTTTAATTTAGATGTAAAGGATGATTATAGCGTTGAGTAGCAGAAAAGTAAAGGCAAAAAAAAACCTCACCGAAGTGAGGTTTTAAGTTCTTTAGAAAAGTAAACTTAGTTTACTTTAGTAGCTAAATCAGAACCTGCTTTGAATTTTACTACGTTTTTAGCAGCGATTTTGATAGTTTTTCCAGTTTGTGGGTTTCTACCTTCTCTTGCAGCTCTTTTAGAAACTGAAAAAGATCCGAATCCTACTAAAGAAATTCTGTCACCTTTTTTAAGTGCGTTACCTACTGCACCTACAAATCCTTTTACTGCTCTTTCTGCATCTGCTTTAGTTAATCCAGACTCTGCTGCGATAGCATCTACTAATTCTGCTTTGTTCATTTTGTTTTGTTTTTAATAATTAATAATTAACTTATGTCAAGGCAAATATATACGTATTCCCTTGTTAGCAAAGAGATACGGGGTGAAAAAGTGCTATTTTGTTAATAAAATAGCACTTTTGTTAATAAGGGCGTGCGAATTCCTACTATTTATAAGGGTTTTGGGCCTTTTTTCTGAATTATTGCATTTAAACAAAAAATCATAATGTCATGATTTATAGGCAATAAAGTGATAAATCAAGAAATTTGAAATGTATTGTTTTTATTTCCATTTAAAAAAGCCTTAATATCCATTCGTTTTTTTCCTGCTATTTGAAGTTCTAGAATTGATATATTTCCTTTTTGGGTTCCCACTTCAAAGAAAGATTTGAAATCTGTATTGATTTCTCCAATAGCTAGTTGTTCGGATTCACTGATTTTACTTTTGAAAACTTTTGTACTAAACTCTTTATCATTTATTTTTAGAGTAGTATATGCAGCTGGATATGGAGAAAGACCTCTGATAAGGTTGTGAATTTCTTGAGCTTTCTTCGTCCAATCTATAAGGCAAGTATTTTTAAATATCTTGAATGCTTTCTTCACATCCTTGTTATTAAGGTCTTGTGGTTTGGCTGTAGCTGTTCCGTTTTCAATTTTATCTAATGTAGATAATAACAGTTGAGCACCTTGCGTCATTAATATGTCATGAAGTTCACCTGCGTTCATGTTTTCAGTAATATTAACTTCTACATTATCAATAATGTTTCCGGTATCGATTTTTTCTTCAATAAAAAAGGTTGTTGCTCCTGATTTTTGTTCACCATTAATAATAGCCCAATTGATTGGAGCTGCGCCTCTATATTGTGGCAGTAAAGATCCGTGAAGGTTTATTGTGCCTTTTTTCGGCATTTGCCATACTACCGCTGGTAACATTCTAAATGCTACTACAACAAAAAGATCTGCATTCAATGAACGCAAATCTTCTATAAATTGATCGTCTTTTAAATTGGCTGGCTGAAGAATATGTAATTCATTTGCTAGTGCATATTCCTTTACGGCCGAATACTGGATTTTCTGTCCTCTTCCTGCGGGTTTGTCTGTGGCTGTAATAACGCCAACTACTTCGTGGTGACTCTTGTGGATAATGTCCAGACTTTCAACTGCGAAAGCAGGAGTCCCCATAAAAACTATTTTCATTGAAATATTTTCTTCGAATTATTATTCTTTTACTACTGTGAAAACTGATTGTTGTTTTCCTGAACTTGGAGATAACATAACTAGTGTAATAGTATCTCCTTGCCCTTGAGCAATGCAGTTAATCTTATTGCCATCATTTTCTAAAACAAATGAAGCTTTTGTGCCGTCTTTAATTTTACTTTGGCTTTTGTACAATATCACATAGTCTTTTTCGTCACTGTCTCTATGGAAGTATTCTTTGACTTTACTGAAATCATCTTTTGTGTTAACCATTAAGACAAGACCATCATTGTATATTTTAAGATACTTTGTCGAACCATCTTCTGAAACTGACGAGTATGCCTGGTCAAACTGAAATTGCGCAAAGTTCAATTGAGTAATCAGTACTAAAATAGCGGAAATAAAAATGCTTTTCATAATGTTAGTTATTATATTTCATTAAAAATAATGAAATTGGTTAGTGTTTCAAAGAATTACATGCAAAATTATTTTATTTATCAACGGGATGTGATTCTTCTTTCGAATCCTCTTCTTTTGGTTCTTCTTTAAAACTTATCTCTATATCTAACTTACGTTCCAAAATTCTTGCCAAGTTATGCGTGTCTAGTCGTTTTGCAATAATTTTATTGTTTTCGTCTAATAAATAAATCTGTGGTGTAGAGAAAATATCGTATGTTTTTCTGAAGTTCAAACTAGCGAAATCAGTAACTTGTTTTTCGTAGACATAAATTCCTGCATTTTTGTTAGCATGTGGAAAGTCACTCATGTTGATCCAGTCCATTTTTTTGTCTTTGATCATTTTAGCCCATTTCTCATTTTCTAGATTAGTACCAATACCAATAAACTCAACATCTTGTTTTTTATCTTTTAACTCGTGGTATACTTCCAAAAGTTTAGGGATTTCTTTTTTACAATGTCCGCAATCAGGGTCCCAAAAAATTAAGACCTTATAATCGTGGTCAAGTTGATGCATATTAATCCAGTTTTTCTCAGTAGTATCAGCGAGCCTAATGTTTGGTGCAGTTTTCCCTATTAATAGCGGTTCCCATGCTTTGGCTTGCTCACATCTATCTGTTAGGTTTTGTTCAGGATACCACCATGCTTTATTTTCGTTTGGTGGACAATAGTATTTTAAAGACATCCCTACGTACACAGCATCCATTCCCATTATTTTGGAAGTTTCATAGTTTACATGTACGTAATTAAGAACAAATTTCATCATGTCCGAACTATCTTCTATCTGATCAATCATCAATGATGCATGTCTCAAAATTGTGTCAGGAATCTGATGCATCATTTTTTTGAAATAGAAGTCTAATTTGTTACTAAAAACCTGTGATCTAGCAAGTCTTTTGTCGGTAAGGTCTGTGTTATCCCAAAAATGGTCTCTCAAATATGCACCTCTCAAGGTGTCGTTTAACCCTTCTGGTACATCAATGTCTACAGACATTTTCAGCATTTTGGAGATTAATTTGCCTTCAGTTTTTTTAACTATATCTTTTTGAAATTGTTTAACTTCTTTGTCTAAGTCAGATAGTTTAGTGTTTAAAGATTTAATTTTTATACTGTCTTTTTCAGGATCTAAAGCGTTTCTTTCTTTAACAATTGCATCAGAAATAGGACGTTTGGAATTTATAAAATGAATATATTCATAGAAAGCTTTGTTTTCGTCTGACTTAATAACTTTCATGTCTTTAACAAAGTTGTCATTGGAAGTGTGCATAGAAACTTGCTTATCTGCCATTATAAACTCAAAGTATCCTTTTCCTGTGTAGAATGCATAAACTCCTCCTTCATAATAATCTTTAGAGAAGGATGCTTTTCCACCTTTGGATTCTGTAGTGTCTGCGTAGTATAATTTATCGCCTAAATATTTTAACAGGTATACTGTTGTGTCCTTAAGACCATCAACCTTAAAGTCTAATTTATATTGTGCATTAGCACTAAATGCACAAAGCATAATCAATCCTAGTATTGCTTTCTTCATAATGTAATATATGTTTCGATTATAAAAGTATAAACAAAAGACGAACCAAAAAGGAAATTGATGCTTTAGGTTTTTGATTTTAACAAAAAATTAAGATTTTAATTTTTTTTACTTCTATGAAAAACTACTTAGGCCCAAGCATAAGTAGTTTTTGACAAATTATTTCAGTGAAGTAGCGTTTTACACCATTTTTATCTGTGTATGATCTTTTGGATAGTTTGCCTTCTACACAGACTTTATGTCCTTTGGTTAAGTAGAATTCAGCCAATTGAGCTTTTTTAGACCATGCGATTACTTGGTGCCATTGTGTTTCATGGAAAACTTCACCTTTCTCATTCCGATAGGAGTCGCGGGTTGCGATTGTCATTTTGGCCATTTTTTGACCGTCTTTTAATTTGATGATTTCTGGATTAGATCCAAGGTGTCCTATTAGTTGGACGTTGTTTCTAAGGGTATACATGATTTTTTATTTGAGAATTAATATTTGATACTTGAGAATTGTCACATTTCAGTTCTCATGATGTTATTTGATTACATTATTTCTTACTTCCTAGCATTAGAATTTCGTTGCAAATAATTTCAGTGACATATCGTTTTACACCATCCTTGTCTGTATAGGATCTGTTGCTTAGTTTACCTTCAATGCACACTTCGCTACCTTTTGTTAAATATTTTTCAATGATTTCCGCCTGTTTAGCCCATGCGGCTACGTTGTGCCATTGTGTTTCTTTAACAGTTTCACCTTTTTGGTTTTTGTAAGTCTCGTTTGTAGCGATCGACATTTTGGCTAATTTTTTACCATTATCTAAGTTGATGATTTCTGGATTCGTACCTAGGTTCCCGATGATTTGTACTCTGTTTCTTAAATTGTTCATGATTTTAGTTTTAAATTGTTATTATAATTAATTTCGTGTTCTGTCGTTATCATTGTTGATTTGACGGTGCAAAGAAATGGTGAGAAAAAAAAGTGAAAAAAATATAAACGGAAAAGATTCGGAAAGATTCGGAAAAATACGTAAAATAACGATTAAGTGTCAGTTTAATAGTGATTTACTGTTTGTTTGTTTTGTTCTGTCAATTTCTTTTTTTTCGTGTAATACAGAAGATAATTCGTCAGAAAAGCATGTTAAAGAGAATGGATATTATGAATTGAATGAGAAAAACTGCACTGATTTCGCTGTTAAGATGCATGGTTCACTTGTTAATGGAGATACCAGTTTTATACATAGTTATATAGATTGGCAGGGACTGAAGGATGCTATCTCCATGGATAGTAGTTATTGGGATCAATATAGAAACGAAATCTTTACTTCATGGAAGAAGAGTATATCGCCAGGAGTTGAACTTATAAATGAATTAGAAAAAGGAAGTCATCTCAGATTTATTACCTATTATCAATTGGATGGGGAGCATTATATTATCCTAAGAAATTACATAGAGCCTCAAACGGTAAATTATATAGAGTTTAAGTTAGTTGGTAAATTACATTCAATCGCCATTGCAGATATTTACGATTTTAATCAAAGTATGAATTTGTCATCTATGGCTAAGGAGTATTGTGATTATTTAGGTGATTTTAAGGAGTTTTGGAGTATTACTTTATCGGAAATGACAAATGATTGTGATAGTGTAAAAAGCAAAATTAATGAGGGAAATCTGAAGGATGCATATATGCTACTAAAAGCGACACAACTTAATTTTCAGCAAACATATATTTATAGAGGTCTAATGGAGCAAGTATTGCTTAAAAGTGAAATTAGTAGTGTTTCGCAAGGTTATCTTTTTGAAAAGTCTCAAAAGATACCTTTAGGCGAAAAAGGTAGAAGCCTTACAATGTTTTACTTAAATGCTTATGCAGCCAAATATAATGATGCCTTGATTGCTTTAGCAAATTTGGAGAATGCAGTAGGTGAGGATGGAGTTTTGGATTATTTACGAGGCAATATTTATTTTGAACAAAATGAAATGTCAAAAGCTTTATCGTCATTTAATAAGGCATTGGCTTACAATAGTAAAATATTCTCATTTCACATAGCAAAGGTGAAGACACTAATAGAACAGTCTCAGTACATCGAAGCAGTTGAGAGTTTGTTGGTATTAGATGACTTTTTTAATATTCAAGAATTGAATTGGAATGAGGAATTTTCGGAATATCCAAATTTCCTGACCTCGGAAGCTTATAAATTATGGTTAAATCGATTGAATTCTTAGAAGTGCTACGCTTGTTTTTTGTCCAATGACTTTTTGTAGAAAAAAAGGATAATAGCTACAGCGCAAATTAGAATGATTATACCTAGAACTGGTCTGTAGAAAATCCAAGCAAATGCGATGGTGATTAAGGATAGTGTGAAGGAAATTATACCGGCAAACAAACCAGTCCCTAGATTTACTAAGGTTCCTAAAATAGGAATTATATTAGCAATCGTAGTTACAATTCCAAACATCATCATTATGCCCATGTACATCATCACAAGTCCTCCAACTCTCATTGCCCAAGTTAAGATAGTGTTGTTAGATTGAGCTATTTCAAACATTTTTTTTGCAGAAACTTTACCATCTTCCACCATTAGAATTGTAGAACCTGTACTGGTTTCAAATACTTCAAATTTATCTCTGTTTTGTTTTGCTAAAATGCTGTAGTCACCATTTTCAACATATTGAAAGGAAATTTTATAATCCCCAATTTGAGGATTTTGATTGCTGCCATATCCAAAGAAAAGTTTTTGCAAACTATTACCAGAGGTAGCGTCTGCATCTTTTTCTGTAATTATTTTGGCGTTCATGTAGTCAGTTTTATCCAAGTCAGAAAGAGGTAAGCCTTTATAGTTGTTGAAGTAGGTTACCACATTATCTTCCAGAGTGAATTCTCCAAATCCAATATTTGCTGCTGAAATTTCATAGTTGGCATAATCCATACCACTAGGATTTTGATGATCCTCCCAAAGTTTGAAATCATTAGAGTTAATCAGTTGGTCACTCCAAACTTTTTTGTATGTGTAATCTGTGATAGTTTCTTCTGCACCACCAATTTTTTTCTCTTTTCTGGTTTTGCTAAATTCCTTCCATTGATACATTTCCACTTTTCGCTTTAATCTTAATGTATTGATTTCAATACCAAATTCTTCATCAAATAGAATTTCATCAGATGAAGTTTCACCATAAGCATAAACCAATTCATCATTATTGGAGTCGTCAATGTTGTAGATGTCAATTTCCTTGTATTGCGATAAACCTTCTTCAAGTCCCTTAGCTGTTTTAACAGCTCTTCCTTCATTAAACCACAGTACCGCGAATGATCCTAAAAACAGTAGAAAGCCTGCAAACATTCCTCCTACTGAGCCACTCAGTTTGGAGCCGAATCCTTTTCTTGTTACTTCTGTGTAGGAATGTTGTCCTGTTCTTCTCGATGTGTTTCTTGAAAACCAACTCATAATATAAAGGGGTATTTAATTGCCTAAAATTAGAAAAATTAGTAGAATCTCAAAATGGTAGGATGAGTATTAATTTGCAGTATTCTTTATTTCTTCATACATTTTGAAAATAATTCCATCGCTGAGTCCTACTTTAGGAACCATCATTTCTTTGGAATTGGCAGCTTTCATAAATGTGGTGTAGATTTTTCCTGCAGGAACAATCACATCTGCTCTATCTGGTTTTAGTTTTAATTTTCTTATTCGATCTTCATAACTAAAACTTTCAATATGTCGGACAATTTTTTTTATCTCACGTAATTTGATTTTTTCACCAAAACTATGAGGGCTTTCCTTATAAATTCTATTTATGTTTCCTCCTGTTCCAATGGCTATCACGTCCTTTTCATCCTGAACCATGTCGCGTATCACTTTGTAAGCGGCTTTCCATTCGGAAATAGAAATTTCAGTTTTTAGCAACCTTACAGATCCGAGTTTAAAAGAGTGAGATTGTACACGTTCATTTTTCTTGATAAGCGTAACCTCTGTGCTTCCACCTCCAACGTCTATATATAAGTAAGTTTTGTCTTTCTCGAAATCGAAATCTGAAGAGGCAAAATTTCCAAAAAGTAAATCAGCTTCTTCATCTCCTGATATAATATCCAAGTTTACTTTAGAACTTTTTTTTATTAATCGCCTGACTTCTTTGCCGTTTTTGGCTTCACGCATAGCAGATGTGGCACAACCTCTGAAGTTTTCTACGTCATTTACTTCCATTAGAAGTCTAAAGGCTTTCATAACCTTAACCAATTTTTTCGCTTTATTTTCAGAAATTTCACCTGTAGTAAATACATCTTCTCCTAGACGAATAGGTACACGGGTAAGTGAGATTTTTTTGAAATATGTTTTTTCGGAAGATTCAAATGCTTCTTCTATTAAAAGTCTTACGGCATTGGAACCTATGTCAATAGCGGCTAATTTCATACTTTGGATTGATTTCTACCCAAAGGTATAGCAAAGATGTGTTCAATTTACTTGGTGGTATTGAACCTTATGTACAGAAAACTATTGAAAAGTTATAAGTCTATTTCAAACTCTAGATTTATACCATTGAAAGTTTCGGGAGTTCGGTAGCCCAATGTAAATTGTCTAAAATAGGATAGGCTCACAGAAAAATCTTTGTTGATTTTGTATGACATTCCCAAGCCATATCTATTGCTTTCTAAATGGTTTTTATAGGAGTTATTTAACTCTACAAAAAGTTCATTAAAAACAAAAGCCTCCATTCCATCTGGTAAATCAACTTCAACTTTTAACCTAATTCTATCTAGTAATTCATTAGGGTCTTCATTTTTTAAAGTGTTTTGCATTCTGTTTCTAATTTGAAACGCTAGTAAATCACCTTTAACTTTATAACTGATGTCCCATATAAATCTGTGATTCCACTCGTTTCCGGCATAGTCAAATTTTAAACTGTTACGGTAAGAGAATGCTGTTTTGAAGTTGTCAAAGAGTTCTGCTTTTACACCTAATTGATAAAAAACTTGTTTGACATGAGTAGTGTTGTCATCGGTTCGTAAACTTATAGATCCAATTGCGTCAATTTTCTTGTTGATTTTTTTAGAAAAGTCACTGCCTAACCAAATACCAAAGTCCTCATTGTTTTGAGCGTGCGCACTTGAAACAATTACAGCTGTTAATATGTATAAAAGATATTTCAATATTTGTGAATTGTAATTGTGCCTAAGTCTAATTCATCTTTTTTAGCATCAATTTCAAAGGATACTTTCACAACACTATCACCAGAATCACAAGTTCTACAATCAGAATAAACGAATGCTGTGTAATTTCCTTGCCTTAAAAATTCAAACTCAAAGGTGCCATCGTAACTTGTAGCAACGTCATCATCAACAATATTGTCATCAGAACCATAAATGATAAAAACATCTTGATCTTGAGCAGGATATGTGGCGAGCAATGTCCCAAATGTGTTGTATTCCTCTACCATTACTGTTCCGGATACAGTAGCTGCGCCTCCCGTTCCCTCTACTTTTGTACAACTTCCCAGTACGACTAATGAGAAAAGTGCAATCAATGTTTGTTTCATGTTATTGTAATGTTAATTGAATGTAAAATTAATGTAAATTTTGATTATTCAAATTTTAATTCTGGAATTAGTAGATATTGTATCTTTGAACTGTGAATAGAAATCTTTCCATAGCACTTATTTTTTTGTTAATTCTAATTCTAGGAATGTTATTTTTTTACTGGGAAAAATTGGCAACTTTATGGAGTGATCCAGATTTTTTCATGAAATTACTTTTAGATGCATCTCAATTATCTAAGTTATCCTTTAGGTTGGTACTCATTGGGGTGATGCTTAGTACGGCAGCCGTGTTAATTGATTTGATGAGTTTAGGTTGGGAGAAAAGTGGTCTGAGGAGATTATTAATAAAGCCTTCAGGTTCAGCCAAAATTGATTTGTGGTGTTATTTTCTAAGTTTATTTAAGATTTATGAAGTCATGTATTTCCTTTTTACGGTAGGAATATTTTATTTTCTAGCAGGATTATTCAGTAAATTTATAAACCTTAATCTTTCTCAATACATAGACAATGTTTATGCGCAATTCTTTTTTGTCTTTGTTCTCACAGATTTTAAACATTATATTGGTCATAGGTTTATGCATATCAGACCATTTTGGGAATTACATGCTTATCATCATAGCGCAGATGAATTTAATTTGCTCACCACTACGCGTGGACACATTGTGGAAGCGGGTTTTTATCATTTGTTTACTGGTTTGTTTTTTGCATTACTTGGAGTACCTGCCTTAAGTATATTTTTAGTGTATGGTTTTAGAGAGTTTTACCAGTATTTACTACATTCTGATGTCAATTGGAAATTGGGAATTATTGGAAAGACAATTCTTATTAGCCCAGCAGCCCATAGGTTGCATCATAGCATTGAAGAAAAAGATTTCAATAAAAACTACAGTACATTTTTTATTTGGTGGGATTTACTTTTTGGAACATATCAAAAGCCTAATGATGTCTATGTGATTGGTATTGAGGATAATCCATATAATGAAGTTGGCTTTTTTAAGGGGCAATGGATTGGAATGAAGCGTTTTTTGAAAATAAAAGATTAAGGTTTTTTTTATAAAAGTTTTGGAGCGTTAAATATTTTACTATTTTTGCACCCGCATTTGGAAACAAATCGATGGGCCAGTAGCTCAGCTGGATAGAGCACCTCCCTTCTAAGGAGGCGGTCAAAGGTTCGAATCCTTTCTGGCTCACAAGTAAAAAGTCTTATTCTCACTAGAGGATAAGACTTTTTTTATGCCGTATTGGATCGAGTTTTACTTTCATAGTCAAGGTTAATGATAGGTGACGTTTTTAGAGCGTTAAAGATGTAGGTATTGGTTGTGAAATGGTTTTAAATAAGTCTTTCATAATAAACGTTAACTTTTTTTAACGAAAGAAAAACAAATGCGGAAATAAGTCTATAGTCAGCGTTTACAGGTGGTGAATTAAAGTCAAATAGATGCTCGGGTAGTTGTTGTGTTAAATTAGTTGCATATGCAACTAATACTTTGTTACATTTGCTGCGTGAAAAAAGAAAACAATACATCATTTGATAATTCTCTAGGGCCATTGTTGGGTCGTACCATGAAATTGATTGAATTTAAAATTGATGATCTTTTAAATGAACACGGAATAGATTTAAGTAAAATGCAGTATTTAGTGCTGAAAACTATAGATGAAAATTCAGGAATCAGCCAGAATAAATTAGCATTTTTTTCAAATCGTGATAAATCTTCTTTAACTCGTATGATTTCTACCCTGAAGCGTAAAAACTACATAGAAAAGCACACATGTGAAGAGGATAAAAGAAGAAACAAGATAAAATTAACACCTGAAGGTCAGAAGGTTTTAGAAAGTGCAAGGCCATATTTTTTGCAAGTAGCGCAATGCATAGAGGAAAACATTAGCAATGACCAAAAGGAGGTCTTTATTAAGATATTAAAACAAATACAAATAAACATTTCAGGCGAAGAGCTAGCATAATTTATAACTAAAAAACTATGAAAAAAATACTTCAATTACCTATAGCGCTAGCTATAATCGCACTAGCCATAGGTGGGAAATCATTGATGGATAAAAGCAAAAAGGAACCAGGAAAGAAGACAGAGAAAAATGTTAAAGTTGTATCTACAATTAAAGTGCTTAATGATACATTACCGGTACAAATTCAAAGCACTGGATCTATCCTGGCCAAGGAAAGAACAGTTTTATATGCAGAAGTTCAAGGGATATTTAAACAAACATCGAAACTTTTTAAGCCAGGAATTAACTATAGTAAAGGGCAGCCATTGATTCGTATTGATGATTCTGAATTTTTGGCTTCGGTTAAATCACAAAGAATAAATTTTAAAAGTTTAATCATTAGTTTGCTTGCAGATATTCAGTTTGATTATCCAGCGGAACTATCTACTTGGAAAAATTATGCAAATGAAATTTCCAGTGATAAAATGTTGCCAGATTTACCTGATGTCGAAAATGAAAATTTCTCAAATTATATTTCAGGTAAAGCTGTGTTTACTAATTTTTATACAATTAGAAACTTGGAGACAAGGTTGCAAAAATATACAATTTCTGCTCCTTTTGATGGTGTTTTAGTTGAGGCTAATATCACGCCAGGTACATTGGTAACACCAGGTCAAAAACTA
This sequence comes from Parvicella sp., assembly GCA_041583015.1. Lineage (GTDB taxonomy): Bacteria > Bacteroidota > Bacteroidia > Flavobacteriales_D > Parvicellaceae > Parvicella. Next base: position 5,147 of record JBFHGR010000061.1, on the reverse strand, counting down.
GGGGAGTTTATAAAGACTGGAGTCTATGAATTAGAACTAAATGTTAACGCAAGTAGGGTAGATTACTTGAAAATTGGAAAGAAGGTAACTCTTTTTAATTCCAATCATTCTGCAACATACGAAGGAAAAGTATCTCGTATTAATCCGCAAGTGGATAGAGGCTCTCAGACTATTCAAATGTTTGTCGAGATTATTTCTGATGAACTCAATGAGGGAGAATATCTAGAGGCAGATATTGAAGCGCAGCAATTATCGGATGTATTTGAAATGGATAGAAGTTTAATTGTAGATCAAACTTATGTTTTTACAGTTGAAGATAATGTATTGGTAAAAGTGCCAGTTACTATAGTGCATGCTAATGAAAATACGGTCTTGGTTAGAGGGTTGAAAGACGCTTCTGAATTAGTTGCTTTTCCGATTTCTGGAGGTTATGAAGGAATGAAAGTTACAGTTAAAAATTAAATCCTAAATCAAAAGCAACAATGAGAAACATTTTAGCATATTTTATAAAATATCCAATTGCTGGTTGGATTATGGTACTTGGGTTTGTACTTTTTGGATATTTCGGATATAACTCACTTACATCTTCCTTTTTTCCACTTTCGGATTCTAGGATTATTACCATCAATCTTACTTATCCTGGAGCTTCTCCACAAGAAATGGAAGAAGGCGTAGTTTTGAAAATTGAAGAAAACCTAAAGGGTATTGTAGGTATTGAGCGGATTACATCACGCTCTTATGAGAATTCTGCGGCAATTACTGTAGAAACATTAAAAGAGTATGATACAGATGTTGTGCTCGCTGATGTCAAAAATGCTGTAGATAAAGTGCCTAGTTTTCCAACAGGAATGGAACCACCTGTTATTGCCAAACAGGAGGCAACAAGAGAAACCATAACTTTTGCCGTAAGTGGTGAAGGGTTGCCTTTGGCAGTGCTCAAGCAAAAAGCATTAGCCATAGAAAAGGAGTTGCTAAGAATGGACGGTATTTCTCAGGTTGCAATAGAGGGATACCCTGACGAGGAAATTGAAATAGCGGTTACAGAAGCAAAATTACGGGCTTATAACTTGAGTTTTGCTCAAGTGGCTGCTGCTGTATCTAAAAATAGCATTATCACTACAGGAGGGTCTATAAAAACAGATGCAGAAGAGTATTTAATTAGAGCAAATAATAGAGCATATTACGCTAATGAATTAGAAAATATTGTTGTAAAATCAGAAGCAAATGGAAATGTTGTTTTGCTTAAACAAATAGCTACGCTTCGGGATAAGTTTAATGAAACGCCTAATTCCTTATACTTTAATGGAAATAGATCCGTAAAAATTACGGTGCAAAATACCAATAATGAAGATTTGATTTCTACTGCAGAAAAAGTTAACGCATATATCGAAGAGTATAATGAAACATCAAATGATGCACACATTGACGTAACCTCAGATTCTTCCATTACACTTAATCAAAGAACTGAGTTGTTGATGAAAAATGCTTGGCAAGGTATTTTATTGGTTTTGGTGATTTTATCTCTTTTCTTAAAACCAAGAATTGCCATGTGGGTGGCATTTGGATTGCCAATTTCGTTTTTGGGCATGTTTGCAATAGCTGGTCAGTTTAATGTTACAATAAATGTTTTGTCTTTGTTTGCTATGATTATTGTAATTGGGATTTTGGTAGATGATGGAATTGTAATTGCAGAAAATATTTATTCTCACTACGAAAGAGGAAAGTCGCCTGTTCGTGCAGCAATTGACGGAACGTTAGAAGTGATACCTCCAATTATTTCTGCCATCTTAACCACTATGTTGGCGTTTTCAACTTTTTTATTCTTAGATGGGAGATTGGGAGAGTTTTTTGGTGAAGTGTCTGTAATTGTACTAATTACATTAACGGTTTCACTTATAGAGGCATTAATTATTTTGCCTTCACATGTTGCGCACTCCAAAACTTTGCAGAAGAAAACTAAACCTTTCAAGTTTAATGTAGTTGCTGAAAAATTTATGATTTTCCTAAGAGATAAATTGTATGCTCCTGTTTTGACTTTCTTTATGAAATTCAAGTTATTGGGATTTGCAATTTTGGTGGGGTTATTGATCTTGACTTTTGGAGGAATTACAAGTGGAATTATTCGAACTACTTTCTTTCCTAAAATAGCAAGTGATAGGGTGCAGATTACCTTGAACATGCCACAAGGTACAAACGAAGCATTGACGGATTCAATCATGACCAACCTAGAGAAAAGTGTTTGGGATGTAAATGAAAAATATAAATCTCTGCAATCAGGAGGCGAATCTATTGTACTTAATGTAATTAAAAAACTAGGGCCAGGTTCTTCTGTTGGGGCGCTAAATGTAAATTTATTACAAGGTGAATCTCGTGATTTTACTGCAGATGAGATTACCAATGCCATTCAAGATACTGCTTTCGAAATTATTGGAGCAGAAAGTATTGTGTTTGGTTCAGGTTCAGGTTTTGGAGGTAGTCCTATCGCGGTATCCCTACTTGGGAATAATATTAATGAATTGACAGCAGCAAAAGAAGAACTGAAAGAAGCGTTAAGTAAAATAGATGGAATCAAGGATATAACGGATAATGACCCGCAAGGAATTAAGGAAATTAAGATTAGCTTAAAGCCAAATGGGTTCTTATTAGGATTTACTCTTAACGATGTTATGACTCAAGTAAGAAGTGGATTTTTTGGAGCGCAAGCGCAAAGGTTTCAAAGAGGAGAGGATGAGATAAAGGTGTGGGTTAGGTATGAAGAAGCAGAAAGAGAATCTATCAACAATTTGGATAACATGCAATTGGTAGCGACATCAGGTGATCGTGTTCCTTTTGCAGAAATTGCAACCTACGAAATAGAACGAGGTGAAATATCTATAAATCACCTTGAAGGACAAAGAGAGATTCAAGTGACCGCAGATTTGATTGATCCAAAAGCGAGTGCAACGGATTTCATGAATAATATTAAGGAGACGGTAATGCCTGAAATATTGGCTAAATATCATTCTATTACTCCGCTGTATGAAGGTCAGAATAGAGAAGCTGAGAAAACACAGAAGTCCCTTAACCCTACGGGTTGGATAATTCTAGTTCTTATTTACATTGTCATAGCTTTTACATTCCGTAGTTATAGTCAACCATTTGTGCTCATTACTTTAGTTCCATTTAGTTTAATTGGAATAGGTTGGGGGCATTGGATTCATGGGTTTCCTATTAACATGTTGTCTGGTTTGGGTATCATTGCTTTGATAGGAATTATGGTTAATGACGGATTGGTATTGATTAGTAAATTCAATATTAATTTAAAACTAGGGATGACATTTGATGATGCTTTAGTAGAAGCTTGTAAATCTAGATTTAGAGCGATATTTCTGACTACAATAACAACTGTTGCAGGTCTTACACCATTGATTTTTGAAGAAAGTAGACAGGCTCAATTCCTTATCCCTATGGCAATATCAATTGTGTATGGAATTATGATAGCAACCGTTTTGACGCTACTCTTACTGCCAATATTTTTAGCAGCAATAAATGGCTTGAAAGTTTATTCACTTTGGTTTTGGAATTCAGATAAATGGGCTTTTTGGAATACAGAAAAACCAACCAAAGAGTCAGTGGAAAGAGCTGTGAAAGAATTAACTGCAGATCATGAAGAGGATGATGTAGTTCCAATAAACAGTATTTAAAATAAGATTATAAAACCATTTAAGATGAAATCGCTATTTATAATAATCACAATTTTACTGTCTTTTCCTATTGTAGGGAAAGCGCAGGAACCTTTAACGATAGAGGATGCAATAGCGCTAGCGCTAGATCATAACTTTGATATTCAACTTTCTCAGAACAGTGTAGAAGAGGCTGAGAATAACAGTAGTATTTATAATTCGGGTTTTCTTCCATCGGCAGCGGCAAGTGGAAATTTGAATTATGCTAATAACAATTCTAAACTTACAGATCAAAGTAATGTAGAGAGAAAAATTGAAGGAATTCAAACCAAAGGATATGGAGCTTCTGTTAGTTTAAATTACGTCCTGTTCAACGGAGGTGCAAGAAAATATAAATATGACAACCTCAAGAGTTTATATGAATTGTCTAATTCTCAAAAACAAATTCAAATTGAAAATACTTTGATAGATGTTTACACAACTTTTTATAACATGGCTAGAAATCAGGAGCAGCTAAATACAATGAAGGAGGCTTACGCTATTTCTAAAGAGAGAGTAGAAAGATTAGAGGCAAATCTTAGTTATGGACAAAGCACAACCTTAGATGTGCTTAATGCAAGAGTAGATGCTAATGCGGATAGCATAAATCTTATTAATGTGGATGTGTTAGTGCAAAATAACAGACGTTCACTCAATTTTTTATTGGGAAGAGATGTGAATACACCTTTTGTTGCAGATAAATCAGTAGTTCTTGATGAAGCGCTTTCATATGAGACACTTTTAGAGCAATTAAGGTCACAGAATAATGAACTGAAACAAATGGAGATTTATTCATCTATTTCAGCGCAAGATTTAAAGATTAATCAAGCAGGTTGGCTACCTAGTGTGTCTACTTCCGTGGGGTATGGTATTAACTATAATGATAATGGACCCGCAGGATTTTTTGCTGTACAACAGAGCAATGGATTGAATGCTGGATTGAGTTTAAGTTGGAATATTTTTGACGGAGGTACAACTAAGGTTAAAGTTCAGAATGCAAAAATCGCTTTGAAAACTCAAGAAATAAATCGACAAAAATTGACACTTAACTTAGAGAATCAATTGGCTAATTACTGGGCTGAGTATAATACGCAGAAAGCGATTATGGAAAATGAAAAGATCAATATCGAGATTAGCAATCAGAACTTTTTAAAATCAAAAGAATTATTCAATCTGGGTAAAATTACTTCACTCGATTTTAGACAAGCACAACTCAATTTAATAAACACTAAGTTGACATTGCTTAATGCTACGTATAATGCTAAAATTGCAGAGTTGCAACTGAAAAAGTTTGCTGGTTTTCTTGTTGACTAAGAGTTAAGATGTCACATTTACAATGTTAGTAATTCTAGGTTCGTATTTCTAGTATTTCCTTTTCTTATTTAAAAGCATTCATGATGGTCGTAATGTAAATGATAATGGCAAACTCATACATTTAATTATCTT
>JBFHGR010000060.1:0-21926 GCA_041583015.1 Parvicella sp. | reverse complement strand
GTATCTTACCATTGGTTCAAAACGGTTGGCTTTGTTAGGTTTCTTAGTTTCCGCAGCACCGTCACCACCCACAGCGAGTAGTTTGGTCATTTCAGCACCAAAGGCACCCATCACATCATCATACATATCCCAAGTTCTTACACCCAATGCTTCCTTAGCATAAAAGTGATCCCAAGGTCTAGGTGTTTTGAATGAAGTCAAATCTAATAATCCTTCATCTACGATGGCCAAAGTATAGGTCATGGCTTTACCGCTTTGCTCTTTTACATTTACAGTCACACTAGACTCTGGTTTTAAAACATCTGGCATATCAATCACTGGTTTGAGATGCGTCTTAGGATCTTCCACTAGGATAGGTGCTACACCATACATTCTAATTGGTGCATCATTGAGTGTATTGGCATGAGGTTGCAATAAAGTAATGTGTACAAATACATTAGGCGCCATTTCATCACTTACGGTAAACTCATAAGTTGTTTCACCTTTGGTTGTATTGATGCTGTATTTTCTCAAAACTTTAGTCCCTGTTTCTACTGTAATCAATGCTTTACCATTGGCAGGAGAAGGGAAGTTTAATTTCACTTTCTCACCCGTAGCATAAGTTTCTTTATCTGTAGAGAAACTCAACATGGTAGCATTCTCTATGGTAGTTCTCTCCAATCTGTATTCGTATGGCCAATCAATGTACACCATCTTACCTGTGGTATGTCCACTCACTGGATCTGTTACTCTCACGTAGTATCTTCCCCACTCTGGTTGGTTCACTCTTAGGGTGAAACTCCCCTTACCATTAGAAGTATTGATTTTCTTATCTACGATAGCAATGGTACTAGACTTAGCAATGTAACTTGCTATGCTATTGTCATAACTATCCCACCACCATCTCCAACCTACTTTGTAGACTTGAACTTTTACATTCTTAGCAGACAATGGTTTTCCTTGTGCATCAACTGTTGCTACCTGTATCACGTGATCTTTACCTGTAACTAAAGTATTACCATACATGGTTCCTTTTGGCACTTCTACTCCTACGTAACTTTCATAAGGAGAGTAATCAATAGAACTTCTGTCAATACTAAAGTCACCACCTTTTTCAAACACTTTGGTCACGAAGTTGGCTTTCAACATTCCCGGAGCATTCTCACCAATGTAGATGCTCGGTTCAAAAGTTGCGTTACCTTCTTCATCTGTGTAATCTTCAAAAATCACTTGATCTTCTGCATAGAAATCTTTGATAGGATCATCAAAAATGTAAGTCTTGAACTTCTCAAAAGTTGTACGCTTACGGGTAACCGTCATGTCAATTTTGGCTTTCAAGTTTTTGGCAACTGCACCGTGCAACCATTTTACATTCAATGTTCCAGCGTTAGACCTGTCACCTTGTGCTAGTAGTTCTTTGCCAAAGTCTAGGTAAACTTTCAATCTGTTTGGCTTCACTGTCTCTACTTTTATTACTCTTGAGAAAGATCTATTTCCAATAGAAACCGTAGCATAGTAATTACCAGTAATGGCTTCTTGCTGCGTAGCCGTTCTAAAATCATACAAACCATTCAGACCTTTGGTTAAGATTTGTTTGTCTACCAATTGATTTTGCGGATTGGTCAGTTTAAACATCACCGGGTGATTATTTGGCAAGACATTATTCTTATCCTCTAGCATAAATGCTACGTAGATGCTATCGCCAGGTCTCCACACACCACGCTCTGTATACAACATTCCTTTCAATCCATTCTGAACAGACTTACCACTTACGTCAAATTTACTCATAGACAGTGATTCTCCATCTCTCAGTTTTAGGTAACCTCTTTGTTTACCATTTTTGGCAACAATCAAGAAAGGCTTTTCATCCAAATGTGCTTCACACATACCTTGTTCATCAGCAGTTTTAGTATCGATTAATTGTTTTTGATAATTATAGAACTCCACCGTTGCTCCGCTTAAAGGCGCAGTATTTAGAATATTATTTAAGAAGACATGCATTACATTATCGCCACCCGCTTTGGCCACGATACCAATGTCTGACGCCAAGATATTTGCTTTGACAGTTTTGCCACTGTAGTATGCCAAGTTGCAAGGATTATTACGCTCCTTGTAATCATAGTTGTAGTCATAATAGTAATCATCATAATCGTAGTAATCATAGTCATACCAATAGTCATAACTATCCCAACCTGCTTCTGTCCATTCCGTATTGTGTGTTTTCTTTATTTTCTGAACAGAGGTTTGCGCTTGGCTATCTTCTCCCGCACAAGCGTAGATACTATACTCTCTTTTGAATCTTAATTCTACTTGGTACAATGCACCTTCATCTTGCTCAACAATAGGCGTCAAATCAATGTAGAATTTATTCCACTGGTGAAGGTTGATCTTTTCGTCTTCATTCAGCATTAACGTCTGTACATACACTTCCTCCGAAACACGTTTCATTTGATAATCACCCGAAAGGCTATTTACCTGTAAGAATTGGTGCACATTATTGGCGTGAATTTTTGTAACATAGACATCTACGGCTTTTAGGTTGACCGCTTCAAAAGGAAATTGAACACCTTTAGGCGTATGCGGAGCAATAACTCCATTGTTTAGCAATTTGATACTCGGCTTCAATCCTTCAAATAGTAATTCAAGGTTGGTCCCTTTCTTCATTTTGGCTCCCGCAATGTTTTTAATTCCACTGCTAATGTGTACCTCATGATACTTTGTTAATCGTTTATTGTAATACACACTTACTGTATGTCCATTGATTAAGTAATTGAAATCCTTTGCACCATCAATGGTAATTAAACCTTCTAAGTTTTGACCATTTAAGATTGGATCAGAAAAATGCACACGTACATATTGGTCTGGCTCATGAATTACTTCAATATTAGACACTTTAAAATCTCCCAATGCTGTTACTTTGATAACTTCTGCTTGTTGCGCATCACTACCCAGCGGAGCACCATTCCACAAAATTTTCACTTCTGTTTCTTCCTTACTTCTTGTCACACCATCCACTACAAACCTGTGTATCAATCCACCTTGAAAAATCCAATCTACCTTTAACTCTTGCTTGCCTTGAAAAGCAGTCAATGACTTTTTAATATCACTGGTATCTGCTACATCACTCAGCACCAATCTTCCTTCTAGCGTTTGCGAAGACAAGTCACTCACATCTGGTGTAACCAATCCATCAATGTAGATATTCCCCATTTGGGTTACTGTCTTAAAGTTGAAAGAAAAATCTTCAAAACCTTCTTCTACCTCTACCAAGTCTTTTAGACTAAAATGTACTTCATATTGCTTACCCGAAGCCATTGGCTCTTTGGGTCTAAACTCAACCACATTTCTACTTACCCAATACGCATCACCTTCTACTTCCGGAGAAAAGGTAAATAGTTTTTGATCTATCGGCTCATCATAATTGATCATTCCTTTATAATCTGATGTCAACTGAATCTGAATGGTAGATTCTTTGGCAATCACACCAGAAGTGTAGCCGCTTACGTATTCAGAAAATTCCGGATTGACTCTTAATTTCTTTTGCACCTTTTCGGAGCAGGATACCATGGCCATAAAAATGGCTGCAAAAATGAGGATGTAGTGTCTAGTTGTTTTCATGTGCTTTTGTTAATGTATAATTCAATACAATAGTAATAATACCTAAACTACAAATCTAGGCATAATGATTATCTGCTGAAAGTGATAGATTATTCGTTTATGAAAAGTTATGAGCAATGATTTCTCGCTATTAAGTAACACGTCACTTGTCATTTATAGACGGAGCCAAGAAACCTATGTACTAAATGTAAAAGTGAAAAAATATCGTTTAACAAAAATCATTTCTTACCGTGAACGGATAAATCTTACCACTTATCGATTAATTATACTTGGTTTATTCAAATCATTGCTTCAAGTACAAAAACATGCTTATTTTGTTCAGACTCCAAGACAACATAATCTAATACTGTCATGAAAAAGATAAATACATTAATCGTTGAAGACGATAGCATTTTTACTGCAAAACTTGAGAAAATGCTAGGAAGTATGGCAGGAAACATCCACAAAGCCAAGAGTTCCTTTGGGGCCAGAGACAAGGTCATGGAAATAAAACCCAATGTGATTTTTTTGGATAACTGGATACCCGGTGTAAACGGCAATCAACTGATTCAGGAGTTTAAACAATTATTGCCAGATGTCTATATAATCATCATGTCAACATTTTCTGATGTATCTGAAATTGCAGAAAGCATACAACTAGGTGCTGATGACATTATTTCCAAACAAAATTTTGGTATAGAAGAATTGAACAAAGTATTAAATAAACTTAATTCCAGTAAGAAATCATTTGATTGGAACTGGTTTATTCCAGAAGTTTTTAAGACCATTCCATCTGTTTTTAATCACATTGCAATTTTGGAGGATGATGAGATCTTTTCATTCCATTTGAAATGGATATTAAATAATACTAAAGAAAATTTGGTAAACAGTTTTACAACCAGCAAAGAGTTCTTTTCTTTTTATGAAACAGAATCTCCTGACGTTATTTTCTTAGATTACTATCTTCCAGACGCAACTGGTAATGATTTGATTAAGCAAATCAAACTAAAGATGCCCAAAACAAAAGTGGTGATGATTAGTTCACAAGAAGAAATAAATGTTGTGATAGATTTAAAACGTAATGGTGCAGACAGTTATATTTCTAAAAATAAAAACTGGAGAGAGCAATTGGATTATGTTCTTACAGAACTCGCAATCTGATATCTATAAAAACTGTTAACTTTATAGCAACTAAAAACTAACTATGAAGGCAGCAACGGTAAGCGAGTTAAAAAAAGATTTAAAACAATGCACGCAAGAAGAATTGTTAGAAATATGCTTAAACCTTGCTAAATTTAAAAAAGAAAACAAGGAACTCCTCACCTATTTGCTTTATGAATCTTCAGACGAAGAACAATTTATAGCAAACGTGCAGGAAGAAACCGAATTTCTATTTTCCGAAATCAATACCTCTAGTTATTACCTGATGAAAAAGACGGTAAGAAAGATTCAACGCAATGTAAAGAAATACATCAGGTATTCCAAAAAGAAAGAAACGGAGGTGGAATTGCTCATTCATTTTTGCGCACAAATGAAAAAACTAAGACCTTCCATTACGGGAAATTTAGTCTTAGAGAATATTTTCCTTCGTCAGAAAGCAGCCATTGAGAAGACTATTGGTTCGCTGCATGAAGATTTGCAGTATGATTATTTACGTGAATTAGAAAATTTATAGTTGCCAATAAACAAAATAAGATTTGCTTTGTTTCTATAAGCATGAAGTATATCATTTTATTCACCACAGTATTTTGTGCAACGTCATTTTATTTTTCACAAAGTGTAAACGTTGTCATTGATAATATTAAGACCAAAGAAGGTGTAATTAGAATAGCCATCTATCAAAGCCAAGCGCAACTAGACAAAGACAAAGCCTACAAACTACTTAGTTATTCAAAGGATGCTATAAAAAATGGTAAGTTGAGTATGTACATCACCTTACCTGCAGACACCTACGGCTTTGCTGTTTTGGACGATGCCAATTCCAACGCAAAAATGGATTATAACTTCATTGGTGTTCCCAAAGAAGGATATGCTTTCTCCAATTATTATCACACAGGATTTTCTTATCCCAAATTACATGAATTTAGTTTTAAAAGTTCCAATGAAATAAAAGTGTACTGTAAATTGAAATACTTTTAAGATTGTAATATCTTCAAGTTTTCTACCCTATTTCTTTTTAGGAATTCATCAATAGATTCAAAGTGCTCAATGACTCTTTTGTCTTTAAATTCAAACACTTTTTGAGATAATCCTTGTAAGAAATCTCTATCGTGAGAAACTAAGATTAAAGTTCCATCAAATGCTAGCAATGCATCTTTAAGTACATCTTTAGATTTTAAATCTAAGTGATTGGTTGGCTCATCCAGAATTAATACATTGACAGGTTCCAATAATAACTTAACCATTGCCAATCTAGTTTTCTCACCACCAGAAAGAAACTTTACTTTCTTATCTATGGTATCACCACTAAACATAAATCCGCCAAGGATATTTTTAATCTGTGTTCTAACCTCTCCTACCGCTACAGTATCTACGGTTTGGAAAACTGTTAATTCAGGATCTAGCAATGAAGCCTGATTTTGTGCAAAATACCCAACCTTAGCATTGTGTCCTAATCCACATTCACCATCAAACTCAATTTCTCCCATGATGGCTTTAATCATGGTTGATTTTCCTTCACCATTACGACCTACAAATGATACTTTCTCACCACGCTCTATGGCTAAATTAGCATTTTGAAAAACCACATGTTCTCCATACTTTTTGGTTAAGTCTTTTGCTATAACAGGATAATCACCAGAACGTGACGCAGGAGGAAATGTCAATTTCAAAGCAGATGTATCAATCTCATCAATTTCAATTATTTCTAACTTCTCCAACATTCTTTCACGCGAATTCACTTGATTGGTTTTGGAGTAAGTTCCCTTAAACCTTTCAATAAAAGCCATGTTATCTGCAATCATTTTTTGTTGCTCTTGGTAGGCTTTTATTTGGTGTTGTCTTCTATCTTCTCTCAATTGTAAATAATGAGAATAATTAGCCTTATAATCATAGATTTTACCCATTGTCACCTCAATGGTTCTATTGGTAATGTTATCAATAAATGCTCTATCGTGAGAAATCACAACTACTGCTTTGGCTTTGTTGGTCAAGAAATCTTCCAACCATACTACAGATTGAATATCGATGTGATTGGTAGGCTCATCTAGTAAAATCAAATCAGGTTTTTGCAATAAGATTTTAGCTAGTTCAATTCTCATTCTCCAACCTCCACTAAACTCAGAAGTTTGTTTGGTAAAATCTTCACGTTTGAATCCTAAACCTTGCAATGCTTTCTCTACTTCGGCATCATAGTTTATCTCCTCAATGCTATAGAATTTATCACCCAGTTCTGTTACCTTTTCTATGATATCCATGTACTCCTGAGATTCATAGTCTGTTCTGGTTTCCAGTTCTTTGTTGAGTCTATTAATTTCATCGCGCATCTCAAAGATGCTACCAAAAGCTTTGGCAGTTTCTTCAAAAACAGTACAATTGTCTTCCGTAAGTAAATGTTGCGGCAAATAAGCAATGACCGTATCTTTTGGGCTACGCACTGCTCCTCTATTGGCTTTTTGAACCCCCGCAATGATTTTCATCAAAGTAGATTTACCAGCACCATTCTTGCCCATTAAAGCAATCTTATCATTCTCATTGATGACAAATGACACATCATTAAATAGTGTACTCCCACTAAAATCTACTCCAACATTATCTACAGAAATCATACGCTTTATTTATGGTGCGAAAATAAGAATTTGAAGTTTGATTGTGACATTTTCTTTCCAAGAAAAATTAAATATTGAACCTATCCAAAATACTTCACTATCATTAAATCATACGAATTAAGTCAAATGAGTTTATTAGGTTACAGTGTAACTAAGTAAGTAACTTCTAAAACTCATCACCTTTCACAGTGTTGATTTTATCTTGCTGATTGTAGTTGTTCAACCTCAATGATGCTGAGACTGTAAACACTGGCCATTTAGGCGTAGCTTTTCTATACGAATATAAAGTTGGAGTTTCTACAAATGACTCTCTAATCTCTGAATTAATAATATTGCTCATTTGTATCGATGTAGATAATTTATTTTCCCAAAAGTCTTTTTTAACCGCCAAATCTAGTATATAAAACTCTGAAGTTTTTCCCAAAGCAGCAACCCTAGGGCTATTATAATTTGCAATTAACTGAATTTTCCAATCCTTTGGCAGGTTGAAAGTATTTCCCAGTCTAGCATTGTAAGTAAAGTTCTGCTGATCGATATTCAACGTACCTAAACTTCCTTTTAATTGATAGAAGAAAACATTGGTTCCGAAGTCGAGTGACCACCATTTAAGCAATCGCTTTCTGTAAGAAATCTCACCTCCCAATGATTTTGATGTGCCAGCATTTACAGGTCTTTTCAAAATCACATTCGTGGTGTACACTTCCTGAATTCGTTCAATGATATTATTGGTATTTCTAAAGTATAACTCTGCTGAGAAACTGCCTTTTTCAATACTTCTAATGTAACCTAACTCAAAAGATTGAATGTATTCCGGTAGTAATTCAGCGTTACCCGTCCTAACTGTGTAGGGATCTTCCCAAGTGATGAATGGTTCCAAGTACCAACTTCTAGGACGTTGAATTCTCCTAGAAGCATTGGCCATGAATTGATTTTTATCATCTAGTTGGTAAGAGAAATGAGCAGAAGGAAACCAATCCATTCTATTCACACCTGTTGTCACGTTGCCCGTAGTAATTGCGATATTTCGATCTGTGTATTCACCTCTTATCCCCAATTGATAGCCAAGTTTTTTCAATTCACCACTAAAAATAGCATATCCTGCATATACATTCTGTAAATAACTAACATCCGTAGAATACAACGCCAGTCTTTCATACGCTTCAAGGCTATCGCTATAAATATAAGAATCTTGGTCATCACTATTGTTTCCCAAGTCCGTCTGTAGTCCTGTCTTAAATTTTCTTTTGTTCTTTAGGGGCAATTCATAATCTACATTTAACCTCAACAAACCAGAAGGTCCAATTTCCGTTGCTCTGTTTCCCCCTTGAAAATCACCTACTTCATTAAAGTATTCTGTTTGTGCATCTTCATTCCCATCATGCAAATTATACATTCCTGTAAGACTCAATCGATGTTCTTTATTCCCTTTAATATTCAAAGTATAACCTCCACTTGCAGTAAGACCATAAAACTTTCTAAGGGTTCTTTCCCTATTTTCATATGTAGAAACAATTGAATCATTCAAAGACTCTGTAAAAAAATAATTAGCCGCAGCATTGTATTGTCTTTGGTTGCCATTTAATCCGAATGAAAATGTACTTTTTCTGTTGGGCGTATATTCCAATGCAGTGTTGATACCGTAGTTCGTTCTATAAAAACGATGTTCGCCTTGTCCTTCTATTTGAGATAACGCATCACCGACCTGTGTTTCACGTATCTGGTAAATATCCCTATAACGATTAGCATTTTTATAATTGCCACCTATGTTAAACTTTATTTTATTCTTGTTGACACTCACTAAAAAGTCACCGCCATAGTTGTTATAATTACCTCCATTTAGATTGATTAATGTACTAATACCATCCAGTTTATCTTTCTTTAAAATAATATTGATGATACCTGCATTTCCTTCAGCATTGTATTTTGCGGAAGGATTTGTAATGATTTCAATATCTTTAATGTTACTTGCTGGAATCATTTGCAATGCATCAGACGCATCCATATTGGCAGGAACATTATCAATCAGCAAAGTAAAACCAGCACTACCTCTCAAACTAACGTTGCCATCCATATCCACTGTTATTGAAGGAATATTTTGCAAAACCTCCAATGCTGAAGCCGCTGCAACAGTCGTCATGTTTTCTACATTGACAACCTTTTTATCGATTTCATAAGACACAACAGGTTTATCTACTACAATTTCAACACTTTCTAAAACCTCTTCGTCTGCTGCAAACTCGACTTTATTGAAATCAAAATTTTGCTTTTCCTTACTGATGACAACATTCGGGATATATTTATTCTTATAACCTATAAAAGAAAAACGCACCAAATAATTACCATACTTCACCCTAGAAATCACAAACTCCCCAATATCGTTGGTTATAGCGCCTGTAACCATGCTAGAATCCTTCGCATCAAGAAGCGAAACAGTCACGTAAGACATTGGTGATTTTGTTTTGCTGTCAATTACTTGTCCGGAAATCTCTCCTAGACCAGTCGATCCAGGTTTTCCGCCTCCACTAGGACGTTGAGAAAATCCATAAGACCATGATAAAAGACACAAAATGAATAACGTTATTTTATAAAAAATGTTCAATTGGTTTTGTAACATTGTTAATATTTAAGGTTAAGCCGCAAAAATGCACATTTTTTTAGGTGAGCGTCATTTATTTGGCAAAATTTTAACAAATCTACCAATTCAGTAACAAATAGTTAAGGAGTGTAATCTTGAAATTGTTCCATTGCTGGGATTGACTTTTATAAAGCAATTCATGTGAATTGGAAAAATGTGAAATTTCAATTTTTAAGCAAGTAAATTGACTTATCTTTGCGAGCATATCAAAGAAATTAGCACAACAATATGTCATTCGAAAAACTTGGATTAGCTCCTTCCCTACTTAAAACTTTAAAGCATTACGGATTTGAAAAACCTTATCCTATTCAGGAAGAGGCGATTCCCGCTGTACTAGCCAAAAAAGATATCTTAGGAATAGCGCAAACAGGATCAGGAAAGACAGCTAGTTTTGTTTTACCTATTCTGACTAACTTGATGTCAGAAAAACCAAAACCTAACAGACACATTGATACCCTAGTAGTAGTTCCCACTAGGGAATTGGCCATGCAAGTCCATGAAGTTTTCAGAGACTTTAGCGCAGATTTACCCAAAAGAGTAAAATCAATGGCGGTGTATGGTGGTGTGTCCATCAATCCTCAGATGATGAAGATGAATGGCGTAAATGTTTTGGTAGCTACACCAGGTCGTTTGATTGAACTGCTAGAAAACAAAGCACTTCACTTAGATAGTGTGAGTACATTAGTCCTTGATGAAGCAGATAAAATCTTAAACCTTGGATTTAAGGAGGAAATGGACAAAATTTTAGGATTACTTCCTAAAAGAAGACAAAACCTACTTTTTTCTGCCACATTAAGTGAAGGCGTGGAAGCTATCACAAGAGTTTTACTAAAAGATCCTGTTACCGTAAAGGTAACACCAAAGGAAAATAATGTAGACTTAATCAAACAAGTAGCCTATAGAACCACAAACGAAAGAAAAGGTCCGCTTTTAAGGTACATCATTAAGAATAACAACTATAAACAAATATTGATTTTTGCATCCACAGTTTATAAAGTGGATAATGTGGCTGATAAACTACGTAAAAACGGCATCAATGCACAAGCTATTCATGCTAAGAAAAGTCAAAAAGCAAGAACTGCTGCTTTGACAGATTTTAAAAATGGTTATTTAAAAGTTTTGGTGGCAACAGATTTATTAGCCAGAGGAATTGACATTGAATTTTTACCATGTGTAATCAACTATGAATTACCAAGATCTCCCAAAGATTATATCCACAGGATAGGAAGAACAGGTCGTGCAGAATCTCCAGGAGATGCTATTACTTTAGTTTCACCAGAAGAGCAACATCATTTTAGAGTAATTCAGAAGAAAATGAAAAAATGGGTGGACATGGTAGAAACAGAGGATATTGATTTGCATGGGTATTAAAATCTTAAGCAAACTTTAAGATTACAAATTTCGTTTTACTTCTTTTTTAACTAACCTTTGTAATATGAGAATCTTAATAGTTGAAGATGAAATCGGTATTGCCAACTTCCTAAAGCAAGGATTGGAAGAGGAATCCTTCGCTGTAGATGTGGCTCATGCTGGAAATGAAGGTTTAATGCTTGCCTTATCTGGAGAGTATGATCTATTACTATTGGATTGGATGCTTCCCGAAAAAAGTGGTATTGAGATATGCACGCAATTCAGAAAAGAATTCAAGGAGACACCTGTTATCTTTCTCACTGCCAAAGACACCGTTCAAGAGACTATTTTTGGATTGCAAGTGGGCGGTAATGATTACATAAAAAAGCCTTTTCATTTTGAAGAACTATTGCAGCGAATTAGAGTTCAGCTCAGATCAAAAATGACACAAACTAGTGAATTAACTTTAGGAAATATCACCTTGAATAGTGAGTCACATACCGTTACTAAAAACAACCAAGAAATCGCGTTAACACAGAAAGAATTTGCTTTACTAGAACTACTCATGATTAATAAAGGTAAGGTATGTACTAGAACTAAAATCATAGAAAGTGTTTGGGATATTCATTTTGATTACAACACCAGTGTAATTGATGTCTACATCAACGCATTAAGAAAAAAGTTGTCGCTTTCTGATACAGAAAACTACATACAAACAGTGAGAGGCATTGGATATATAGCCAAAGAAATATGAGTTTAAGTTTCAAAAAAAGAATAGCAACGCATTTTATGCTTGCCACTGCCATTATCATTGCTTTGGTCTTTAGCGTAGTCTACTTTATTGTGCAACAAACTGTTTATCAAAACATTGATAACGACCTCTCTTTTGAAGCAAAGAAGCATCGTTCTGAAATAAAAATAACCACCAATGGTATCGGTTTCATCAACAAAGATGCACTAGAAGAAAAAGAACACACAGAAGTACAAGTAAATCCTGTTTTTATCCAATTGATCAATAAAAATGGAGAATTAATGGATAAATCTCCCAACCTCAAAGAGAATGAACTTGATTTCCATTCAAATAATAAACCTGGAGATCATTACACGGCTCAATTAATCAATAGGTCTATTCGTCAAGTACAAATACCCGTATTAAACAATGGAGAAACGGCTGGATATATTATCGCTGCCATGTCATTAGATAGTTCTTTGATGGTAATTAAGAACCTTAGAAACACCCTATTACTGCTCTATCCAGTTGTATTGATAGGCTTGTTTTTTATCTCAGCTTTTCTTGCAGGAAGAAGTATCACTCCTGTGGTGTCTATTATCAATACGACCAATAGAATCACCAAAAATAACCTAAACGAACGTGTGGAACTGCCTCAAAATGATGATGAACTTTATGATTTATCCAGTTCCATTAATGGTTTGTTAGAAAGAATTGAATTGGCATTGGAAAGAGAAAAACAATTCACCTCTGATGCATCCCATGAACTTAGGACTCCGCTATCTGTATTGCGCGGGACACTAGAAGTTTTAATTAGAAAAGAACGTTCTCATGAAGAATACCAGGAAAAAATCAATTACTCCTTAAGCGAAATAGACAGGATGTCTGCTACGATAGATCAATTATTAGAATTAGCGAGATTTGATGCTAATCCTGAATTGAATGCCAGTTCTTCAGTTTCCTTAGCGGCTATTGTCAACCAAATAATAGTACAAAGACAACCTTCCATTCAAGAAAAAGCGATTCAAATTAATTTTGACCTAGACCATTGCGATACCAATGTATTTGTGAATAGTTTTTACACCACCTTAATTGTAGACAATATATTGAGTAATGCCATAAAATACTCCAACCCCAATGGTGAAATTGATATTACCTGTCAGATAGAAAATGAACAAGCAATTTTAAAAATTAAAGATTACGGTATTGGAATAAAACAAGACGATTTACAACAAATATTCACGCCTTTCTTCAGATCTGACGCCTTACAACACAAAGAAATAAAAGGCATCGGTTTAGGTCTTTCCATTGCTCAAAAAGCAGCCAAAGCAATAAATGCAGAACTACTAATTTCCAGCGAAATAGATAAAGGAACTGAAATCACAATCAATCTTAAGGAAATCTTAAGAAAACACTAAGGAAACCTTTAGACACTCCATCATACATTTGATTCATACTTAAAAAAGGATCAATGTTAGAAAAAATCATAAACTTTAGTATCAACAACAAGTTGATTGTGCTACTAATGTCTGCTTTTATAGTAGGCGCAGGAGTATACTCACTAATGAATATTCCACTTGGAGCGGTACCAGATATTACGAACAACCAAGTTCAAGTAATCACAACCTCAAGAAACCTTGCTACTCAGGATGTAGAAAAATTTCTGACCTCCCCTGTTGAGTTAGAAATGGCCAACTTACCAAACGTTAAGGAAATTAGATCTATCTCCAAGTTTGGTTTATCTGTTGTAACAATTGTATTTGATGATGACATTGGAACCTATCTACCCAGACAATTAATAGCTGAAAAAATTAAGAGTGCTGAAGAAAAAATCCCAACAGGTTTTGGCTCACCATTTATGGGCCCCGTAACAACAGGTTTGGGGGAAATCTATCAATATGTATTAGATGTTGACCCAAAACACCAATCAAAATATTCCATTACAGATTTAAGAACCATTCAAGATTGGGTAGTCAAAAGACAACTTTCAGGAATTCCAGGTGTAGTAGAAGTAAATACATGGGGTGGATTTTTAAAACAATATGAAGTTGCCATAAATCCAGAGGTTTTAAGGGCAATGAATATTTCCATTGATGAAATTTATAGAGCCATAGAAAATAACAACAGCATAGCAGGAGGAGGCTACATTGAGAAAGAATATGAAAGTTATTTTATCCGTGGCGAAGGGTTGGCCACCTCTTTAGAGGATATAGAAAACATAGTGGTGACCAATAGAGATGGGCTTCCTATTTACATCAAAAATGTTGCAGAAGTTGGTTTTGGCGCGGCCAATAGATTTGGTGCAATCACAGGCAATGGCGAAGGAGAGAAAGTGTTGGGACAGGTAATGATGCTAAAAGGTGCAGATTCTAAAAAGGTAATAAATGCCGTGAAATTAAGAGTTGAAGAAATTCAGCACCTCCTGCCAGAAGGAATTAGAATAAATGCATTCTTAGAAAGAAGTGAGTTGATAGACAAAACAACTTTCACCATTGCTGAGAACCTTATTCTAGGTTGTTTAATCGTCATTTTTGTGGTGGTATTGCTACTTGGAAACCTCCGATCTGGATTGGTGATTGCTTCCGTTATTCCACTTTGTTTATTCTTTGCACTTTCCTTAATGTACATTTTTGGTGTAGATGCCAACTTAATGAGTCTGGGCGCTATTGACTTTGGTATTATCATAGATGGCGCAGTGATTATTGTAGAATATGTTGCCTTTAAGATCACGTCAGAACGCTACAATATTAATGCATTACCTAGCGATGAAAAAAAATCCTTTATAGATAAAATAACTTTTCTTGGAACAACCAAAATGATGCGTTCAGCAGTATTTGGGCAAATCATCATTATTATTGTATTTATTCCTATTCTTTCGTTAACCAATGTGGAAGGGAAAATGTTTAGACCAATGGCACTAGTTTTTAGTTTCGCTTTAATTGGCGCCATGTTATTATGTTTTACTTATGTACCTGTAATGGCAGCTCTCTTTCTTAAACCAACAGACCCCAACAAGAAAAATATCTCGACTAGATTAATGAGCTTTTTAGGCAGAATTTATCATCCTGTAATTATATGGGCTTTGAGACAAAAGACTATTGTTTTAGGTGGTGCAGTTTCCTTACTGGTTTTTGTTTATATTCTATTTGGAAGTATGGGAGGAGAATTTGTGCCTACGCTAGACGAAGGTGACATGGTCATTCAGCCTGTACTTAAAACTGGAACTTCCTTATCTCAAACAGTTGCTACTACCACAGAAATTGAAAAAATTCTGATGACTTTCCCAGAAGTAGACCAAGTTGTTTCGAGAATTGGAGCAGCAGAAGTGCCTACAGATCCAATGTCTATGGAAGAAAGTGATGTCATTGTCAAATTAAAACCCAAAAGCGAATGGACTACCGCTCATACCAAGGATGAATTGACAGATGCATTCAAAGCAAAATTAGAAAACATTGCAGGACTAGATTACGAGTTTACACAACCTATAGAAATGAGATTCAATGAATTGATAACCGGTGTAAGAGCAGACATCGCAATCAAAATTTTTGGAGAAGATTTAGACTCGTTATATCAAACAGCATTACGCATTGAAAAAGCCATTCAAAATGTAGAAGGCGCTTCAGATATTTCTGTAGAAAAAGTAGCAGGATTACCACAAATGACCGTGACCTACGATAGACCAAAAATTGCGAAATATGGTTTAAACATAGCGGATTTAAATCAGATTTTGACCACAGGTTTTGCAGGTAAGACAGCAGGAACAATATTTGAAGGCGAAAAACAATTTGACCTCGTTGTTAGATTTGATGAAGCACATAGAAAAGACATTTCCAATCTCAAAACAACTTCTATTTTATTACCTAATGGCAGCCAACTTCCGTTTTCTGAATTTGCAACTATAAATTACACCAAAGGACCTGCAAAAATATCTCGTGACGACACCAAGAGAAGAATCGTAATAGGTGTCAATGTGAGAAACCGAGATTTAGAATCTGTGGTACAAGACATTCAAAGCATTGTAGAAACAGACATTCAACTACCTCAGGGCTATACCGTGGAATATGGAGGACAATTTGAAAACCTACGATCTGCCAGAAATAGATTAATGGTAGCAGTTCCCATTGCACTGATTCTTATCTTTTTCCTACTCTACTTTGCTTTTAACTCTGTGAAAGATGCATTGATGATTTACAGCGCTATTCCTTTATCTGCGGTAGGTGGCGTATTATTTCTATACATAAGAGATTTACCTTTTAGTATATCTGCAGGTGTAGGCTTTATTGCATTGTTTGGAATTGCCGTTTTAAATGGAATTGTATTGATTGAACAATTCAAAGAATTGAAAGCCCATGGCATGAAAAACATTAATAAAATAGTCCTTGTAGGCACACAATTAAGGTTAAGACCAGTTTTACTAACTGCTACTGCTGCTGCGTTAGGGTTTCTACCAATGGCCATTTCTACCAATGCAGGCGCAGAAGTTCAGAGACCATTGGCCACAGTTGTAATTGGAGGATTAATTACTGCTACACTGCTTACCCTAGTAGTTCTACCAGTTTTATATGCTCTTTTTGAAAAACAGAGTCAAAAACGAAATAAGAAGAAAATTGTGAAACCATTATTAACCATTTTACTATTCGGCACCCTATCATTTAGCCATGCTCAAAGTCTACCTATCACATTAGATGAGGCAATTGAACTTTCTGTAAAAAACAACAGCAAATTGGAAGCATTGCGTCATAACATGGAGATGAATCGTCAATTAGAAAGTACGGCATTTACGCTTGACAAAACAGAGATTTATTACAATTTTGATCAAAATAATATAGCACCTAATAATGTTCCATTAAATGTTTGGGGCATTGGTCAATCTGTAAAATTTCCAACTTTTTACACTGCGCAAAAGAAGTTATTACAATCTCAAACCACACAAGCAGAAAACCAATTACACTTAGAAGAATATGTCATTAAAAAGGAAATCACAAAAGCCTATTACACATTGGCGCATTGGCAAGAAATTAAAACCAATTATGTATTCCTGGATAGTCTTTATACGATTTTTGCCACAGGTGCTGAGAGAAGATTCCAAACCGGTGAATCCAATAATTTAGAATGGTTATTGGCACAATCCAAACAGAAAGATGTAGAAATACTTTTGCAGCAAGCAGCATTAAATGTAGAAAAAGCAATTATTCAATTAAACCAATGGATACAATCTGATACTGTTTATACCATCGCTAATACAACCATATCTAATTATAGTATTTCGGCATTGGATACGCTTAACAATCCAGTCATTGATCATTTAAAACAAAACAAGATCATACTACAAAATCAACTTTTACGAAATAAAAAAGCATTACTACCAGATATTAATGTGGGTGCATTTCAAGGTAGAAACAACGCTTTGGAACCTAATAAATATTATGGATTCCAAGTAGGACTAGCAGTTCCTATTTTTTATAAATCTGATAAGTCTAAAATTGCTGCCGCAAAAACTGAATTACTAATGCAAGAAAATGACTTTGATAATTACATCACGCATCTTTTTGCCAATTACGAATCACTATTGCAAGATTTGGATAGTTACCAGCAAGGAATTACCTACTACAATGAATATGGTAAAACATTGCACAATGAAACAATTAAAAATGCAACAAAATCTTTCCATGCAGGAGAAATAGACTTCCTGCAGTTTGTAACACTATTGGAGCATGCAAACACGATTAAATTAACCTTTTTACAAAACAATTTCTTCTATAACCTTACCGCTATTGAAGCAAATTACCTAATGAATTAATATCCAACATGATTAACAAATACAGACATATGAACACCATATCCAAACTACTTTCATTGGTATTTATCGCCACAATGATTTCTTGTAATTCAGACGAAATAGCACCTATTGAAATGCATGAAGAAGCAACTTCTTCGGATGCAATAACCATTTCTCAAACACAATTTGAACAAGGTAAAATGGAACTCGGAGGCTTTGAAAAAAGCATATTTAAACAATCTATTCATACCAATGGCATACTAACCGTTGCCCCAGAAAACAAATCAGTTGTAAGTGCTTATTTTGGTGGATATGTCAAAAACATTTCACTCATGGAAGGGCAACAAGTGAGTAAAGGACAGGTGCTATTCACTTTGGAAAACCCTGAATACATTCAAATTCAGCAAGAGTTTTTGGAAACTAAAAGTCAATTGATTTTTCTTGAATCAGATTATTTGAGACAACAAGAATTAGCAAAGGAAAATGTCACTTCTCAAAAAAACTACAGCAAAGCAGAAGCGGACTACAAAGTAACCCTGGCTCAACATGAAGGTTTAAAAAAGAAACTACAATTGATGGGCATTAATCCTTCCAATGTCTCCGAAACCAATTTGAGATCTTCGATAACCGTTTCTTCTCCAATTTCAGGTTATATTACTGAGGTAGTTGTGTCTCAAGGGATGTTTCTCAATCCATCGGACATAGCACTAACGATAGTAAATACCGACAACCTACTTTTAGAACTTACTATTTTTGAGCAAGACCTTGAAAAAGTAGCGTTGAATCAGGAAGTATCTTTCAGCATTCAGGGCTCACTTAAAAATCATTACGCTGCTGTGTATCTGATCAATAAAACAATAGACACAGACAATAGAACTATAAAATTATATTGCCAACTGAAAGAAAATAATTCAGCACTTACACCAGGCATGTTTGTAGAAGCAGAAATATACGCTGCCAATGATTCTTCCATGGCTTTGAATTCACAGGCTATAATATCCATGGATAATCAGGACTATGTATTAGTAAAAAATGTAGCTCAAGAGAATGGCTTATCATTTACCAAAAGAAAAGTCATAAAAGGCTTATCAAATAATAACTTTACGGAGATTCTAAACATTGCTGATTTTGATAGTAACGCTCAATTTCTGACAAAAGGTGCATTCAATCTAATCAGTGAATAATAAAAATATACACACAATTATTTGCTTACTTTCGCTAGTTTAGCCATGTGCGAAGACTAATATGTAAAGTTTAACAAAGTATCAGTTTTCCATCAAGATTAACAATAAAATCATGAAAGAGATCAATGAGGATTACCTCGCTAACCATTACATTCACAAAAGTAATTGGTTGAGAGCGGCAGTATTAGGAGCCAACGATGGAATTCTTTCAGTAGCAAGTCTTGCCATTGGTGTAGCTTCCGCTACAGATGTTAGGACTTCTATTTTGCTCGCTAGTGTAGCAGGATTAGTAGGTGGCGCATTGTCCATGGCTGCAGGAGAATTTGTCTCTGTAAGTTCTCAAACCGACATTGAAAATGCAGATATTGAAAGGGAAAGACAAGAATTGCTTGAAATGCCAGAAATAGAACTAATGCGTTTGGCTGAAATTTATGAAAAGAGAGGTTTAAAAAAGGAAACAGCACTACAAGTAGCCAATGAAATGACGCAACATGATGCCCTCGGCACCCATGTAAGAGATGAGTTGGGTATTAATGAAATTAGTCAAGCAAAACCTTTACAAGCCGCTTTTGCATCTGGCGCTGCGTTTACACTTGGGGGCTTACTACCCACATTAACTGTTTTATTTTTACCGCTTAATGGTTTAGAGTATTACTTATATGGATTTTCGATCTTCTTCCTAGCTTTATTAGGAACAGTAGCAGCTAAAACCGGTGGTTCCAGCGTCACTAAAGCCATCATAAGAATAACCCTATGGGGAACAATCGCCATGGGACTAAGTTCTTTAGTAGGCTATCTCTTTGGCGTAAATATCTAGAAAAGGATTTTAAATACCCTATACTTTAGGTCTTTTACTGGCATGTTTCCATCTTTTGTGCGTCCACAACCAATATTCTGGTTTGTCAACGATATCTTTCTCCAATAACCTCACGTGTGCTTCTGTAATTTCAGCAAGTTCTGTTTCCAAAGGTTTATCTGTTATCAATTGATGCGTTACTTCGTAATGTCCTCTCTTCACTTTGCTAATAGTAGAAAAGAAAACAGGTAAATCATACTCTTTGGCAAATTTTTCCGGTCCAAAAAACACTGGTGTATCTTGATTAAGAAAAGTAGTCCAATGACATCTTTCTACGTTAGAAGGACTTTGATCCGCTCCAAAAATCATCGCCTTTGGCTTACCAAAATTAGTTGCAAACGTCTCTTTGGTTTGCTTCATTGGCGTAAGTTTAAGACCATACTTTTCTCTAGACGCTCTCATTTTCTCATCAAAAAACTTACTGCTAAGCGGTTTATAAATACCTACAGGAATAAAGTCAAAGCATAACCCAATTCCAACCGCTAAATATTCCCAGTTATTATAATGACCTCCCACCATGATGACATCCTTACCCTCCTTAAAATAAGGCGCTAGAATTTCATTGTTTTTGAAAACCATTCTCTTACTTATCTTATCCTCCGCAATGGTAAATCCTTTGATACTTTCTAATACCAAATCACAAAAATGACGGTAAAATTTCGTCATAATTTCTTTATGTTCTTTCTCTGTTTTCTCAGGAAAGGATTTAGCAATGTTTGTCAGTACTACTTTCTTACGATATCCTACTAATCGATATAATACAAAAAAAGTAAAATCACTTAAACCATACAAAAGAAAGAAAGGCAGTTTTGAAATAGGAATAATTAATAGATAATACGCAATTTTTCCACCCATCATAGTTTTTTTAAATCCAGAAATATTTCATTGATTTCATAGCAAGTCTCACCACAGTCCTCGTAAGAATCTTCTTTTAATTTTTTACCATCTAGGGCAACCGTTACAGGTCCACCTACTTTGTAATAAGCTTCAGCAGCATATCTTTTCTTTGTGGGCAACCAAAAAGTAATTGATTCTTCATAAACTGTGTCATACCAAATCAATTTATTGTCTTCAACATATCCTTCAAACAAAGCGATGGGCACTCCTGCACCTCCTGCATTATAAGTAAGATTAATAGTTACATAACCACTATCAATTTCATAGGGGTAGCAATCATCAGAAGGTATACAATCGTCAGAAGCATATTTGCTACAACTTAAAATGGACAATGCTACAATGAACATCAGAGATATGGTAATCAATAATTTTCTCACTATTCTCCCAAAACTTTAGTATTAAATGATAAAGGTAATAAGTCTGCCACAGAATCAAAAACCATAATGCTTTCACCTTCTCCTTTTAGAATAACTTCCATCGGTTCAGTCTGCAATCTTTCATATTCACTCATTACTTGTCTGCATGCTCCACAAGGAGAAATCACTTCTAGCAATTCACCTTTTTTAGATTTTGCCATGATGGCTATTTTCTTGACCACTGCATTAGGTGCATGAGCTTTACAATAATACAACGCTACTCTCTCTGCGCATAAAGAACTGGGGTAAGCAATGTTTTCTTGATTATTACCCGTTACAATTTCTCCACTATCCAAGAGCAATGCCGCCCCAACTTGAAATTGAGAATACACAGCATAAGCATTTTTCAACGCCTCTTCTGCATGGCTAATTAATTCCTGTTCTATTTCTTCCAGTTCATTCCTATTTTCATAAGACTTATAGGATATATTTATTGACTTTAAATTCATAAGTAGTTATTTCTTCATCAAACCCAATTGATTACTAAAAAATCAAAGTTAATAAAAGAATTTGCTAGCCAATTCATTCACTTCTATTATTTATACTTTTAGCGAAGGATTTTGCAATAATCATAGTCTAACCTTAACAATTGGATAAACTTCTAGACATATTAAACACTTTTGACCCTATTTCCCTTAAAGAAATGGACAGCGTGAAACTACTCAATAGAGTGGATTCCAAATATGTAATGTCTAAATCACAGTTTTTCAAAGCACTCCCTCAGTTGCACGAAGAT